>JACZQZ010000127.1 GCA_022545455.1 Pseudomonadota bacterium
CGAGGAAACGGGAAAAGCGATCGTATGGGTGCAATTTAGCTGATAAAGGCCACTAGGCGATGAAGATCATCGGCGTCGTCCCCGCGCGGCTGGCGGCGAGCCGCTTCCCCGGCAAGCCCCTGCTGCCCATCTGCGGCAGGCCCATGGTCGAGCACGTGTTCGCCCGGGCGCAGATGTTCGGCCGCTGGGACGGCCTCTACCTGGCCACCTGCGACGAGGACATCCGCGCCTTCGGCGAATCCCGGGGGTATCCCGTGATCATGACCGCCGACACCCACACCCGGGCGCTGGACCGGGTGGCCGAGGCGGCCGGAAAGTGCGGCATCGATCTGGCCGAAGACGACGTGGTGGTCTGCGTCCAGGGCGACGAGCCCATGATGCGGCCCGACATGATCGACGCGGTGGTCAAGCCCCTGGAGGACGACGAGGACGTGCCCGCCACCGTGCTCGCCATGGAGATCGTCGACGAGGACGTGTTCCGCAACCCGGATATCATAAAGATCGTCCACGACGTGAAGGGCGACGTGCTGTACACCTCGCGCAGCCCCATCCCCTATTGCGAGGCGTTGACGCCCGACGTGGGGGCGCTGCGCATCTACGGCATCTTCGCCTTCCGCTGGCATTTCCTGAAGTGGTTCACCGGCGAACCCGAATCGCCCCTGGAGATCAGGGAGGCCTGCGATTCCAACCGCATCTGCGACAACGGGGGCCGGCAACGCATCGCGCCGTATCCTTATATCCCGTCGTTTTCGGTGGACAGCCCGGCCGACCTGGAAAAGGTGGAGGCCCACATGAAGGACGACCCGCTGTGGCGGACGTATTAGGGAAACAGCCATGACCAAACCCCTTTCCGGAAAACTGGCCCTGGTCACCGGCGGCACCCGCGGCATCGGCCGCGCCATCGCCGAAAGGCTGCTCGCCGACGGAGCCCGCGTCATCGCCACCGGCACCCGGGCCGACGGAACGGTGCCCGAGGGCGCCGAGTACCGGGCGGTGGACTTCGCCGACGGGGCGGCGACCCAGGCCTTCGCCGACGCGGTGGCGGGTCTGGGCGTCGACGTGCTGATCAACAACGCCGGCATCACGGCCATCAGTCCCTTCGCCGAGGCCGATGCGGACGATTTCGCCCGCATCCAGCGGGTGAACGTGACCGCCCCGTTCCTGTTGTGCCGGGCCGTCGTTCCCGGCATGAAGGCCAAGGGCTGGGGCCGCATCGTCAACATCAGCTCGATTTACGGCAAGATCAGCAAAGCGCGGCGCGCCCCCTATTCCACCAGCAAGTTCGCCCTGGACGGGATGACGGCGGCGCTGGCGGCGGAAGTCGCCGAATTCGGCGTCCTCGCCAACTGCGTGGCGCCCGGTTTCATCGACACCGATATGACCCGCAGCGTTCTCGGCGAGGACGCCATCCGCAGACTCAGCGCCCAGGTGCCGGCGCGGCGCCTCGGCCGGCCCGAGGAGATCGCCGCTTTCGTCGCCTGGCTGGCGGGACCCGAAAACACCTACATCAGCGGACAGAACATCGCCATCGACGGCGGCTTCACCCGTGTCTGAACCGCTGACCATCCGCTCCCACACGGGGGCTTACACGGTGTCGTTCGAAGACGACGCGCTGCCGCGCCTCGACTCCGCGGTTCCCGGGAACGCCCACTTCATCATCGACCGGCGGGTGGCCGGGCTGTACGGGGACCGGCTCATAAACGTGCTCGCCTCGGCGTCGGTGTTGCTGGTGGACGCCGTCGAGGAGAACAAGTCGCTGGACCGCTTTCCCGCCTATGTGGACCACCTGGTGGCCAGGGGGATCCGCCGCGACCACGTCGTGGTCGCCGTCGGCGGCGGCATCACCCAGGACATCGCGTGCTTCCTGGCGGCGACCCTGTTGCGCGGTGTGCCGTGGCATTTCTACCCGACGACCCTTCTCGCCCAGGCCGATTCCTGTATCGGGTCGAAAAGCTCGATCAACTGCGGCGCGGTCAAGAACATCCTCGGCACCTTCACCCCGCCCCGGGGGGTGACCATCGGCGCCGCCTTTCTCGACACCCTGGACGAACGGGACGTGCGCTCGGGCGTCGGCGAAATGCTGAAGGTGCACGCCATCGACGGGCCCCGCTCGTTCGACCGCATCGCCGCCGACTACGGGCGCCTGT
Source organism: Pseudomonadota bacterium (assembly GCA_022545455.1). Taxonomy (GTDB): domain Bacteria; phylum Pseudomonadota; class Alphaproteobacteria; order Rhodospirillales; family 2-02-FULL-58-16; genus JACZQZ01. The sequence continues at coordinate 2,148 of JACZQZ010000127.1, forward strand.
TCGAGGACAGGGCGGTGATGGCGGACGCCGTCCGCCGCTCGCTGGAGATCAAGAAGCGCTACATCGAGGACGACGAGTTCGACCGCGGCGTGCGCAACGTCTTCAACTACGGCCACAGCTTCGGCCACGCCATCGAGGCCGCCACGGACTTCGCCATCCCCCACGGAATCGCCGTCACCATCGGCATGGACATGGCCAACGACGCCGCCGTGCGCCTGGGCGTGGGAACGCAGGCCTATTACCGGCGCGCCCATCCGGTGCTGAAGGCCAACTACGCCGGATTCGAGGACCATCCGGTGCCCCTGGAACGTTTCCTCGCCGCCATCGCCAAGGACAAGAAAAACACCGGTTCGGACAGCGTCACCCTGATCCTGCCGGACTCCGACGGCCGGGTGTTCAAGGATACCTACCCCAACGACGACGCTTTCGCCGCCATGTGCGCCGAATACCTGGAAAACGGCCGCACCGCGTGAAGGGCACGAAAAATCCGGCGCCGGTCGCGGTCGCCTCGCGCTCGTTTTCGCGCCACCCGGTGCTGCGCGCCGAACTGCTGGCGCGCTACGACGATGTCACCTTCAACGACAAGGGGGTGATCCTTGCCGGCGACGGGCTGATCGCCTTCCTCGAGGGGCGCGAAAGGGTCATCGTCGGGTTGGAACGCATGGACGACGCCGTTTTCTCCGCCCTGCCCGGGCTCAAGGTGGTGTCCAAATACGGGGTCGGGCTGGATTCCATCGACACCCGGGCCATGGCCCGTCACGGCGTCCGGCTCGGCTGGACCGGCGGCCGCAACAAGCGGTCCGTGTCCGAACTGGTCATATGCTTTGCCGTCGCCCTGCTGCGCCACGTGCCCATGGTCCACGCCGAGGTGCGCGCCGGCACCTGGCGCCAGCCCGTGGGCCGGCAGCTTTCCGACAGGACCGTCGGCATCATCGGCTGCGGCCATATCGGCAAGGACCTGGCGCCCCTGTTGCGCGCCTTCGGATGCCGCGTCCTTGCCCACGACATCCTGGACTTCCCGGAATTCTATGGCCGGCACGACGTGGAGCCGGTGGGACTGGAGCCCCTTCTCCGGGCGGCGGACGTGGTCACCCTGCACGTGCCCCTGGACGACACCACCCGGAACATGCTGAACGCCGAACGGCTGGCCCTGATGAAGCCCGAGGCCATCCTGATCAACGCCGCGCGCGGCGGCCTGGTGGACGAGGGAGCGCTCAAACGCATGCTCAAGGAGGGACGCCTGGCGGGCGCCGCCTTCGACGTGTTCGCCACCGAGCCGCCGGAGGATTCCGAGCTCCTGGACCTGCCCAACTTCCTGGCCACGGCCCATATCGGGGGCAGCGCCGAGGAGGCCATCCTGGCCGTCGGCCGCGCCGCCATCGACGGGCTGGACGACGCCGGCGACCCGTTGACCGTTTCCAAGCCGCAAATGGTGAACCCGTGATCCCGTCCTGGGGCGGGCCGGAAGCGGGTATCCCAGCCCCTTGTTCACGCCGCCTTGCGGCGTGTATCAATGGAGCCGGCGGCGGAACGCCGGCCCCGACACATCCGAAAGCGGAGCGAACGCACCGATGAAAGTGGTCATTCTCTGCGGCGGGCAGGGCACCCGCATCCGCGGTATCGCCGACGATCTGCCGAAGCCGATGATCCCCATCGGCGACCTGCCGATCCTGTGGCACCTGATGAAGAGCTATGCCCGGGCCGGGCACCGGGATTTCATTCTGTGCCTGGGCTACAAGGCGCGGGTGATCAAGGAGTTCTTCCTGAACTACGAGGCCCACACCACCGACTTCACCGTTACCCTGGGGCGCGACAAGGCCATCGAATACCACGGAAACCACGACCAGGCGGATTGGCGGGTAACCCTTGCCGATACGGGCCTGGACGCTATGACGGGGGCGCGGGTCAAGCGGATCGAAGAGTATGTGGCCGGCGAGGAGAACTTCATGCTCACCTACGGCGACGGGCTCGGCGACATCGATTTCGACGCCCTGGTCGCCTTTCACCGGGAGCACGGCAAGATCCTGACGGTCACCGGCGTACGCCCGCCGGGCCGCTTCGGGGAACTGGACGGCGACGCTTCGGGAAAGGTCTTCGAGTTCAACGAGAAGCCCCAGGCCACGGGCGGGCGGATCTCGGGCGGGTTTTTCGTCTGCCGCGGGGAGCTGTTCGACTACCTGGACGACCGCGAGGACCTGGTGCTGGAGCAGGAGCCCCTGCGGGGGCTGGTGCGCGACGGACAGATGATGCTCTACCGGCACGACGGGTTCTGGCAGTGCATGGACACCTACCGCGATTTTGCGCTGCTTAACGGCCTGTGGACGCAGGGCGAGGCCCCCTGGCACAGCACGTGAGCCGGGCCGTGTACGACGTCTTCCGCGAAAAAAGGGTCCTCGTCACCGGCGACACCGGTTTCAAGGGATCGTGGCTTTCTCTGTGGCTGACGGAACTGGGCGCCGACGTCACCGGGTATGCGCTTCCGGCCGAGGGCGGGCAGCCCCTGTTCGACCTTCTCGGCCTTGAGCGCATGATCCGCCACGTCGACGGCGACGTGCGCGATGCGGACGCCGTGCGAACGGCCTTCGCCGAAGCCCGGCCCGAGATCGTCTTCCACCTGGCGGCGCAGTCCCTCGTGCGCCGCTCCTACGACGAGCCGAAATATACCTTCGACACCAACGTCGGCGGCGCGGTCAACGTCCTGGAGGCGGTCCGCGCCACGCCGTCGGTGCGCGCCGTCGTCTGCATCACGTCCGACAAGTGCTACCGCAACAAGGAGTGGGTGTGGGGCTACCGCGAGAACGACGAGTTGGGGGGCCACGATCCCTACAGCGCCTCCAAGGCCGCCGCCGAGATGGTCATCGGCGCCTATATCACCTCCTATTTCCACGGCGACGGGGCGCCCGGCGTCGCCAGCACCCGCGCCGGCAACGTGATCGGGGGCGGCGACTGGACCGCGGACCGCAGCGTGCCCGACTGCATGCGCGCCCTCAAGGAAGGCGCCGAGATCGTGCTCAGGAATCCGGACGCCACGCGGCCCTGGCAGCACGTGCTCGAGCCGTTGTCGGGCTACCTGCTCCTCGCCGCCCGGTTGCTCGAAGACCCCGGGCGCCATTCGGGCGCCTGGAACTTCGGGCCCCGGCCCGGGTCCGTGCGCACCGTGCGCGAGCTTGCCGAGACCGTGGTCCGCGACTGGGGCGGCGGCGATATCGCCGTCAAACGGGAGCCCGGCGACCCGCACGAGGCGACCCTGTTGCACCTGAGCATCGACAAGGCGCAAACCGGGCTTGGATGGTCGCCCAAATGGGACGCCGGGCGCACCATCGCGGAGACGGTTTCGTGGTACCGGGCCGTGCACGACGGCGAGAGCCCCGTGGACGCGACCCGGCGCCAGATCAAAGCCTTCATGGAGAGCTAGAATCATCGACGGCGTCCGCATAACGCCCTTGCGCCAGATAGCCGACGAGCGCGGCAAGGTCATGCACATGCTGCGCCGGGACTGGGACGTCTTCGAGGCGTTCGGCGAGATCTACTTTTCCTGCGTCTTCCCCGGCGCGATCAAGGCCTGGCACATCCACAAGCGGATGATCCTGAACTACGCGGTGCCCCACGGCGAGATCAGGTTCGTCCTCTACGACGACCGTCCCGACAGCCCCACCAAGGGAGAGGTGCAGGAGATGGTCCTCGGGCCCGACAACTACTCCCTGGTCACCGTTCCGCCGATGATCTGGAACGGCTTTAAGGGACTGGGCAGCGAAACCTCCATCGTCGCCAACTGCGCCACCATCCCCCACGACCCCGACGAGATCGTCCGCCGCGATCCCATGGATTCCTACATCCCCTACGACTGGACGGCCGGAAGCGGATGAGCGAAACGGTCCTCGTCACCGGCGGGTTAGGGTATCTGGGCGGCCGCATCCTCGGCCATCTGGAAGCTTCCGGAACCTACACCCTTCGGGTTTCCACCCGCCGGCCGCCGCAGGACCGGCCGGCCTGGGCCGGGGGCATGCAGGTGGTGCGGGCGGACCTCCTGGACGACGGCGCGTTGGCGGCGATCTGCGACGGTGTCGATGCCGTGCTCCACCTGGCGGCCATGAACGCGCGGGACTGCGCCGCCGATCCCGAACGCGCCCATATGGTCAACGTGCTCGGCACCGGCAAGCTCCTCGCGGCGGCGGAGAAGGCGGGCGTCCGCCGCTTCGTCTATGTCTCCACCGCCCATGTCTACGGCGCGCCGTTGCGGGGCGAGATCAGCGAAGAGACCGTGCCCCGTCCGGTCCACCCCTACGCCATCACCCACCGCGCGGCCGAGGAGCTGGTGCTGGCCTCGGGGATCGCGGGGCTGGTGCTGCGCCTGTCCAACGCGATGGGCGCGCCGGCCGACCCCGCGGCCGACTGCTGGATGCTGCTCAGCAACGAGCTCTGCCGCCAGGCGGTGACCAGGGGGGAACTGGTCCTCCGGGGCACCGGCCGGGAGCGCCGGGATTTCATCCCCCTCTCCGACGTGGCGCGCGCCGTGGACCATTTCCTGCGCCTGCCCGCCGAGGCATGGGGCGACGGAGTGTTCAATGTGGGCAGCGGCCGCAGCCGGTCATCGTACGAGATGGCCGGCCTGATCGCCGAGAGGTGCCGCAACGTCCTCGGCTTCGCCCCGCCCATCCGCTGTGCGACTCCGCCGGGACAGGACACCGGCGGCGACCTGCACTATCGCAACGACAAGCTGTTGGCGACGGGTTTCCGGCTGGGTGGCGACGAGGGCGCCGAAATCGAAGCGACGCTCAGCCTGTGCCGCGCGGCCTTCGCGGCCAAAGCGACGACCGGGTGATGGCCGGCCCGCGAGTCTCGGTGATCGTTCCGACCTACAACCAGGCGGGCTTCCTGCGCGAATGCCTGGGGTCCCTGGCCGCCCAGACCATGCCCGACTGGGAGGCCATCGTCATCAACAACCATTCCGACGACGACACCGTCGGGGTCGTCGAACGCCTGAACGATGCGCGGGTCACGCTGATCCATTTCCGCAACAACGGGATCATCGCCGCCTCCCGCAACCTGGGCGTGGAGAAGGCCCGGGCCGGGTGGATCGCCTTTCTCGATTCCGACGACCGCTGGCGCCCCGCCAAGCTGGAACGCTGCCTGGCCGCCGTGACGCCGGACATCGACGTCCTCGGGCACGGCATGGTCATGTTCCGCGACGAGAGAGAGGTCCGCACCGTGCGCTCCGGTCCGGAGGCGAGGACCCGGTACCGCAGCCTGCTGTTCGACGGCACCTGCATCACGCCGTCCGCCGTCATGGTCCGCAAGGACTGGCTGGACAGGGTCGGCCGCTTCTCCGAGGACGCCGGTTACCAGACCGCCGAGGACTACGAGTTGTGGCTGAAGCTGTCCCGGGCGGGGGCGCGGTTTGCCTTCATTCCCGACCCGTTGACGGAATACCGCATGCACGGAGCAAGCGCCTCCGGCTCGGTGGCGACACACCTTGCGGCGGGGCTGAAGATCGTCGAGGACCATTTCGCCGCCCTGCCCGAAAAAAGCGTCCGCGACAAGATGCGCTACCGCAAGCGCATCGCGTCGCTGCACCACGGCGCGGCGCGCAAATACCTTCCCGCCGGGGATGCGCGCCTGGCGCTGGCCGCCGCGCGCGCCAGCATCGGAACCTATCCGCTTTTCCTGCGCGCCTACGTGACGGCGCTTGCCAGCCTGATCCTGAACATGAAACCCTGACCGGGGGCCCAGTACTCCCTTGCCCGGCGCCAAGAACCCCTTGACATCGACCCGCGCCGCCGTCGACGAGGACAC
>JACZQZ010000188.1 GCA_022545455.1 Pseudomonadota bacterium
AACGCCGCCCTTCGGGTCGCTTTTCCCGTCCCCTCGGGGGTCGCGGGGGCGCCCCCCGCATACGCTGTCGGGGGGACACCCCCCGGTGGCCCCCCGGGGCGTCGGGAAGGCTTGACGATGGCCCCGCCATCGCCTGCGCCTCCCCTCCTACCGAGGAAACGGGAAAAGCGATCGTATGGGTGCAATTTAGCTGATAAAGGCCACTAACCCGGCGGCGGGGAAACTGGCATTTTCCCCCACGGCATGCGTAATTTGCCCCCATGCCCGCCTTGCGCTCCCTCGCCGCCGCCTTCTCCAGGGTTCCGGCGCCGGCCCGCGGCGCCGTTTGGATGGTGATGTCGGGGGCCAGCTTCGCCATCCTCACCGCCCTCATCCGCCACGCGTCCGCCGATCTGCACCCGTTCGAGCTCGTCTTTTTCCGCAGCCTCTTCGGTCTGCTCTTCATGCTGCCATGGTTTCTGCGCACCGGACTCCGGGGGCTGAGGACCCGCCGGCCCGGCCTGCACGGCGTCCGCGCGCTGAGCGGCCTGGCCGCCATGCTGTGCTGGTTCTCCGCCGTCGCCCTGATGCCGGTGGCCGAGGTGACGGCGCTCAGCTTCACCGCGCCGCTGTTCGCCACCCTGGGCGCCGTCCTGTTCCTCGGCGAGACGGTGCGCCGGCGCCGCTGGACGGCGACGGCGGTCGGCTTCGCCGGCGCCATGATCATCCTGAGGCCGGGCGCGGAAGCCTTCGGCGTGCCGGCCCTGCTGGCGCTGTCGGCGGCCGCCATGATGGCCATCTCGGCGCTTATGGTGAAGGTGCTGTCGCGCACCGAGACCGCCAGCACCGTCGTCCTCTACATGGGCCTGCTGATGACGCCCCTGGCCCTGGTGCCGGCGCTGTTCGTGTGGACCATGCCGTCGCCGCAACTGTGGGTGTGGATGGTGCTCATGGGGCTGGCGGGGACGGCCGGCCACCTGACCCTGGTGCGCGCCTTCGCCGCCGCCGACGCCTCGGCGGTGCTGCCGTTCGATTTCTCGCGGCTGATCTTCGCCGCCTTCCTCGGCTACGCCTTCTTCGCCGAGCGGCCCGACGTCTGGACGTGGGTCGGGGCCGCCGTCATCTTCGCGGCGACCCTCTATACCGCCCACCGCGAGACGCGCCTGGGCCGGGCCGTCCGGCCGGCGAGCGAGGCCCTGCGCCATCCCGCCATGGACGGCGCCGCGGCGGCCGTGGACCCGGCGACGGGAAAGGCCGGTTCGGCGTAGGGCCTTAAGGCCATGGGTGGCTCCGCCCCCCACACCCCGGCCAGGGGTTTGCAAAACCCCTGGACCCCTTCAATCGGGTTCCAAGGGCCGTTGGCCCTTGGTGGGGATCAAAAGGGGCAACGCCCCTTTGACCTTGTTTGTGTGCGTTATTTCGGCTCTCGCTTGGCGGTGCAACCGGGGCCGTCTATGGTCTGGCCATGATGGGGGATTTCAGTGTGCCGCCCGGCCTCGCCGGAATGGAGACCATGGCCCGGACCGCCTTGAAGACGATCCCGGAGAAGCTGCGCCGCCACGTGCGGGGCGTGGCGATCCGCATCGAGGAGTTCCCGGACGCCGAAACGGAACGGGAGATGGGGCTGGAGAGCCCCTTCGACCTTCTCGGCCTCTACCGCGGGGTGTCGCTCGACCGCAAGAGCGTTTCCGACACGCCCGCCGACGTCGACATGATCTTCCTCTACCGGCGCCCGATCCTCGATTACTGGTGCGAGACCGGCGAGGACCTCACCCACATCATCCGCCACGTGCTGATCCACGAGATCGGGCACCATTTCGGGCTCAGCGACGAGGACATGGAGCGCATCGAGAAGGAGGCGTGAGGCGCGCCGCCTGCGCTGGCCTTGCCTTCGCCCTGGCGGCTACGCGCAGGCGGGAGGGGTCTCCGTCCGCCTTCGCCAAGGCTTCAGCGGACACGCCTACGCCTGAACGCCTTCGGGTGGCCTGCCACCCGAAGCCGGAGGCGTAGGGTGGTGGTGCGGGCAGTCTGGTGCGAACCCGTCTCTGGGGCCGGAGCGGCGATTTCCCTGTTAAACAGGGAAAAAACAGGGAATTTTTTAAAAAACAGCCTAATCGAGCCTCAAATTTGCCGGTAACATGCTGACACTGCTCAACAATTTTTGCAAATTCCCTAAGCGACGGAACAGGGAATTTTTTCAGCCGAACAGGGAATTTTCTCGCGATAACAGGGAAACGCATCTGCGGATCAGGGAACGTTTCAACAGCCTTGCCGCAGGTTCAA
>JACZQZ010000189.1 GCA_022545455.1 Pseudomonadota bacterium
ACACCGGCCGCCCCGCGGGCAAGGGACGCCAGGGCTGGGGTCGTCCTTCCGGCTCACCCCGAAAGTCAAAACGACTAGGTCATTTTGACTTTCGGTATCGGCCCGCACTACAAGGAACCATGACCCCCCTGCGCCTTCCCGCCTCCGCCCTGGCGCTCGCGCTGCTTTTCGCGGCCGCCCACGGGCCGGCGTTCGCCGAGCCCATCGAGGTCCTTGCCCGTGCCGTCCCCCTGAACGAGGAGGTCCCGGAACAGACGACCGTCGGCGCGCTGCGCTATCGGGGCGGGCTGTTGCTGACATCGCCCGACCCCCGCTTCGGCGGCCTGTCGGCCCTCGCCGTCACCGTCGACGGCCAACAATTCCTGGCCTTGTCCGACCGGGGCTTCCGCTTCAGCGCCCGGCTGGTCTACGACGAAAGGGGCGACCTGGCCGGGGTGCGCGGCGGGGAACTCGACACCATCAGCGGCCTCGACGGCCGGGCCCTGAGCGGCGTGAGGGAAGCGGACGCCGAGTCCCTGGCCCCCGGCGCCGAGGGGGAGATCATCGTCGCCTTCGAGCGTTGGCACCGGTTGTGGCGCTATTTTCCCGGCGTGGCGGTGCCGGAGCCCCTGCCGCCGCCCGTCGAGCTGGAGAAGGCGCCCAGAAACGGCGGCATCGAGGCCCTGACCATGCTCGACGACGGCAGCCTGCTCGCCCTCACCGAGAAGTACGGCGCCGGGGACGCCGTGGTCGGCTGGATCAGCGACGAAGAGGGATGGTCGGTGCTCACCTACGCCACCCGGGACGGCTTCTCGCCCACCGGCGCGGCGACCCTTCCCGGCGGCGACGTGGTCGTCGTCGAGCGCCGGTTCACCCTGCGCGGCGGCGTCGCCGTCCGCCTGGTGCGCATCGACAGCGCCACCATCCGCCCCGGCGCCCGGCTCGAGGGCCGGGTGCTGGCGGAGATCAGGCCGCCGCTGACCGTGGACAACTTCGAAGGGGTGGACGCGCGCCGGGGCCCCGGCGGCAAGACCCTGATCTACGTCGTTTCCGACGACAACTATAACCCGCTCCAGAGCACGCTGCTGATGATGTTCGAGCTGACGGAGTAGCGCCATGGGCGCATACCGTTCCCCGAAAACCGCCCGCAGACCGAAACGGGTGTTCGGGCCGGCGGTGGCCGATCAGCCGCCGCCCGGCGGGCGCCAGGCGCGCATGCGGGGAAACCAGCGGGGCACGTTGGCCTTGTACAGCCGGTAGGCGCCGCCGAAGCGTTTCTCCAGCCCCGGCTCCTCGCTGAGCGGTATGTAGATCATGTTGGCGGCGACGAAGGCCGCCAGCCACAGCCCCACCGGCAGGGACCGGAGAATCAGCGATTCCGCGACGAGCGCCAGCATAACGCCGGAGATCATGGGGTTCCGGACATGGCGGTAGGGGCCGCGCACGACCAGCTTTTGCGGCGGCGCCCAGGGGGCCGGCGTCCCCTTCCCGTGGGCCAGGAAATCCCGCATCGTCCACGCCATGAGGATAAACCCCTTGGCGGCGGCGGCAACGCCCACCCAGAAAAACACATGCGACGGCCCGACAATTTGGGCGGCGAACGACGTCTCCCGCGTCAACCAGACGATCAGCGCCGGGATGAAGACCAGCGCGTTGCCGGGCAGCAGGATGAGCGCCGTAATCAGGCTTTTTTTCATGGGACACGCCATACCGGGGTTGTGGCACGGCCACCATAGTCCCGGGATCGCCGCCTTGGAACACCGGCGCAAAACGAAAAAGACCCGCGCATCGCGGGCCTGTGCGGCGTGTTCGGGTGCGCGGGCGTCAGGCCGTCTTTTGCTCCACGGCCTTGCGCACGCGCCGCTTGAGCCGGCGCGCCTCCCCCGACAGCTTGGAATCCCGGGTGTTCAACAGGAAGGCGTCCAGGCCGCCCTTGTGCTCGATGGTGCGCAGCGCGTGGACGGAGATGCGCATGCGGAACGTCTGGCCCAGGGCGTCGCTCAACACCGAGGCCGGCTGCAGGTTGGGCAGGAACCGGCGCCGCGTCTTGTTGTGGGCGTGGCTCACGTTGTTGCCGGTCTGAACACCCTTGCCGGTGAGGGCGCACCGTCTGGCCATGGTCATCGATCCTCTGCGCACGAATTCGGGGCCGCCGTCCGTGGCCCCGGGAACGGCGGTTTTTAGGCGCGCCGGCGGCCCCCGTCAAGGGCAAAGGGCGCGAATGCGCGGGGCGGGCCCGGCGGCCGGCAGCCGATTCTCCGCCGCCCCGTTCCCA
>JACZQZ010000024.1 GCA_022545455.1 Pseudomonadota bacterium
AAGATCAGGGAGAACACCCCCGATTACATCCGGCGCATGGCTGGAAAACGCGCCCGCCTGGCCCTCACGTCGGGCGGGCTGGAGCCGGTGGCGGACCGCGGCGGCGGCAAGCATTCGCCCTTCGCCGCCGCCTTCATCGATGTCCTGAAGGCGAATACCAGCGTCATCGACGGGACCCAGCTGTTCAGCCAGATGCGCCGCCCGGTGATCCTCAATGCCGACCAGACGCCCCAGTATTCCGACGTGCGCAAGGCCGGCCACGAAGGGGGCGACTTCCTGTTCGTGCGCCGGCGCTAAGGCCTTTTCCCGATGAAGCAATCCGGAGTGCCAAAGGTCCGCTTTTGGCTATTAGCGGACCTTCGGATGGGCTGCGATTTACGTCCGCTTTGCCCCCTAAAGCAGACATAACCGAAGGGTACGAGAAATGTCCGCTAATGACCCAAAGCGGACATTCGTTGATTTACGGACTTAGAGATAGTCACCATGATTTGCGGTATGTGAACTGATCCATAGATCACATCGCGGATGGGCTCTAATCTAACACCGAATTAAATGGGTTGAATGAAAGCAACGAAAAATGACAATTTTTGGATGACTGTGGATGATACAGACTCTTCCAGTGGGGTTGTGGTTTGCTGTGGGGGCGGCCCTTTTGGTCGGCGCCTGCCAGACAACGTCGGGGAGCAGCACCGGAAGTATAGGAAGCGTCGAACGGGCCTGGTTGACCGGCCTACACCAGATTCCGGCGGCCGCACGCCGAGACGGCCTGTTTAACCCGCTGCTGCTCGGGAAAGATATCCGCTCCAATCCGCAGGACTGGCAGCGGCAGGTCGGCAAGACCCGGCTCAAGCCGGGGACCAAGCTTCCGGCCGTCATCTACTTACACGGTTGTGCCCGAACGCCGGATGGCGACGTCTGGTCGGACTATTTTTCCGACTTGGGCTATGCGTTCTTCGCGCCGAGCAGCTTTGGGCGGCGGTCGTATAGCTGCGGCTTCTGGGATATCCTCATTAGCAATATGCGCCAGGAGGGGGCCAAATACGCGCTCCGCCAATTGCGAAAGGCCGATTGGATCGAACAGAACCGAATCATTCTGATGGGCCATAGCCAGGGCGGGCAAGCGGCGAGCGATTACAACGGAACGGAGTTTGCCGCCATAGTCCTGATTGGCACGGATTGTAGACACTCGGGCGACACGCCTAACGCGCCCTCTGACGTCCCGGTGTTGAGCATGGTCGGCGCCAACGACGCTCTCCTCGACAGGGGCTGCAATATCAGCCGCACCATCGGCGGGTCGAGATATGTGTTAATCAAAGACGCCGGACACAGGCTAGCCGGGTGGCCGCAAGCGCGCGAGGCGCTGGAGCAATTCTTGAACGAATGTTGCACTAAACCCCAGTGAGAAACTGGGAACGCGCACAGAAGTCAGCACCTGTCCTTGGAAAATTATGTCCGCTTTTGGCTATAAGCGGACATTCACCCACACCCTGAATTACGTCCGCTTTACCCCCGAAAGCAGACATAGAGGCCTCTAGGGTATTGCGACTACAACCTACTACCGTCCGGCCCCCCGCATCATCGAGGGCACCTTATTGCTGGCGCCCGACGAAGCCACCTGGGACGCCCTTCACCGGGCCATCGGCGCGGGCTAAAGTACCACCCCACCACGAACCGCACGGCTTCCCCCCGGTCCCGGCACAGGAGACGCGCACATGACGGCCACCAAAGCGGCGTTCATCGGCCTCGGCACCATGGGCTATCCCATGGCCGGCCACCTGGCCAAGGCGGGCCACGAGATCACCGTCTTCAACCGCACGCGCACCAGGGCCGAGGCCTGGGTGCGTGAGCACGGCGGGCGCCTGGGCGGCACCCCGGCCGAGGCGGCCGCCGGTGCGCACCTGGTGTTCACCTGCGTCGGCAACGACGACGACCTGCGCGTCGTCGTCTACGGCACGGACGGCGCCTTCGCCGGCATGGACGAAGGCGCGGTCCTGGTCGACCACACCACCGCCTCGGGCTTGGTGGCGCGGGAGGTGGGCCGGGCCGCCGCCGAGCGGGGCCTGGGCTTCCTCGACGCGCCGATGTCGGGGGGCGAGGAGGGGGCGAAGAAGGGCATCCTCACCATCATGGTCGGCGGCGCGCCGGAAACCTTCGCCAAGGCCGAGCCGGTGATCGCGGCTTACGCGCGGGCGGTCACCCTGATGGGGCCCGTGGGCAGCGGCCAGCTGACCAAGATGGTCAACCAGATCTGCTGCGTCGGCATCATCCAGGGCCTGTCCGAGGGCCTGAATTTCGCCCTGCGCGCCGGCCTCGACGCCGGCAAGGTGGTGGACGTGATCTCCAAGGGCGCCGCCCAGTCCTGGCAGATAGACAACCGGGCGCGGACCATGATCGAGGACAGGTTCGACTTCGGCTTCGCCGTCGACTGGATGCTGAAGGACATGCGCATCGTCCTCGCCGAGGCCGCCGAAAACGGCGCCCGGGTGCCGGTGGCCACCCTCGTCGAGGGGTACCTGGCGCGGCTTCAGGAGCAGGGCGCGGGCCGCCTGGACCACACGGCCCTGATCCGCCTTCTCGGCGACGGCAAATAATGAAATCAAAGGGGCGTTGCCCCTTTTGATCCCCACCAAGGGCGAGACCCTTGGAACCCAATAAATTGGGGTCCAGGGGATTGAAATCCCCTGGCGGGGGGATGGGGGCAGAGCCCCCCGTGGCCGTAAGGCCACCACCGATCGGGGTACTAGCGCAGCTCGAGGACCAGCTTCGGCGACGGGTCGAAGAGGCTCTTGATCTTCCAGGTGAGGATCTTCTGTTCGCCGCCGGTTACCGTGGTCGCGTTGTGTTCGACGATGGGCAGGTCGGTCTTGACGCGAAGCTCGCCCTCGGTGTCGAGCCCCATCGCGGCGAGCCGCTTGAGGGCCGATTTGCCGATGCCGGCGCCGCGCAGGGTGATCAGGCCCGTGGTCTTCACGTACTTGATGCCGATGAAGGTCTCGTTGCGGCGCAGGAAGGTCACCGACTTGACGCGCAGCAGGTCGCCGGATTTTTTCCAACGCACCCGGAAACGGCCCAGCTTGAAGTAGCCGGTGTCCGTGATCGCCGTGTCCCGCGTCAGATCGACCGTCAGCCGTTCCACCTTCTCCACTTCCTCGGCCGGCGAGATCTTGCCCGTGCGCAGGCCCTCGTAGAGGGGCACCCAGACCAGGTAGCCGTCGAAGTCCATCTCGTAGTAGCCGCCGCGCATGATCTTCACCTCGGCGTCGAAAAGCACGGGCAGGTAACAGCCGCCAAGGGCAACCGCCAGGAACGCGGCCACCACAAGGGCCCGCGCCGCCAGGCGCCGGCGCGCCGGCGCGGCCACGGCGGGGCAGGGGGCGGACGGAATAAAACGCTTTAGATTCAACGTGTGACCTTCGTTTGTTAAATCATTCCTCTTGTTTGGCGCGGCACCACAGGGCTTCCATTTCGGCCAGGGTGGCGTCTTCGGGGCGCTTGCCGTCGGCCGCCAGGAGGGCCTCGACGCGGCGGAAACGCCGCCCGAATTTGGCATTTCCGCGCCTGAGCGCCTTCTCCGGGTCCACATCGAACTTGCGCGCCAGGTTGGCGCAGTTGAACAGCAGGTCGCCGATCTCGTCCTCCAGGCGGTCGGCGGCCGCCCCGGCGGCCATCTCGCGCTCGATTTCCCCGATTTCCTCGTGGAACTTCTCGATCACCTGGGCCGGGTCGTCCCAGTCGAAGCCGACCCGCGCCGCCCGCTTTTGCAGCTTCAGGGCCCGGGTGAGGGCGGGCAGGGCAAGGGCGACGCCGTCGAGCACGCTGCCGCCGGCGCCGTCCTCGGAACCCGCCTTGGTCCGCCGCTCGTTCGCCTTGTGCTCCTCCCAGGCCCGGCTCTGGTCGGCCACGCCGTCCACCTTGGCGTCGCCGAACACATGGGGATGGCGGCGCACCAGCTTGTCGCAGATGGCCCCGGCCACGTCGTCGAAATCGAAGTGCCCGGCCTCGTCCGCCATGCGCGCATGGAACACCACCTGCAACAGCAGGTCCCCCAGTTCGTCTACAAGGCCGGCCATGTCGTCGCGCTCGATGGCGTCGGCCACCTCGTAGGCCTCCTCGATGGTATGGGGCGCGATGGTGGCGAACGTCTGTTCGACGTCCCACGGGCACCCTTTATCGGGATCGCGCAGCAACGCCATGATCTCGACCAGGCGTTTGATGTTGGTGCTCATCCCGGCCTCCCGGAAACACCGGACCGCGCCCCGTGCCGATCATGACACGCGGTGGGGGAGATCACGAAATACCGAAACGGTCGCGGCCGGGGCGCCACGCCGGAATATCCGGTTGTCGCATAATGGATATTATGGCAAATCATGGTATTCGGTTTTATTCCAACAGCTTATACGTCGTTTTCCCGACGGTATTTCCGTTTCGCGCCCCGCCCGGCCAGGCCGATTCGATCGCCGGGCCGGCACGCTGAAGCGTTGCGGCGTGCCAGCGGGCGCGAAAATCAACGCCCGTCCACTTCCACCACCATGCCATCGTAGGCCGGCTCCACCCCATCGGGCAGCCGCGCGCGAAGGGTGTCATAGTCCAGGAGCTCGCTCAGGTGCGTCAGCACGGCGCGTTTCGGTTTCACGCGCTCGATCCAGGCCAGGGCCTTGTCCACATGGGCGTGGGTCTGATGGGGCTCGTCGAGCAGGGTCGCGATGATCCACGCCTCGACGCCGGCCAGCACATCGAACGCGTATTCGGGAAGCTCCGACACGTCGGTGGAATACGCGATAGGCCCGAAACGGAAGCCCTGGGTCTGGACGCGGCCATGATCCTGCTCGAAGGTCTGCACATCGATATCGCCGATGGTGAAGGAATCGCCGCCCTTGAACTCATGGGCGATCAGGGTCGGTTTGTAGAAGAAATCGGTGCCCTCGGGCAAGGGCCTGAGCACGTAGGAGAACCGGTTGCGGATGGCTTCCCAGGTGGCGGCGTCGGCATAGGTATCGAGCGGCCGGTTCATGACGCGGTTGATGGCCCTGAGGTCGTCTATGCCATGCAGGTGGTCGGCGTGCGAATGGGTGTACAGCACCGCATCCAGGCGTTCCACCCCGCTGTCCAGCAGTTGCCGGCGCAGATCCGGCGACGTGTCCACGAGAACCGTGGTCCCGGCGTTTTCCACCAGGATGGAGGAACGAAGCCGCCGGTTGCGCGGGTTCGCCGGGTCGCAGTTGCCCCATCCGGCGCCGACCACGGGCGTGCCGCCGGAGTGGCCGCTTCCCAGAATCGTCACCCGCACGAGGCCGCCTCCGTCGCGTCCCCGGGGCGGGTGCGCCGGGCCTTGGCGAACAGGCGGAAGAAGTTGTCCGTGGTCGCCCGTGCCAGGGCATCCGCTTCCATCCCCTTCACCCCGGCCAGTTCGGCCGCGGTGTAGGCGGTGAACGCCGGTTCGTTGCGCTTCCCCCTTTTCGGCACCGGCGCCAGGTACGGCGCGTCGGTTTCCACCAGGAGACGGTCCAACGGAACCGCCCGCGCCGTCGCGCGCAGGTCATCGGAGCGCTTGAAGGTGACGATGCCGGAAAAGGAGATATGGAACCCGAGCTCGAGCGCGCTGTCGGCGAGCGCCTGGCCGGCGGTAAAACAGTGAATGAGGCCGGAAAACGCGCCCTTGGCGTGTTCTTCGCGCAGGATCCCGGCGGTGTCCGCGTCCGCTTCGCGCGTGTGGACGATCAGCGGCAGGCCGGTTTCGCGGGCCGCGGCGATGTGGACGCGGAAGCTCCGCTGCTGGCTCTCCCTCGGGCTGTGCTCGTAGTGATAGTCGAGCCCGGTTTCGCCAAAGCCCACGACCTTGGGATGGCGGGCCAGGCGCACCAGGTGTTCGGCCGTGACCTCGGGTTCGCTGGCCGCCTCGTGGGGATGGATGCCGACGGTGCAAAAGACATTGTCATGGGCCTCGGCCACGGCCAGCACGCCGTCGAACCGGGTGACATGGGTGCAGATGGTCAGCATCCAGCCGACCCCGGCGTCGCCGGCGCGGATGATCACCTCGTCCAGTTCGTCGGCGAAATCCGGAAAATCCAGGTGGCAGTGGCTGTCGACCAGGGTCACGAGGCGGCCTCCGCGTCCGCCTCGACGTAGCGCGGGAAGATGCCTTCGGGCTTGGGCAGCGCGGTGCCCGGCTTCAGCGCGTGGCCGGGGCCGAGGCATGCGAAGGTGCGGGCATCTTCGGGCACCGCCAGTTGGTCCAGCATGCGCCCGCAGGAACCGGGCATGAACGGCTGGCCCAGGACGGCCAGATGACGGATGGTCTCGGCCAGCACGTAAAGCACCGTGTTCATGCGTTCGGGCTCGTTTTTCTTGAGCGTCCACGGCGCCTGGCGGTCGATATAGCCGTTGGCGGCGCGCACCACCGTCCACATCGTCTCCAGCGCTTCGTGGAAGGCCTGCACGTCGATGCTGGCCCGCATCCCGGCGAGCAGGCCGTGGGCCTCGGCCAACAGCGCCTTGTCCTCTTCGGCCAGGGCACCGGGCGCCGGCACCGCGCCGCCGCAGTTCTTGGCGATCATCGACAGCACCCGCTGGGCCAGGTTGCCCAGGTCGTTGGCCAGGTCCCCGTTCAGGCGCCCGACCATGGCCCGGTGCGAGAAATCGCCGTCGTTGCCGAACGGCACCTCGCGCAGCAGGAAATAGCGCACCGGGTCGAGGCCGTAGCGCTCGACCAGTGCGACCGGGTCGATGATGTTGCCCAGGGACTTGGAGATCTTCTCTCCCTCGTTGGTCCACCAGCCGTGGGCAAAGACCCGTTTCGGGGGCTCCAGGTCCGCCGCCATCAGGAAGGCCGGCCAATAGACGGCGTGAAAGCGCACGATGTCCTTGCCCACCATGTGCAGGTCGGCCGGCCAATAGGCGGCATAGGCGTCGCTTTCGGTCTCCGGATAGCCGACGGCGGTAATGTAGTTGGTCAGCGCGTCCAGCCACACGTACATGATGTGGTCCGCGTCTCCGGGCACGGGCACGCCCCACCGGAAACTGGTGCGCGAGACGGAGAGGTCCCTGAGGCCCCCCTTGACGAAACTGATCACCTCGTTGCGCCTAGTCCTGGGCAGGATGAAGCCGGGGTTCTCCTCGTAGAACCGGAGCAGGGGCTCCTGCCAGGCGGAGAGCCGGAAAAAGTAGCTCGGTTCCTCCACCCATTCCACTTCGGCGCCGGTGGGGGCGATCTTCCCGGTCCCC
The DNA here is from genome assembly GCA_022545455.1 of Pseudomonadota bacterium. GTDB lineage: Bacteria > Pseudomonadota > Alphaproteobacteria > Rhodospirillales > 2-02-FULL-58-16 > JACZQZ01. Next base: position 7,222 of record JACZQZ010000024.1, read on the forward strand.
TCACCTTTCCCGCCGGGGGCATCGGTGACCTCGCTCTCGGCATAGAACGCCTCGTCGCGCACCGCGTACCAGCCGGCGTAGGTGCCCAGATAGATCTGGTCCCGCTCCTTCAGCCGCGTCCACAGCGCCTGGCAGGCGCGGATGTGCCGTTCCTCGGTGGTGCGGACGAAGTCGTCGTTGGTGAACTGCATGGACCCGGACAGGTCGCGAAAGTTCTGCGACATCCTGTCGGTGAAGGCGCCGGGCTCCATGCCGGCTTGGCGCGCCGACTTCTCCACCTTTTGGCCGTGTTCGTCGGTCCCGGTCAGAAACTTCACGTCGTATCCGTCCAGGCGCTTGAAGCGGGCCAGCACATCACAGGCGAGCGTCGTGTAGGCGTGCCCGATGTGGGGCACGTCGTTCACGTAATAAATGGGCGTGGTGACGTAAAAGCGCTTGCGCGCGGCCATCGCGGCTGTCTCCTGCACGGCTCTCGCTCTTCCTAATGGACGCAACGGATGGAGATCAAGGGCGGACAGCGCTGTCGAGGGCGAGAAAAACGTTGAGAACCACCTGCTTGCGGTCCAGGCCGGACTCCTCGGCCTGGGCCAGCAGGCGGTTGGTCTTTTCCCACACCTCCAGCCATCGATCAAGGCCGCCGGCCCGGAAAAGGCGTTCGATCAGCGCCCGCTCGCGGCCCGGCATCCCTTCCCCGGCGTCCTTGCCGCCCCGCGCGCCGAACAGGATCAGCCGCCCCAGCCACCAGCGCAACAGATCGCCCACCACGCGGAAGGCGTCGTCGGCGCCCGGCTTGGCGACCCGGTCGCCGAACGCATGCACGCCGGCAACGTCCAGCCCGGGCAGGGTTTCCAGCAGGTCCACCAGGTCCCGGTAGAGCTCCAGGCCGCCGTCGGCGGCCAGGGCCAGGGCCCGCCCGACGCTCCCTTCCGACAGCCGGGCCAGCTCGGCCGCGTCTTCGGCGCCCAGACCGGGCCGGTGTTTGGCGACCAGCGACACCACCACGTCGTCTGCGAGGGGTTTGAGGACCAGCCTGCGGCAGCGCGAGCGGATGGTCGGCAGCAGGCGGCCCGGGACATGGCTGACCAACAGCAGTACGGCGCGCCGGGGCGGTTCCTCCAGGACCTTGAGCACGGCGTTGGCGGCGTTGCGGTTCATCTCGTCGGCGCTGTCGATGACGACGACGCGCCAGCCCCCCTCGGCGGCGGTCAGGCCGAGGAAGGCGCCGACGGCGCGCACGTCGTCGACCACGATCTCGGTGCGCAGCCGCCCCTTCTTTTCGTCCCAGCCCCGCTCCACGGTCAGCAGGTCGGCATGGCCGCCGGCGGCGGCGCGGCGAAACACCGGTAGGTCCGGGGCGACGTACAGGCTGTCGGGCGGGGGTTCCGCGAACAGGCTCCCCGCGCTGCCTCCGCCGTGGGCCAGGAGGAAGCGGGCGAAGCGGAACGCCAGCGTCGCCTTGCCGATGCCCCTGGGCCCCGAGATCAGCCAGGCATGGGCCAGCCGCCCGGCGTTGAAGGCCTCCAGCAGGACGCCCTCGGCCGCGGCGTGGCCAACCAGATCGGGATTCTTGCGCGGCGGCGGCGGCCCGTCCTCGCCGGACGGGGCTTCCCCGGGCGGGGTCCGTTCGGGGCTCACGCCGCCATCCCGCCCAGGCGTTTTTGCACGAGGGCGCGGATCACCTTTTGCACGTCGTCGACCGGTTGCGCGGCGTCGACCACGGCGCAGCGTTCGGGGGCGCGCCGGGCGATGTCCAGGAAACCGTCGCGTACGCGGCCATGGAAATCCCGGTCCATGCGCTCGTAGCGGTCCTCGCGTCCGGCCTTCGCCGCCGCCCGCTCCAGGCCCGCGTCTGCGGGCAGGTCGAGCATCACCGTCAGGTCGGGGGCGAAATCGCCGACGACGATCTCATGGAGCCGGGCGATCGCGTCGCGCCCCAGTTCCAGGCCGTACCCCTGGTAGGCCATGGTCGAATCGGCGAAGCGGTCGCACACCACCCAGCGCCCGGCGTCGAGCGCCGGAAAGATCGTCTGCGCCAGATGCTCGCGCCGGGCCGCGTAATGGAGCAAGGCCTCGGTGATGGCCTCCCAGCGGGACACGCCGCCTTCTACTAGTAGACGCCGGATGTCCTCGGCGCCCGGCGCCCCCCCGGGCTCGCGGGTGACGACGGCATCGATCCCGGCCTCGCGCAGGCCCTCGCCCAACAACGCCGCCTGGGTCGACTTGCCGGCGCCCTCCCCGCCTTCGAGCGTGATGAATTTCCCCCGTGCCACGGCTAGCGGGCGGCCGCCTGGCCGGCGGTCACGGCACCGCCCCAGAGGATGTATTTCAGGGCCGCCCCGAGCCGCCCCAGGAGACCCAGGCGTTCGACCTCGGCGCCGGCGACCAGGGGCACCTGCACCGTTTCCTCGCCCGGCACCGTGACAATCAACCTGGCGATCTCCGTGCCCATGGCGACGGGGGCCGGAATGGGCCCCTCGAAGACCGCCTTCACCTTCATCTTGGGGCGGGCCTTGCGCGCCAGGGTAATCATCAGGTCCTTGTCGATGACCAGCGGCACCGTGGCCTCCTTGCCGAGCCAGACGTCGGCGTCGGCCACCACGTCGCCGGCCTTGAGCAGGGCGTAGTTCTTGAACTCGCGGAACCCCCACTCGAACAGGCGTTTCGGTTCCCGGGACCGGGCCTTTTTGGTGGGCAGCCCGTTGACCACCAGGATCAGGCGGCGGTCGCCGCGCTTGACCGTGCCCGTGAGCCCGTAGCCCGACTCGGTCGTATGGCCGGTCTTCAGGCCGTCCGCCCCCATGTCCTTGTAGAGAAGCGGGTTGCGGTTGATCTGGCGAATGCCGTTGTAGGTGAAGTTCCGTTCCGCATAGTAGTGGTAGAACTCCGGAAAGTCCTCGATCGTGCGCCTGGCCAGGATGGCGAGGTCCCGTGCGCTCATGACGTGGCCCGGATCGGGCCAGCCGGTGGCGTTCTTGAAGACGCTGTTGGTGAGGCCCAGTTGGCGGCCGCGCCGGGTCATCTCCTCGGCGAACGCCTGTTCGCTTCCCGACAGGCCCTCGGCGATCACGATGGAGGCGTCGTTGCCCGACTGGACGATGATGCCGCGCAGCAGGTCCTCCACCCGGACCCGCTTGCCGGGGTCCAGGAACATGGTCGAGCTGCCGCTCTTGGCGCCGCCCTTGCGCCATGCCGTCTCGCTGACCAGGAAGGTGTCGTCCAGGGACAGGCGGCCGTCGAGAAGCCGCTCGAACACCATATACGCGGTCATCATCTTGCTCATGGACGCCGGCGGAGCGGGCTCGTCCGCGTTCTTTTCGAACAACACCGCCCCCGTCGCCATGTCCATGAGGATGGCCTGGCGGGCGACGACCTCGATGGCCGCCGCCGGCGGCGCGGAGGCAGCCCAGGCGATGATCAGACAGAGAAAACCGGCCAGCACGCCAAGGCGGCGGACCGGCGTCATCGATCGCGAATAGTTCATGATTCCCGTTTCACCTTGCGTCCCCCTGCCCTGGCGGCGCCGGGCGCCTCCCGGCCGTGGGTGCCCAGGGTATGCGTATTCACCGGCCCGTCAATCGGGCGAAACCATGGTCACCCGGTTTTCGCACCCGGGGAGGAATCAATCGACGATGATCCGGGCGTCCGGATATCCGGCGTCGATCACCCACTTCAGAATCCGGTCGGCGTCGGTCACGCTGGCCAGGGGCCCGGCGCGGACACGGAACAGATCCCTCCCGTTGACCAGCACCGACGTCACCTTCACCGGCCCCAGGTTGGCCAGCCTAGCGCGCACCCGGTTGGCGTTGTCAAACTGGGCGAAGGCCCCGGCCTGGACGAAAACCCCGGTCGGACCCACGGCCACGACCGACACCACCCCCAGCCCCAGCCCCAGCCCCGGCTCGGACGCGGCCACCTCCGGCACCATCCCGTCCATGCCGTCGGCAGGGATGCCGTCCACCCCCTGCCCCGCCGGCGAAGACGACGCCGGCACCGGGGCAGCCGCCGCTCCCGGCGGTGGCGGCAAGGCGGCGCTGCTGACGGTGGGGCTGGGCAGCCGGGCAACGATGATCGGCGTGCCGATCTTTGCCAGGATCGCCTCGCCCTGCAGGCGGGCCGCCAGGACCCGGCTTTCATTGGCCATGATATGGACGCGCACACGGGCCGTGCCATTCCTGTGGAAGCCGAGGAGCTGCGCCGCCCGCCTGGACACGTCGATGATGCGGCCCCGGGAGAACGGCCCCCGGTCGTTCACCCTAAGGACCATGCTGCGGCCGTTTTCCAGGTTGGTGACGCGGACCACGCTGGGCAGGGGAAGGGTCCGGTGCGCCGCCGACAACGCATTCATGTCGAAGATCTCGCCGTTGGCCGTACGGCCGCCGTCGAACTTGGAACCGTACCAGGACGCGATGCCGGTTTCGTCGTAGCCGTAGTCCACGGCCGGGTAATACCAGGTGGATTCGATCCGGTACGGACTGCCGATCTTATAGGTTGCCGCGGCCTTGGGCGCTTCGTGGACCTTGCCGACCCGCTTGGCGGTATGGGCGATGAACTGCGTCTCCGCGCAGCCCCCGAGGACCGCCCAGGCCAGGGCGACCATGAGCCAACGCCTCGCATACAGTTTTCTACTCATTGCCGCGGCCATCGGTGCCGGGTGACTCCGGAATGGGACAAGCAATTTATCCATCTCCTATCTGCTCGGCAAGGGAACCGACGGCGAGCGCGAAGAACGTCGAGCGGTTCCATTTCAGAATGGCGTGGTAATTGTCGTAGACCAGGTACGCGGGGCCGCCGGGTCCTTCCGCTAAAACCACCGCGGCCATGAGATCGCGTTTCGGCAGGTCGCCGCCGTCGGCGCGCCGCACGCCCAGGCGTTGCCACGCGCTCAGGCGCTTGCGTATCTTCAGGCTGGCGAGCCCTGCGTCGAAACCCTTGGGCAGCCGCACCGGCCGCCCCCACGTCTGGTCCCCCTTCCAGCCCACCCGGGACAGGTAGTTGGCGGCGGAGGCGAAAACGTCGGCCTTGGTATTCCAGATGTCCTTGCGCCCGTCGCCGTCGTAGTCCACGGCAAAGGTGACGAACGAGGACGGCATGAACTGGCTCTGCCCCATGGCGCCGGCCCACGAGCCGACCATGTCGGGCAGCGCGATATGCCCCTGGTCCAGGATCTCCAGGGCATTGAGGAGCTCACGGCGGAAATAGGCGCTGCGCCGGCCGTCATAGGCAAGCGTCGCCAGCGCCGGAATGACGCGAAACCCGCCGGTGAACTGCCCGAAATCGGTTTCGATACCCCAGAAAGCCACCAGAAAGCGCGGCTGCACGCCGTACTTGCGGCCGATTTCCTCGAGCAGCGCCCGGTTCTCCCGCAGCCTCTGTCTCCCCTTTTCCACCCGGGCCCGTGGCACCACGCGGTCCATGTACTGGCGGAATGTCAGGGTGAACTCGGGCTGCTTGCGGTCCAGCTCGATGATCCGCGCGATGGGTTTGAGGCCGCTCAGCGCCGCATCCAGGGTGGAACTGCGGATGCCCCGCGCCGCGGCTTCCTGGCGCAGGGCGTCGACCCATTGGGAAAAGGACGGGGTCCCGGCGAGCGCCGGGACGCCGAGAAGCAAGGCGCCGGCGAGGACGCCCCAACACACGCTCCGTTCCCAACCGCCTGATCTTGTCATGGTGCGCTCCTTCTGCCACACGGCGGCCACCGGGGCAATTGTCAAACGCCCGGTGCCGGAAAGAAGGTGTCGGTTTTTCCGGTCAGCCAATAGAACGTCAGGCCCAGCCACTCGTGCAGGCCACCTGCGAAGGCGTTGATGCCGCCGGCCAAGTCGAAGGCCAGTTCGAACGTCTCGTCGCCCTCGAAATTGAAATCCACGGGATAGGGTATCACGCGCCACCCCACCCGGCGGAAACAGCCGACGGCGCGGGGCATGTGGAAGGCCGAGGTGACGAGAATCCACCTTTCCCCTGGCTTGGGCTTGACCAGCCCGAAGGTGGCGACGGCATTTTCGTAGGTGTTGCGGGACTGGTTCTCGAACAGGATGCGGTCCGCGTCCAACCCAAGAACGTCGAAAAAGGGGCGCAGCACGTCGGCCTCCTTCACACCCTGGCGGACAAGATCTCCGGAGCCCCCGGTGAATACCAGCCTGGCGTCCGGGTAGCGGCGCGCCAGGGCGGCGAACTCGGTCAGCCTTTCGGCGGTCCCGCCCAGGGCCACCTGCCCCCGCGCCACGGTCACGAACTGGTCGACGACGCCGCCCAGCGCGATGATCCCGTCGATCCGCTCGGGCAGGTCGCCGGCCACCGGAAAGCGGTTCTCGAGGGGAAGATAAAGCCTGGTGCCGAGGGGCAGGGTCGCCATGGCGAGGGCGGCGAGGACGGCCAGGCTCACCAGCCACCGCCCGGCGCGGCGCCACCGGGTCCACAGCAGGCATCCGCCGAGGCCGAGCACGATCAGCAACAGGTTGCCGGGATTGACGATGAACCATGCGACCTTGGAAACGATGAAAAACATGTCTGAGTGGCATCCCCGGGAGCCGGCCGCACCGACCCCCGCGCCACCGCGGCCCTGCCCTGCCCCGAACGAACATCGCCGGCCCTTTGGCGGCGCCGACATTTTGACCGGACGGTGGTTAACCGGCTGTTAAACCGCCTGTTAAAGATATGCACGCCCCGTTGGCGCGCGGGGACGGCCTGCCGGGCCTGAATCCGCGCCCAAGATCACCGTTCCTTAATCTTTTTCCCGTACCCTCGGAGAGCGAAAACCCCCCAGGGCGGAACCCGGCGCGCGCCGGGGTACCGGTCCGGTGGGAAAAGACAGGGCCCAACCGTTTCGCCCATGATATCATCCGTCGTATCCCCGCTGATCGACCCGACCCGCGCCGATCGGCCGCTTCAGCCCGGTGTCCGCGTGCCCAAGGCGACTCCGGCCGGCGACGGCACCGCCCCGGCGCCGACGCTCGGAATTCCTTCCAGCCTGGCCGATGGGAAGACTCTTCTCGCGGCCCAGGAGCTACGGCCGGGCGGGGACAAACGGGGCGGACGCGCGGGCGGCCAACAGGAGCTCAGCGACGAAGAAAAGGAGATCGTCGCCGAACTCAAGCGCCGCGACACCGAGGTGCGCCGCCACGAACAGGCCCATTCGTCGGCCGGCGGGAGCTACGCCGGCGCGCCGTCCTATGAATACGAGCGCGGACCCGACGGCCGGATGTACGCCGTGGGCGGCGAGGTCAAGATCGACACCCGCCCCTTGAAGGACCCCGAGGCGACCATCCGCAAGATGGATATCGTCATCCGGGCGGCCCTGGCGCCGGCCAACCCGTCCGCCCAGGACCACGCCGTGGCCGCCCAGGCCAAACAGGCGCGCCAGCAGGCCATCGCCGAAGTGAGGGCGGAGAATCGGAATGAGCAGGAGGATGGCGGCGAGCGCCTCGATGGCGCGGCAGGCGGGACCGCGGGCGGCGGCGCCCCGAGCTTCGCCGCCGCCAGCCTGCGCGAGGCCCTCGCTGCCTATGGGCGCGCCGCCGGCGCCGCCTCCGTGCCCGCCGCGGAAATCGACCAGCCCCGCATTCAGGCGCTCATCGCCTGAGCGCCGGCCTTCGCGGGGGCGACCCCGCCCGGCGCCGCCGATGCGGATCGATGAGTCGCGGCATTACGCAACCAGGAGCTACTTGGGAATGTCGGGAGTGTCGGACGGGTCCTTGGATGACGCGAGCACCGTTCCGCTGTCCGCCTCTTCGCGGCAGATGGCGCCTTCGGTGACGGCGCGGTGGACGGCGCAGTCCCGGCCGACGGCCGCCGACAGGCCGTGATCGGACATGGATTTGCTGGTCATCAGGTAGGTGATCCCGTCTGTGGCCCAGACGGCGATTTGCAGGGGCAGGGGCAGGGCACAGGCTCCCACCAAAAGCGGACACACAATAATCAACAGTCGCCGGAGCATTTTCGCCCACTCTCCCCGAGAAGTGGATTATCCGTCGTCGGCGCCGGCATCGGGGCCGGGCCTTTCGCGCGCCGGGTCCGGCGCAGGGACGGATTCACATATCATGACGATCAACTGGCGTCTGACGGCCCCGGAGATGATGCCCGTCTGGTCAATAGCCAGCCGGTACAGGGCTACGGCCCTGGCCGCATCCGGCACATCTTCCGCTTCGTGGATAAGGTCTGTCCGAGACATGGTGCGTCATCCCTTTCTGGGTGGCACGGATCGTCAAACGCGGCGTACCGCGGCCTTCTACCGCGGCGATACCCGCCGTCGTTCGACAATGGGCGAAAGCTGTTAAGGAAAACTGAAGAGGCGCCGGCCGCCTGCACGAAGACGCCGCCATGACGGGGGACGCGGCGCAGGAGAGTCCTTCAGCATTCCCCCAGGGAAGGATAGTATCCACGCCTCCACAGCCGGATGGGTGCCCGAGTGGTTTAAGGGACCGGTCTTGAAAACCGGCAGGGGTTAACGCTCCTCGTGGGTTCGAATCCCACCCCATCCGCCAATAAGCCCGGAGGCCCCAAAGCGGGCCTCCGGGCTTATTGGTCGTTGCCGGTGCGGTGAACGGAGCCAAGGTTCGACGACAAGGTCCGCCGCCGCGTCCGTGGCGGCGGGGCGTAGGCGCAGGGAGGCCCGCAGGGCCGAGCACATCCCACCCCATCCACCACCCTACGCCTTCGGCTTCGGGTGGCAGGCCTCGACCTGTCTCACGTAGCTACGAAGGTGCGTAGTGAGAAGTGGACCGGCGCGCGAAGGCGAAGGCCTGGGAGTGTCCGCCGGAGCCTTGGCGAAGGCGGCCAGGGCCCGGTTGCCAAGAAAAAAACCGCCCCGCGCGGCGCACGGGGCGGGCCGTTGCGGGCAACCTGGCCCTAATGCTTGATGCCGAGGGCCTCCATCTCTTTGTGCAAGACCTCGATCGCCTCCCCGTGTTTTCCAGCCTTGTGGAGCGCCAACCCCTTGTCGCTCATTTCCTTGGCCATCGTCATCTTTCCTTTGTCGAGCTTCGACATGGCGGCCTGGATTAGCTTGACGTCCTTGGGGCAGTGGCCGGCGAGCGCCGGCCCGCTGACGAATGCCAGCACCACGGCGGCGGCGAGTGTGCGTTTAATCAATTGAACCTCCCATGCGAGTTGGAATAAGTCGCGTTTCCCCTTCCCTATACACCACGCCGGCCATGGATTCCACCATCACACGAAAAATTGACCTTTGCCGCCCGGCTGTGCATCCTTCCCCGCTGAACGGCGCGGGGGCGCGAAACCGCGGATCGAGAACCCGGGCGGGAGAGGCAGCCGTTGCACATCGAGATCATTTTCGACGCCGTGTGCCCGTGGTGCTACATCGGCAAGCGCCGGCTGGAAAAGGCGCTGGCGCTGCGCCCCCATATCCGGGCGACGGCCCGGTGGCGCCCCTTCCTGCTCAACCCCGAGATGCCGCCCGAAGGCATCGACCGCACCGCCTACCTGATCAGGAAGTTCGGCAGCGAGGCGCGGGTGCGCCACGTCTACGGCGCCATCGGCGAGGCCGGAGAATCGGTGGAGATCGACTTCGCCTTCGAGCGCATCCGGCGCACGCCGAGCACGGTGGACGCCCACCGCCTGGTCCGCGTCGCCGAGCGCTCGGGCAGGGCCACGGACGCCGTCGAGGCCCTGTTCCTCGCCTACTTCGTCGACGGGAGCGATATCGGCGACACCGGCGTGCTGACAGGCATCGGCGAGGCCCTGGGCCTGGACCCCGGCCCGTTGCGCACGTACCTGACGGGCGACGAGGACGTGGCCCTGATCCACCAGGAAAACACCCGCGCCCACGGCCTCGGCATCAACGGCGTGCCCGCCTTCGTGTTCAACCGCGACATGGTCATCTCCGGCGCCCAGGAGCCCCAGGTCCTGGCCCGCATGCTGGACGCGGCGCACGAGGTGGGCGGCGGGGGTTGAGGGGGGCGTTACGGCGCGGGATGTTTGGCCGCCGCGGCGCCAAGGCGGCCCGGCGCGTCGTCGTCCCCGGTGTCGTTCGCGGTGTCGGCCCCGGTGTCGTTCGCGGTGGACAACCCGCTCCACCCCTCTGCGTCCCTTTGCGTCCTCTGCGTTGAGAACTTAAAACGCCAAGGACGCGGAGGAGCGCGGAGGAGCGGAAAACAAGGTGTTTTAATTTCTGCTGCGGCCCGCAAGCTCGAATCCCCACCCCCTACCCCGCCGCGATGGTCGCGAGTTCGCCGAGCAGGTGCTGGACGCCGGCGAGCCGCGCGTCCGGGTCGTCCCAGGCGCGCCCGTAGACCAGCCGGTGGTCGGGGCGCAGCTTGACCGTGCCGGCCTGGCCGGTGATGAAGTCGACCAGCCCGGCCGGGTTGGCGAACTGGGCGTTGCGGAACGACACCACCGCGCCCTTCGGTCCGGCCTCCACCTTGTCGACGCCGGCGTCCAGGCACAGGCCCTTGATGGCCACGGATTTGAGCAGGTTTTCCACTTCGGGCGGCAGGGCGCCGAAGCGGTCGATCAATTCGGCGGCGAAGGCGTCGATCTCACCAGCGCCGCGAAGCCTGGCGATGCGCCTATAAAGCCCCAGGCGCACGGACAGGTCGGCGACGTATTCCTCGGGGATGCGCACGGGCAGGCCGATGCTGATCTGCGGGCTCCATTCCCCGTCGGCGGCCCCGTCCGCGCCCCGGGCCTGGGCCACCGCCTCTTCGAGCATGTGCTGATAGAGCTCGATGCCGACCTCGCGGATGTGGCCCGACTGCTCCTCGCCCAGCAGGTTGCCGGCGCCGCGGATGTCGAGGTCGTGGCTGGCCAGCGAGAACCCGGCGCCGAGGGTGTCCAGGGTCTGCATCACGTCGAGGCGTTTCTCCGCCGCCGGCGAGAGCTGCTGGCGCGGCGGCAGGGTCAGGTAGGCATAGGCCCGGACCTTGGAGCGCCCGACCCGGCCGCGTAGCTGATAGAGCTGGGCCAAGCCGAACATGTCGGCGCGGTGGATGACGATGGTATTCACCGCCGGCAGATCGAGGCCCGATTCGATGATGTTGGTGGACAGCAACAGATCGTAGGCGCGGTCGTAGAAGGCGGCCATGGCGGACTCCAGCCGCCGCGCCGCCATGCGCCCGTGCGCCATGACCATCTTCACCTCGGGCACCAGGTCGCCGAGCCGCGCCGCCAGCCCGTCCATGTCCTCGATGCGCGGACAAACGTAAAAGGTCTGGCCGCCCCGGTAGTGCTCGCGCAGGATCGCCTCGCGGATGACCACCGGATCGAAGGGCAGCACGAAGGTGCGCACCGCGAGGCGGTCCACCGGCGGCGTGGCGATCAGGCTCATCTCGCGCACGCCGCTCAGGGCCATCTGCAGGGTGCGCGGAATGGGCGTCGCGGTGAGCGTCAGCACGTGCACGTCGGCTTTCAGTTTTTTCAGCTTCTCCTTGTCGGCGACGCCGAAGTGCTGCTCCTCGTCGACAACCAGCAGGCCGAGATCGTGGAAGCGGATGTCCTTGGCCAACAGCGCGTGGGTGCCGATGATGATGTCCACGGTGCCGTCGGCGAGCCCCGCCTTGGCCTCCTTGACGCGGGGGCCGGACACCAGCCGCGAGATCTGCGCGACGCGCACGGGGAGGTCGGCGAAGCGCTCGGAGAACGTGTGGTAGTGCTGGCGGCAGAGCAGGGTCGTCGGCACGACGACCGCCACCTGCTTGCCGGCGAAGGCGGTGATGAAGGCGGCGCGCAAGGCCACCTCGGTCTTGCCGAAGCCCACGTCCCCGCAGATCAGCCGGTCCACCGGGCGGCCGCCGCCCAGGTCGGTCACGATATCGGCGATGGCGTTCTGCTGATCCTCGGTCTCGGCGTAGGGAAAGCGGGCGCAGAATTCGTCGAACAGGCCCTCGGGCGGCGTCATCACGGCGCCGGGACGCACGCTGCGCGCCGCCGCCACACCGATCAGCTCGTCGGCCATGTCGCGGATGCGCTTCTTCAGCCGCGCCTTGCGCGCCTGCCAGGCGACGCCGCCGAGACGGTCGAGCTGGGCTTCCGCCTGCTCCGAGCCGTAGCGCGAGATGACCTCGATGTTCTCCACCGGCAGGAACAGCTTGTCGCCGCCGCCATAGATCAGGCGCAAACAATCGTGCGGCGCGCCGGCCACCTGGATGGTGTCGAGCCCGTCGTAGCGGCCGATGCCGTGGTCCACGTGCACCACCAGGTCGCCCTGTTGCAGGGACGCGGCCTCGGCGATGAAGGCCTCGGCGCGGACCTTGCGCCGGGCGGGCCGGGTCAGGCGGTCGCCGAGGATGTCCTGCTCGGCGATCACCGCCAGGCCGGGCGTGGTGAATCCGCGCTCCAGACCGACCACGGCCAGGGCCACGGCGTCCGCGCCCAGGGCCGCCGCCCCGGCCCAGCCGTCCACGGCCTCGAGGTTGGCCACCCCGTGCTCGGCGGCCAGCGATCCCAGGCGGTCGCGCGAGCCCCGGGTGAACGCCGCAATGACCACCCGGCGGCCCGCGTTCTGTTCGGCGGCGACGTGATCGCGGAGCGCGTCGAAGACGTTGACGCCGGGTTGGGCGCGGGCGTCGCCGAAGTCCCTGCCCGGCCGCCCGCCGGCGTCCACCGCCCCGGCCTGCCCGGCGGGCGCCCCGAAGGGCGACAACAGGCCGACGGACCGGCGCTCCAGCAGTGTGTCCCACGCGGCCCCGTCCAGATACAGCCGGTCCGGCGGCACCGGGTTGTAGATGGTGCCGGCGGCGGCAAGCCCGGTTCCGGCGATGGTGGTGCGCGCCGCGTAGTACTCGGCGATGAGATCGAGCCGGGCGTCGCGCGCCGCCTCCGCCTGGTGATCGAGGATGAGCGCCCAGCCGGGCACATAGTCGAGCAGGGTTTCCAGGCGTTCGTGGAAGAGCGGCAGCCAGTGCTCCATGCCCATGTGCCGGCGGCCGGCCGAGACCGCCTCGTACAGGGGATCGTCGCGCGCCGGCGCGCCGAACAGGACCCGGTAGCCGGACCGGAAGCGCGCCACCGCCGCCTCGTCCAGCAGCATCTCGCTCACCGGCTTGAGCGCCGTGTCCTGCAGGGTGCCGGTGGTGCGCTGGGTGGCGGGGTCGAAGGCGCGGATGCCCTCGAGCTCGTCGCCGAAGAAATCCAGGCGCACCGGTTCGGTGCGGCCCGGCGGAAAGACGTCGACGATGCCCCCGCGGACGGCGTATTCGCCGGGTTCCATGACCGTTCCCGAGCGCACGTAGCCGCTGCCGGCGAGGAACGCCACCAGCGCCTCGGGGTCCAGCGGCCGGCCCTGGGTGGCGTGCAGGGTCGCACCGGCGAAGACGGCGCGCGGCGGCACCCGTTGCAGGAGCGCCGACACCGTGGTCAGGACCACCCGCCCGGCCGCCTCGTCCCGTGCCGCTTCCAGAAGCCGGGTCAGGGTGTCGATGCGGCGGCTGACGATCTCGCCGTTGGGCGAAACCCGGTCGTAGGGCAGGCAGTCCCAGGCGGGGAATTCCAGCCGTTCGGTCTCAGGCGCGAAGAAGGCGAGCGCCTCGGCCATGCGCGCCAGGCGCACGTCGTCGCGGGCGACGAACACGAGGCCGGTCGCGGCGTCCCGGGCGAGCCCGGCAAGGAGCAGCGCGTCGAAGCCCTCGGGCGCCCCGGAGATCAGCAGCCGGCCGGGGCGTTCAAGCTTCTTCGTTAACAATTCCAACTTCTTACAAGCTATTCTTAAAATTCCGGAGCAACTTCATGACGCCGTTGTCCAGGGCCGGCGGCACCGCCGTCCTGCCGGTGATCCAGTCGAAGAGGTCGTTGTCGTTCTCATCGAGCAGGGTTTCGAGCTGCTCCAGTTGCTCGCCGCTCAGGTCGTTCAGGTGGCGCTGGGCGAAACCGCCGAGCAGGATGTCGGTCTCCTGCATGCCCCGGTGGCGGCTGCGGAACAGCAGGCGCTTGCGGCGGGAATCCACGGTTTTCTCTCCCCATGCCCGGAAACGCAACAGGTGCGTACTCGCGGGCCGCCTTCGGATGCCCTAGGATATAGAGCCTCGAGGCCCCGATGTCAGCCACATAGCCTTCCCAGATGCGCCCGGAAATCCTCTACTCCCTGTTCGCGCCCGTGACGTCCCTTTCCGGCGTCGGACCGCGCATCGCCAAATCCATCGAGAAGGTGGCCGGGCCGCGCATCGTGGATCTGTTCTGGCACCTGCCCAACGGCATCATCGACCGCCGCCACGCGCCCCGCGTCGCCGACGCCGAGCCGGGGGTGGTGGCGACCATGACCGTGCGGGTGGTCCGCCACCAGAAGCCGGGCAATCCCCGGCGGCCCTACAAGGTGTATTGCGCCGACGATTCGGGCACCCTGGCGCTGGTGTTCTTCCATGCCCGGCCCGATTACCTGCGCCGCGTCCTGCCCGAGGGCGAGACCCGGGTGGTCAGCGGCACGGTGGAAATCTTCGGCCGGGAAATCCAGATCACCCACCCCGACCACATCGGCACCCTCGAAGAGCTCGAACGCCTGCAGGCCGTCGAGCCGGTCTATCCCTTGACCGCCGGCCTGACCCTCAAGGTCCTGGGCAAGGCGATCCGGGCCGCCCTGAAACAGGCGCCCGGGCTGGACGAATGGATCGACCGGGCGTTCCTCGCCCGCCACGGCTGGAAACCCTGGCACGCGGCGCTCGGCGAGGCCCACGCGCCGGCCGACGCGGCGGCCCTGGAGCCCACATCGGCGACCCGGCAGCGCCTCGCCTTCGACGAACTGCTCGCCAACCAGCTGGCCCTGGCCCTGGTGCGCGCCAACATGCGGCGCGTCGCCGGCCGCGGCCTCGAAGGCGACGGGCGGCTGCGGCGCAAGGTCACGCAAGCGCTCCCCTTCCGCCTCACCGGGTCACAGGAGAAGGCGCTCGACGACATCGCCGCCGACATGGCCGCCGACACCCGCATGCTGCGCCTGTTGCAGGGCGACGTGGGCAGCGGCAAGACCGTGGTCGCGTTCCTGAGCATGCTCAACGCCGTCGAATGCGGCGCCCAGGCGGTGCTCATGGCGCCCACCGATATCCTCGCCCGCCAGCACCTGGCCGCCATCGAGCCCCTGGCCGCGGCGGCCGGCGTCACGGTGGCGCTGCTGACGGGGCGCGAGAAGGGGCGCCAGCGGAAGACCCTGCTCGACGACCTGGCCGGCGGCGCCGCGGGGCTGGCCGTGGGCACCCACGCGCTCTTCCAGGACGACGTCGCCTTCCACGATCTGGCCCTCGCCGTGATCGACGAGCAGCACCGCTTCGGGGTGCACCAGCGCCTGACCCTGGCCGCCAAGGGACGGGCCGCGGACGTGCTGGTGATGACGGCGACGCCCATCCCCCGCACCCTCATGCTCACCGCCTATGGCGACATGGACGAATCCAGGCTCCTCGAAAAGCCGGCCGGGCGGCCGCCCGTGGACACCCGGGTGATGCCGCTGGAACGCCTGGAAGACGTGATCGCCGCCGTCGCCCGGGCCGCCGAAGGGGGCGCCAAGGTCTACTGGGTGTGCCCCCTGGTGGAGGAATCCGAAGCCCTCGACGCCGCCGCCGCCGAGGAGCGCTACGGCCAGCTTGCGCAGGTTTTCGGCGAGCGCGTCGGGCTGCTGCACGGGCGCCTGAAAGGCGCCGACAAGGACGCCGCCATGCAGGCCTTCACCGCCGGCCCGGTGGACATCCTGGTCTGCACCACGGTGGTCGAGGTGGGCATGGACGTGCCCGCGGCGACGGTGATGGTGGTCGAACACGCCGAGCGCTTCGGCCTTTCCCAGCTTCATCAGCTGCGCGGCCGCATCGGCCGCGGCACCATGGCGTCCACCTGCCTGTTGCTGTACGCCGCGCCCCTCACCGAGACGGCGCGGGGACGGCTCGCCATCATGCGCCAGACCGACGACGGCTTCCGCATCGCCGAGGAGGACCTGCGCCTGCGCGGCGCCGGCGAGTTGCTCGGCACGCGGCAGAGCGGCATGCCCGAATTCCGCCTCGCCGACCTCGCCGCCCACGCCGAGTTGCTGGCGGCGGCCCGGGACGACGCCGGGCTCATCCTGGCACGGGATTCGGACCTAACCTCGGCCCGCGGCCGCGCGCTGCGCACGCTCCTTTACCTGTTCGAGCGCGACGCGGCGGTGAAGTACCTGCGCTCGGGGTAAATCACCTCTTCTTGGTGACCAGGACCGGGGTGCGGTCCTTCTCGCGCAGGACGTCGATGTCTTCGTACGTGGCGGCCGAGACCTTGGGGATTTTCTGCTCCTCCAGGGGACGGTGGTCGGGGGGCGTGACGATGCCGCCCGAGATCACCATCTTGATGGCCTCTTCCACGGTCATGGACAGCGGCACCAACTCCTTCCTGGGCACGAACAGCAGGAATCCGGACGTCGGGTTGGGCGTGGTCGGCAGGAAGATGTTGATGCATTCCTCCTCGGTGATGTTCTGGACCTCGCCCTCGGTGCGCCCGGTGATGAAGGCGATGGCCCACATGCCCCGCCTGGGGTACTCCACCAGCACCGCCTCGCGGAAGGCGTTGGACTGGTGGGCGAGGATAGTCTCGAAGACCTGCTTGAACGCGCCGTAGACACCGCGGATCACCGGCATGCGCGCCAGCACCCCTTCGCTCGTGCGCACCCACAGGCGGCCCAGGATGCCCGCGGTCAGCGCCCCGATCAGGGTCAGGACGACGGCCACGACGAACAGCCCCAGCCCGGGCAGGGCGAACGGCAGGTACGTGGTCGGGTTGTACGCCTCGGGGATCAGCGGCGTCACCTGGCGGTCGACGAAGCTGATGAACAGCCAGGCCAGGTAAAAGGTGATGGATATGGGCGCCGTGACTAAGATGCCGGCAAGGAAGTAGGCGCGCAACCGGCCGCTCAGGGTCATTTTTTTGGCCGGATTCGGCCGGCCGGCCGGGTTCCCGCCGGTCGCCGGCGGTATGTCGGGCGATGTGGTGGTCATCTCACGCTGGGTCCCTGGGTTGCTGCGGCGGGACCAGCATTGTCCAGCCCCGGGCCAAACGCAACGGCGGACTTGCCCGGCGGATGGCTCGCGGGGCGGGACGCCCGGGAATTTCCTCCAGGGTTTGCCACCGCGCCTCCGCGGCCGCGAGGCGGGACCCGTTGACCGGGGTCATAAACCGAAGGGCCGCCTCCCCGGCCCTGGCAGGCAAATTCGTGCGGCCGACTGGCAGGAAGATCAGCAATCGGATACCTTCCTCGAGGAGATCGTCGGCCGCTGGCGCCGCCAGCGGCGGTAATCCGAACGCGACCGAACGCCTGTCCCGGCCATCCGCGCACGCACCAGGGGCGCGTTTCGCCGTTGCCGCCCCTGAAACCGTGACCGCGGAAAGCCCCCGAGACACCGGTTAATGCCAAGGGGATCGGCTTGGGCAGGGTCTTTGGCGGGGGGAGAAATGCCGCGTACCTATCCCGATCGCCCCTTCGTCGGCGTCGGCGTGGTCGTCTGGCGCGACGACGAGGTGCTTTTGATCCGCCGCGCCAAACCGCCGCGCCAGGGCCAGTGGAGCCTGCCCGGCGGCGCCCAGAACCTGGGCGAGACCGTCTTCGACGCGGCCCGGCGGGAGGTGTTGGAGGAAACCGGGCTCACCATCGACGTCCTCGGCCTCGTGGACGTGGTGGATTCCATCCAGCGGGATGACACGGGACGGGTCCGCTATCACTACACCCTGGTCGACGTGTTCGCGGCCTGGCGGGCCGGCGAGGCGACGGCGGACGACGACGCCGCCGAGGTCGCCTGGGTCGGCCTTGACGCGTTGCCGCCCTTGTGGTCGGAGACGGAACGCATCATCGCCCTTGCCCACGAGAAGTGGACGGCGCTTGGGATGGACCATCAAACGGGTTCCCGGCGCTGAAACCCGGGCGCCGGCGGCGGCGCCCTTCCTTACCGCGTGTGGATCACCCAGGTCTTGCGCATGGCCTCGGCGACCGGCCGGAACACCGGGAACAAGCCGTCGGGTGCCGCATAGGACCACACGTGGACCACGGTTCCGGCGGGCCTGGCAACGACCACGGTCCACTGCTTGAAGCGCTGGCCCCCTTCTGTGTAGGCGACCAGGAACTGGTGACCCTGCAATCGCAAGCCGTTGTTCTCGTACGTGATGGGCCCCTCGCCGAAGTAGCCCACGTCGGTGGCGCCGGCGGCCCATTGGGACTTCAGGTCGGAGACCACGGCGGCGGTGGCCTGTCCGGAATCGCTCGCCGAGGGCGGCTCGACGTTCTGGATGCTGACGACGGCGTAGAACGCTTCCGTCCCCTGCCTGCCGCTGAACGTCACCGTGTGCGCGGACGGCTTGGCGACGATCCATTGGCGCGGATAATCGATGGAAAAGCCGAATGCCGGGTCGGCGAAATGCCGCGCGGCGGCGAGCGGCGGCCGCACGGCGGCACCCGGCGCAACAGGAGGGCGCGCCGGTGCGGCCCGCTGCGGAGGACCGGGCTTCGCCGCCACCTCGGCGGCGGCGGGACGGAAGCTGGCGAGGACGCGGTCGAACACCGCCACCAAGCCGTCGAAGGCCCCGGCCGGGGCGATGAATATGAATACGAAATCGGTTTCCCGCCCCCGCGCAACGACCACCCGCGTGCGCATGCCGGCACCCTCATAGAGCACGGCGCGGGCGGACAGGCCGCCGACGGTGGTCGACCCTTCCTCGAGCTTTCTGGACCAGCGTTTTCCGTCGCCCAGATAGGTGGCCTCCAGCCTGGCCGTCATGCCCATGAGGCTCACCTCGGCGTTGACGGCTCCCGTCTGCACGTTGATGACGTACCCGCTCGGCGACTGAATGACGACATCGAACTTTTTCCCCCTTTCGATCACCCGCGCCCCCACCGGCACGCGCAACGTGAACTTTTTCAGGGGATGGACGTAGGTCCCCGGATCGCCGGCAGGCTTTCCGCCGGCCGCGCCCGCAATGGCGGAATGAACCAGCGCCGCCGCCACCAGGCCAGCCAATGCCCGGCCCATGTGTTCCTCCGGATTTCGATGCCGTTTCCGCCGTCAGGGTACCACGGCCGGCGAAACTAGTGGCCTGTATCAGCTAAATTGTACCCATACGACGGCGTTGCGAGGTTTCCGGCTAGGAGCGCGTCGCGCCTTGGTGTGCATGCACCACAAGCGGCGCGCGACGACGTCCGGAAGCCTCGCAACGCCGCCCTTCGGGTCGCTTTTCCCGTCCCCT
>JACZQZ010000128.1 GCA_022545455.1 Pseudomonadota bacterium
CCAAGGGGCACTGATCATGGCTCATAGAGATCGCGTAGGCGGCTCGTCGGGTAGGAGGAAAGTTGCAGGCGATGCGGCGCATCGTCAAAACTTTTCGACGCCCTCCGACGGGCCGCATACGCGACCGCAACGGCGGCTTGCCAAGGCTTTCGGACGGCGTCGCGCACGCTTTGCGATGCCCCGCATCGCCACAGCGCACGCTTAGGGCCGAAAACCTTGGTAAGCCGGCTCGTCGGGTCATGATCAGCGACCCTTGGTATTAGGCCCTGCGCAGGACCACCGACAGGTTGTTGGCCGGCATGTCGACGGTCTCGCTCAGCTCCAGGCCGTGGGCGGCGGCCGCGGCCGTCACGTCGTCCACGTCGCGCACGCCCCATTCCCGATTGCGCCGGCGCAGGGAGTCGTCGAAGGCGGCGTTGCTGGGCGCGGTCGGCCGGCCGCCCACGTGGAAGGGGCCGTAGAGATAGAGGATCCCCCCGTCATCCAGCAGGCGCCCGGCCCCGGCCAGGAGGCCTTCGCAGGCCGCCCAGGGCGCGATGTGGATCATGTTGACGGCGACCACCGCATCCGCCGAATCGATGGGCCAGGACGGCGACCGCACGTCCAGATCGAGGGGCGGCTTCAGGTTCGCGGCCCCGGTTCCGGCGACCCAGGCGGCGATGCTGGCGCGCATCTCCGGGTCCGGGTCGCTGGGCTGCCAGACGAGGCGGGGCAGGCGGGGCGCGAAATAGGCGGCGTGCTGGCCGGTGCCGCTGGCCACCTCCAGCACCGTGCCCGCCGCCGGCAGCACCCGCGTCAGGACCGCGAGGATGGGATCGCGGTTGCGCTCGGCGGAGGCGGCGACGCGGCGGCGGTAATCGGCGGCGCCCGCCGGCGCCGCGAAGGGTTCCCGGCCTTTGACCATGGTCTCTAGTGGCCCCCCTGCCACGACGACCTGCCGAGGGCTCGCCCCGGCATATCGGCCGCGCGGCCCCGGGATGTGTTGCCCTTGATAACGCGATCAGACGGATTTGCGCGCCGCCCGTTCAACGAAGAGCCCTAGTCCAGTCCCTACCGCATTGGCGATGGCATCCGCAACACCGGCCTCGCGGCCCGGGATAAATGTTTGGATCGCCTCCAGCGCACCCCCCAAGGCTACGAGTCCGAAGAAGAGTGCGGCGACGTGTTTCTTCGCCGGGTAGGCCCGCCCGCCCAAAGCGGACAATACCGCATACGCGAGGACGTGTTGGAGTTTGTCCCACACTCCAACCGGTGGGAGATAGTCCTGCGGGGTTACGGAGAGGGCGGACAGCCCGGCGACGCCTGCCCAAAACAACGACCGCACGAAATAGGCTCTCATTCCAGGTGGGACTCCGGCCTCGAACGGCGGTCGACATCGGGCCCGACGGCCCCCCGATCCGATTCACCGGCCGGGTTGGTCATGGCCGCCGCCGGCGACTGCATATACCATTCTGATTCAAACAGCGGAATCACGATGAAAGGTCAGTGAAAGGTCAGTCGAGGCTAGGTTTATTTGGGAAACGCGGGCTAAATCCCTATTCTTTGGTCCTGCACCATGGTTCAGGGAAACCGGTGCGGCGCCACGGACGGGGCCGTCGGGGCGACGAAGACGCCGGGACCGCGACGGAGAACCGGATATGGAAATGATCCTCTATGTGCTGCTTGCGGTTATCTTGATCGCATTCTGGCGGGCCGGCGGCGGCCGCGGTTACGACCAGCTTCTGGAGGCGGGGCACCGCCACCACCGCCACGTTCTCCGCGTCAACGCCAAACACCCCGGCGGCGGGGCGTGGAAACAGCACCTTCGGTGGATGGATGAGGACGAGGGGTGAGCGCAAACCCTTAGGGACCGGGAAAAATCCCATGCCGATGTCACGCAGGCGCCCGCTCTTGCCGGCCGTTTTCCTCGCCATGGTCGCGTCTATCCCCTTCCCGGGCGCGGCCCCGGCCGTGGCCAGGACCATCTTCCGCGCCGTCTGCGGCGAGGTGGCCGGGCAGCGCGTCGACGTGGACCCGACGGGGGAGACCGGCATCGAGACCTGGAAACGGGAGTCCTACGCCGACGTGCCGGGCGAAGGAGCCGGCGTGCTCGGCTTCGTCTCCGACGATACGCATCCGGACCAGATCCGGGTCACCTGGGGCAAGTCCGACCAGCTTCTGCCCATCGTCCACCGGAACGAGGGCCAGATCAGCGTCGCCGACATCGACGCCTACGGGGTGTGGATCTACACGCTCTTATTCCGCGCCGGCAAGGTGCTCATCAGCCGCCAGACCAGCGATCCCCGCTTCGGCGCCGTCGGCGCCATGCTGACCGCGGACTGCGAGTTCACGGCGGACTGAGGCGGGAGCGAACATCTTCCTTGGTATAATTGGCGATACCGGCCGCCGCCCCCGGGCGGGCACGGCCCGCACCCCCGGCGGGGTAAGGCAAAGCCCCCAAATTCCCCGGGGTTGTAGGGCGGCCTTCGGGTGTGATAGGCAAGGCCATGATCGCCAGACTCAAGGCCCTGGTCTTCGGTGGCGAGGGCGCCGACAGCGTGGAAAAAGGCCGCCATGCCACCGACACCCTGCACCTGGCGGCGGCGGCGCTGCTGGTGGAAGCGGCGTGCCTGGACGGCGACTTCGACGCAGGGGAGCGCGACACCATCGCCTCTCTCCTGCAACGGCAATTTCACCTGGAGGAAGCGCAGACCGACACCCTGATCGATGCCGCCCGCGAGACGGTGGAGGAATCGACCCAGTTGTATGCCTTCACCCGCGTCATCCAGGAGCGGTTTTCGGACGAAGAAAGGATCGGTATGATCGAGATGCTGTGGGAGGTGGCCTACGCCGACGGCCACCTGCACGAATACGAATCCTCGCTCGTGCGCCGCGTCGCCGGGTTGATCTACGTGGCGGACCGCGACAGCGGCGCCGCGCGCAAGCGGGTGCGCCAGCGCCTCGAGGCGGCCGAAATACCCCCTTCGTGAACCCGGGGGGCGGGGACCGAGCTTGAGCGGATATACGCAACGGAGAGGATCATGACCTACGTCGTTATCGAGTCCTGCATCAAGTGCAAATTGATGGATTGCATCGAGGTGTGCCCGGTGGACTGTTTCTACGAAGGCGAAAACATGCTCGTTATCCATCCCGACGAATGTATCGATTGCGGCGTGTGCGAGCCCGAATGCCCCGTCGAGGCGATCATTCCCGACACCGAATCGGGGCTTGAGAAGTGGCTCGAGCTCAACACCAAATACGCCGAGGAATGGCCCAACATCACCCGCAAGGGCACGCCGCCGCCGGATGCCGACAAATGGCGGGAGGTGGCCGACAAGTTCCAGCACTTCAGCTCCAATCCGGGCAAGGGAGAGTGAGATAGGGCGCCGCCCCGGGAGTCCCAGTGGCCTGCATCAGCTAAAGTGCACCCCTACGATCGCTTTTTCCGTTTCCTCGGCAGGAGGGGAGGCGCAGGCGATGCGGGGCCATCGTCAAGCCTTCCCGACACCGTATGCGGGGGGCGCCCCCGCGACCCCCGAGGGGACGGGAAAAGCGACCCGAAGGGCGGCGTTGCGAGGCTTCCGGGGGGAAAAGGGGGGTATCCCCCCGGCTAAGTTATGCGGGGGACGCCCCCGCGGCCCCCGGCGTCGTCGTATGGGCGCAATTTAGCTGATAAAGGCCACTAGAGGCCCGGCCGCGCCGGCGCTGTTTTTTTTGCGCCGCAAATATGGTATGATGGCCTCGCCGGCTTTGCGTGGCCGGCATTGGTTGTTTGGGTGGATTTCCAGGAATCCGTGCCCAAGGAAGTGGCAACCACCCGCAAATCGAGAAGGCAACGCCCCGCCCGCCCATCGCGGGCGCGGAGGGAGAGAGGAGTTGCCCGGTTGGCGCCAGCGGCGCCGGTGTGGAGAGAATCGAGGAAATGGCTGAGGAATTTAACTGTATCCCCGGGGATTTCGTGGTCTACCCCACCCACGGCGTGGGCAAGGTTACCAGCATCGAAACGCAGAAAATCGCTGGCCACAAACTGCAGCTTTACGTGATTTCGTTCGCCCGCGACCGCATGACGCTGAGGGTCCCGGTCGCCAAGGCCGAATCCGCGGGCCTGCGCAAACTGAGCACGCGAAGGGTGATGGACAACGCGCTCACCACCCTCAAGGGCCGCGCCCGCACCAAGCGCAGCATGTGGAGCCGGCGGGCCCAGGAATACGAGGCCAAGATCAACTCGGGCAACCCGATTTTCATCGCCGAGGTGGTGCGCGACCTGCACCGCAGCGCGGACCAGCCCGATCAGTCGTTCAGCGAACGCCAGATTTACGAGGCCGCCCGTGACCGCCTGGCGTGCGAACTGGCCGCCGTCGAGAAAATTGACATGGTGGCGGCAACCGAGAAACTGGAAGAGCTCCTCACGGCGGCCTGAGCGCCCTTCGGCGAGGCCCTAGGGAAGGCCCCGAGGCCGCTTCCGTTTCGCCCGGCGGGAAAGGGTCGCGCGTCCTAGTGTCCTGTCCCAGAGATTCGTACGCTATACGACGGTCTTGCGAGGTTTCCGGCGAGGAGCGCGGCGCGCCGTGATGCTGGAGCATCACAAGCGGCGCGCGACGACGTCCGGAGGCCTCGCAAGACCGCCCTTCGGGTCGCTTTTCCCGCTTCCTCGGGGCGTCGGGAACGCTTGACGATGACACCGCATCGCCGGCGCGTCCCCTCCCGCCGAGGAAACGGGAAAAACGATCGTATAGTGCACGAATCTCTGGGACAGGACACTGGGATGTCGGCACAGGATCATTTCGAGACACTGCCGGCGGGGCGCCGGAACTGGGCCGTGGCCGCCATTCACGGCGAGGCGGACCGCCTGCGCGCCCTGCACCGCCGTCTGGCGGAGCGCATCCAGGTGGGCGAGAACCTGGTTTACCTGGGCAACTTCCTGGGCCGGGGCAACGCCGTCGCCGACACCATCGAGGAGCTGTTGGTGTTCCGCCGCGCCCTTCTGGCGCGACCCGGGGCGGAATATGACGACATCGTCTATCTGCGCGGCAGCCAGGAGGAGATGTGGCACAAGCTGCTGCAGATCCAGTTCGCCCCCAATCCCGGCGAGGTCCTGGAATGGATGATGGAGCAGGGTGTCGCGCCGACGATGGCGGCTTACGGAGGCACGGTCGAAGAAGCGCGCAGCGCCGCCAACGGCGGCGCCTTGGTGATGACCAAGTGGACGAGTTCCTTGCGCGCCGCCATGCGCGCCGCCGACGGCCACACCATGCTGATGAGCGTGCTCAGGCGCGCCGCCTTCACCGAGGACAAGGCGCTGCTGTTTGTCCACGCCGGCATCGACGCCACCCGGCCGCTTTCGGAACAACACGACAGCTTCTGGTGGGGGGGAGAGGATTTCGACAATATTGAAGCGCCGTACGGCGGTTTCAGGCGTGTGGTGCGCGGCTTCGACCGCCGCCACCGCGGCCTCGAGGTCAAGGCCGCCACCGCCACCGTAGACGGCGCCTGCGGCTTCGGCGGCCCTCTGCTTGCCGCCTGCTTCGACGCGGACGGCGAGCTGGTGGACACGATCGAGGCCTGAGATGGACCCCGAGACCGTCCTGGCCGGTAATACCAAGGCCTTGCCGCGGAAAATCGTTTCCGGGGGCCAGACAGGGGTCGACCGGGCCGCCCTGGACGTGGCCCTGGAAGCGGGGCTGCCCTGCGGCGGCTGGTGTCCCAGGGGCCGGTTGGCCGAGGACGGCCCGATCGCCGGGCGCTATCCCCTGCAAGAGACCGAAAGCGCGGACTATGCCGAGCGCACGCGCCTCAACGTGCGCAATTCGGACGGCACCCTGGTGCTCACCCGCGGCCGGCCCGACGGCGGAACGGCGTTGACCCTGCGCCTGGCGCGGGCGATGCGGCGCCCGCTCATGGTGGTGAACATCGAAGGCGGTGCGGCCGCCGAAGGGGTACGGGCGTGGATCGAGGCCGAGGACATCGCCACCCTCAACGTCGCCGGGCCGCGCCAAAGCACCGCCCCCGGCATTCACGCCGAAGCGGCGGCCTTCCTGAAGGAATTCCTGGGAATCACTCGACCACGACCTTGACCTTGCGGCCGGGCACCAGCGGCCGGCCGCCGCCAAGCCCGTTCAGGGTTTCGAACCAGGCCAGGCTGAACTTTCCCAGCGGCATGCGGGCGGCCAGCACCTTGGCGGTATCGCCCGGGCGCACGGTCACCACGTCAAGGCGCAGGGGCTGGATCGACGACGCCTCCTGCGGTGAAAGGCGGCGGAAGCTGTAGGTGGTGCGCTTGAATTCGTTGGTCAGGCGCGCGGTCAGCGAAGGTGGGGTAATGAAGAGGAACCGGTAGATGCGGTCCGGCCTGTCGCGGATGGCCAAAAGGCGCACGTCCCTCGGCCCGGCGCGGGTCTGCAGGCGGTCGCGCCCGGTGGCTGCCTCCATGCCGTTGATGGTAATCCGCTCGACGGCCCTCAACGAAAGGCGGCTGCCCCAATCGCGCACCAGATAGGCGGGCAGACTGCGCACCCGCCTGGCCGCCGGGCCGCGCTTCATGTCGAAAGCGATGGCCGCCCCGCCCGGCCCGCGGGCGACGACCTGGCCCGGGGTATTGACCATGACGAAACCGGGGGGAACCGTGAACCGGATGGCGAGCTGCGGATGGACGAACACGCGCCCCTTGCGAATTCCCTGCTTGGGCGGGTCGCCGAACACCATGCCGTCGATGCGGGCAAGGTAGACGTCGCGCCCTACCCTGGGCTTGGCCGCCGGTCGCACCTTGGCCAGTTCGATGGCCCGGGCGATGCGGTCGGCGGTGCGCGGGTGGGTCGACATGATGTGGAACCTGTCCGCGGCTTCCCGCTTGCCCGACAGGGCCGCCTCCAGGGCGTCGTGGCCCTGCAGCTTGCGCAAGAAGCTGATCATGGCGCGCGGGTCATAGCCGGCGCCGGTCATGTAGCGCACGGCCAGCATGTCCGCCTCCAGCTCCTGCTCGCGGGAGAACCCTTGCAAATAGGCCTGGGCGCCGAAGGAGGCCAGGCTGCCGAGGCCGGTGGGCACGCCGGCGGCGCTGCCGAGCACGCCAAGGACGGTCAGGCCCAGGTTGGCGGCCACGGCCTGGCTGTAGCGCTCGGCCGTGTGGCGGGCGACGACGTGGCCGATCTCGTGGGCGAGCACGCCGGCCATTTCCGCCTCGTTGTCGGCCAGGGCCAGCAGCCCGCGGGTGACGTAGACGTATCCGCCGGGGAGCGCAAAGGCGTTGACCTTGGGGTCGTTGAGCACGGTGAAGGTATAGGAAAGGTCCGGCGTCTCCGACACCCGGGCCAGCAACTGGCCGACATTGCGCACATAGGCGCCCAGGTCCCTATCCCCGTACGCGCCGCCGGACTGTTCGAGGATCTTGGGGTGTTCCTCGCGCCCCACCACCTGCTCGTCGGCGGGCGACATGAACGTGGTGAAGCTCCGTTTGCCGGTGGCCGGATTGACCGTGCACGCGGCGAGGGCGAGCACGGGCAGACTGAGGGCAACGGTGCGGATCAGGCGGTTCATGTGCGCGATCCCGTCGACAGGGGCGGATCGATTATGGAATGGCGGGCCGGGCCCGGCAAGACGGCCAGTACTTACTTTCACGATTTCGCGCACCATACGACGGTCTTGCGAGGTTTCCGGCGAGGAGCGCGGCGCGCCGTGATGCTGGAGCATCACAAGCGGCGCGCGACGACGCCGGGGGCCGCGGGGGCGTCCCCCGCATACCGTAGCCGGGGGGACACCCCCCTTGTCCCCCCCGGGGGCCTCGCAAGACCGCCCTTCGGG
>JACZQZ010000129.1 GCA_022545455.1 Pseudomonadota bacterium
AAGGGTCGCTTTTCGCGCCTTTTGGGGGCGTCAGCGCCGCTTGACGATGTCCCGCATCGCCGGCGCGACGCTTCCTGCCCAAAAGACGCGAAAAGACGATCACACGTACCATCCTATTGTGATAGAGGGTACTAAGCTGCCGCGACCTGGACACCACGCGCCCGATCCCGCTAAAAATGACCGACACCCTGGCCATAGCACTGGCGCAAATCAACCCGACCGTCGGTGACATCGACGGCAATATCGAATGCATCCGCGCCGCCCGCGCCGAGGCCGCGCGCTCCCACGCCGACCTGGTGATCTGCGGGGAACTGGTGGTCGCCGGGTATCCGCCCGAGGACCTGGTGCTCAAGGCCGCGTTCCAGGACCGCATCGAGGCCGGCGTCTCTGTCCTTGCCGGGGACACCGCCGACGGCGGGCCGGCGCTGCTCGTGGGAGCGCCCTGGCGCGACGACGGCAAGCTTTACAACGCGGCCCTGCTGCTCGACGGCGGCTCCATCGCCGCCGTGCGCCGGAAGCACGAACTGCCCAACTACGGGGTGTTCGACGAAAAGCGCGTCTTCGCCGCCGGGCCTGCGCCGGGACCGGTATCGTTCCGCGGCGCGCTGCTCGGCATCATGATCTGCGAGGACATGTGGTCCCCGGACGTCACCGAATGCCTGGATGAATGCGGGGCGCACATGCTGGTCGTGCTCAACGGCTCTCCCTTCGAGGCGGACAAGCCGGACGCGCGGCTCAACCTGGCCGCGGCCCGCACCATGGAGTCCGGCCTGTCGCTGATGTACATCAATCTCGTCGGCGGGCAGGACGAGCTGGTTTTCGACGGCGCCTCGTTCGTTCTCGGCGCCGGTGGCGACCTTCGCGCCCAGGCCGCGTCGTGGCAGACGCAGGTGCTGCTCACCCGCTGGCGCGCCGACGCCAACGGCGCATGGGCGTGCGAAGAAGGCGCCATCGCAAAACCCGCCGAGGGGCTGGAAGCCGTTTACCGGGCCCTGACCACGGGGCTCCACGATTATGTGGACAAGAACTTTTTCCCCGGCGTCCTGGTCGGGCTGTCGGGCGGTATCGACAGCGCGCTGAGCGCCGCCGTGGCGGTGGACGCCCTCGGCGCGGAAAGGGTCCACTGCGTGATGATGCCGTCGCCCTATACCTCGGCCGAGAGCCTGGAGGACGCGGCGGAAGCGGCGCGCCTGCTGGGCGTCCGCCTGGACACCATCCCCATCGATCCGGCGATGGAGGCCTTCGAGGGCATGCTGCGCGAGGCCTTTGTCCGCCATCCCGCCGACGCGACGGAGGAAAATATCCAGGCCCGGGCGCGCGGGGTCACCCTGATGGCCTTGTCGAACAAGTTCGGCTACATGGTGCTGTCGACCGGCAACAAGTCGGAGATGTCGGTCGGCTACGCGACGCTGTATGGCGACATGTGCGGCGGCTACTCGGTGCTCAAGGACATATACAAGACGACGGTGTACGAGCTGTCGCGCTGGCGCAACCAGCACCGGCCCGAGGATTTCCCCGGCCCCGCCGGGCGGGTCATGCCCGAGCGCATCCTGGTGAAGCCGCCGTCGGCCGAGCTCAAGCCCGACCAGACCGATCAGGACACCCTGCCCCCCTATGAACAGCTCGACGCCATTCTCAGGTGCCTGATCGAAGAGGAGATGGCCCTCGGCGAAATCGTCGCCCGGGGCCACGACGCCGAGGTCGTGCGCAACGTCTGGACCATGCTCGGCCGTGCCGAATACAAACGCCGTCAGGCGCCGCCGGGAGTCAAGATCACCAGCCGCGCCTTCGGCCGCGACCGCCGCTACCCCATCACCAGCGGGTTCACGGACCCGGCATGACCCCCGCCCAATACGTCGCCCCCAGTCCGACTAGTGTCCTGTCCCAGAGATTCGTACGCTATACGACGGTCTTGCGAGGTTTCCGGCTAGGAGCGCGGCGCGCCGTGATGCTGGAGCATCACAAGCGGCGCGCGACGACGCCGGGGGCCGCGGGGGCGTCCCCCGCATACCGTAGCCGGGGGGACACCCCCCTTGTCCCCCCCGGGGGCCTCGCAAGACCGCCCTTCGGGTCGCGTTTCCCGCTTCCTCGGGGCGTCGGGAACGCTTGACGATGACACCGCATCGCCCGCGCGTCCCCTCCTGCCGAGGAAACGGGAAAAACGATCGTATAGTGTACGAATCTCTGGGACAGGACACTCGGAAAACCCGTGCCCCTGCATCTGCATAACACCCTGACCCGCGGGAAAGTCCGGTTCGAGCCGCTGAGGCGGGACGCCGTCGGCATGTATGTGTGCGGCCCCACGGTGTACGACTTCGCCCACATCGGCAACGCGCGTCCGGTCGTCGTCTTCGACGTGCTGTACAGGCTGTTGAAGCGTCTCTATCCCAAGGTCACGTACGTGCGCAACATCACCGACGTGGACGACAAGATCAACGCCGCCGCCAAAGAGAGCGGCGAGAGCATCCACACCATCACCGAGCGCACGACGAAGGCCTTCCACGAGGACATGAAGGCCCTGGACACGCTGAAGCCCGAGGTCGAGCCCCGCGCCACCGACCACGTCCCCCAGATGATCGCCATGATCGAGGCCCTGATCGCGGCGGGCAACGCCTATGAGGCCGAAGGCCACGTGCTGTTCAGCGTTTCCTCGTGGGCGGGCTACGGGAAGCTGTCGCGGTACAAACCCGACGAGATCATCGCCGGCGCCCGGGTGGAGGTGGCGCCGTATAAAAGGGATCCGGCGGATTTCGTCCTGTGGAAGCCGTCGACGCCGGACCTGCCGGGCTGGGACTCGCCGTGGGGCCGCGGGCGGCCGGGCTGGCACCTGGAGTGCTCGGCCATGAGCAAGCAGTACCTGGGCGAAACCTTCGACATCCACGGCGGCGGCAACGACCTGATCTTTCCCCACCACGAGAACGAGATCGCGCAGAGCACGTGTGCGCACGGGGGCAGGGAATTCGTGCGCGTCTGGATGCACAACGGCTACGTGATGGTGGAAGGCGAAAAGATGTCCAAGTCGCTGGGCAACATCATCACCGTCAGGGACATTCTGAAGGATCATCCGGGAGAGGCCATCCGGCTGGCCTTGCTGTCGGCCCACTACCGCCAGCCCCTGAACTGGACGGCGAAAGGCCTGGGACAGGCCAAGGAGACGCTGGACCGGTTCTATGGGGCGCTGAGAACCGACTATCATCTGGTCGCCGCCGAAAGCGCCGAACCGCCTGAGCCGATGGTCGCGGCCCTGCTCGATGACCTGAATACCCCGCAGGCGATTACCCGGTTGCACGAGGTGGCGACGTCGATCAACAGCACCGGGAAGGTTTCGCAGCGCATTGCCCTGGCCGCGTCGTTGCGCGCCGGCGGGGCGCTGTTGGGAATCTTGCAGCAGGACCCGGAGGATTGGCGCAAGGGGCGCATTTTCGAAAAGACCCTGGAAGCGACTGCTAAAGGCGATGCCACGCTAAAACTAAAGGTCATTAGGCAGGACGAGGAGTGGATCGAGGCCCTCATCGCCGACCGCGCCAAGGCCCGCGAGGCCAGGGATTTCGCCGGAGCCGACCGCATCCGTGACGACCTCGCGGCCCGGGGAGTCGTGTTGGAGGACGGACCCGACGGCACCACCTGGCGGCGGGCGTGAGACGCGGTCCCGTTCCGACGCCGCGCCGGGGGGCGATCCAGTAACGTCCCGGGCGGGACTCAGTATATTCGAAGTATTGATTCCCGCCGACGGCGAAGTGCCGCCCACGGCGCGAATTTCCCCGGAAAATCTGCCAACGCCGCCGGATTTACGGGCTTTCGTGGGCGGGCCGGGGGCCGCGGGGCCCCGCCGTCATCGGCAAGGCGGTCCCGGGAAGTGCCTGGAAATGACCCAGGAAATGCTCCGGGTCGTCCGTGAAAAGCGTTGGTTTTATAAAGAGTTAGTCTGCAAGTGAGGGCCCGTGGAGGGGGCCTCGGCGAGCCGCGGATACCCTGCGAAAATAATGGTTAATTTTGGGTAAATTTAAGTAAACAAAAAAATATTGACCGTTAAGAGAAAATAAAAGATATAGCCCACAGTATCCCACCGAAATTACGGTCTGTGCTGTGCATGGCACGGACTTTCTCTGTTTTCCGAAAACCTTCGGGGTGGGTGACTTTTCCGTTGGTGATTAATACATGTTTTGAGTCACCGCATGACGATACCGACAATGCACTGCCGTATCGACGAACGTTAAAGGAGAGCATCATGCCTGCAACTTCGACCAAGGCCAAGGTCAGGAAATCCTCGACCAAACGCCGGACGTCGGTCAAACGCCGGACTTCAGCGGCGAGCCGCCGGGCCTCCAGTGCCCGCCGGAAAACCGCACGGCCGAAGACCAAGTCCATGAAGAAGAGGGTGGTCAAGAAGACCGCCAAGAAGCGGACCATCAAGAAGACCGCCAAGAAGCGGACCATCAAGAAGACCGCCAAGAAGCGGACCATCAAGAAGACCGCCAAGAGGCGCTCGCCGGCCCGCAAGAAGGTTGCCAAGAAGCGGACCATGAAGAAGACCGCCAAGAAGCGCACGGTCTCCCGCAAGAAGGTTGCCAAGAAGCGGACCATCAAGAAGACCGCCAAGAAGCGCACGGTCTCCCACAAGAAGGTTGCCAAGAAGAAGATGACCCGGAAGACGACGGCGAGAAGGACTCTGTCCAAGCGCGCCCACACTCACGCGACGAAGGGGCGCCGGAAGATGAGCTCCCGGAAAAAATTCATGATGCGTTCGAAGGGCAACAGCTCCTGGCGCAGCGCACTCTCTTCCCGTTAACGACCGTTATGCACGATGGGGCGCTCAGCGCCCCATCTGCCCATGAGAAGACTCGGCGTCACCATGCGCCGGGTCTTTTCTGTGCCCTGCTTTATTCGATAATGGCTTAATACCAAGGAGCGCTGATCATGACCCATAGAGACGGCTTACCAAGGTTTTCGGCCAGGAGCGTGCGCTGTGGCGATGCGGGGCATCGCAAAGCGTGCGCGACGCCGTCCGAAAGCCTTGGTAAGCCGCCGTTCCGGTCGCGTATGCGGCCCGTCGGAGGGCGTCGAAAAGTTTTGACGATGCACCGCATCGCCTGCAACTTTCCTCCTACCCGACGAGCCGCCTACGCGATCTCTATGAGCCATGGTCAGCGCTCCTTGGTATTAGACTTCGCGCCGCCCGTGGGAGCCGTCGGGGGCGTCCTGCTACGGGTGTAGCAGCGCGTCGATTTCCGACTGCTCCATGGTGCGGACGGTGCCGTGGATGATGGCGCTGGCCGGGGCCACGAGGTTGCGGATGGCCCCCGACGCGTCGTTCACAATGCCTTTCAGGCTCTCGAATTGGCCCGCCGCCACGGTGGCTTCCGCGCGTTCCAGGGTCATGGCGACCAACCTGTCCAGGGTCCCGATGGTGAGCTCGAAGGGTTGGCGGAACCTGGCCGGCACGTGCTCGTAGGCCTCGATCGCCAGTTCCCTATCGGCGAAACCGCTTTCTTGAAAGTGCTCCCGGTAGGTCTTGGGCCGCCACGCCCTGGCGTCGTCCAGGAGGTCCGGCATGTCGGGGATCATCTCCAGCGTCATGACGATCTCGTTGAAATGGTTGAGGTAGTCGGTGGCGAGAAGGGTCTGGGGGTTGATGTTGGTCCCCTTGACCCTTTCCTGAAAGGCCCTGTAGGCGTCCCCGTCGTCCCCGGCGTCGGCGGGCCGAACGGGCGGGTCGTCCGTTCCCGGGAATGCGGCGAGGGCGTCGCCCTCGTGTTCGGGTCCCTGCGCGCGCATGCAATGGGATGTGCCTATCGGGCCCCGGCCCTGCAACGTGCCAGACGGATAGTGCGGAGCCGCCGGCGAGGACCGGAAATCCTTGAGCCACGCCCGCAAATCCGCCATTGTCGCCGCCTTCTTTCGCAAGGTCTGGGGAGTCGCGGGCATGGGCGACCGGCGCGTCTATCTTTATGACAGCACGCTCCGCGACGGGGCGCAGACCGTGGGCGTCGATTTCACGGCGGCCGACAAGGCGGCCATCGCCCGGGAACTGGACGGCCTGGGCATCGATTACGTGGAAGGCGGCTGGCCGGGGGCCAACCCCACCGACGACGCCTTCTTCGCCGATGCGCCCAAACTCGGGCACGCCAAGCTGACGGCCTTCGGCATGACGTGCCGCGCCGGGCGCAGCGCCGAAAACGATCCCGGCCTCAACGCCCTGTTCTCGGTCAAGACGGACACCGTGTGCATCGTCGGCAAGGCCTGGGACTTCCACGTGGAGACGGCGCTCGGCGTGGCCCTCGCCGAAAACGTGAAAATGATCTCCGACAGCATTCGCCATGCCTGCCGGCGCGTCGACGAGGTGATGTTCGACGCCGAGCACTTCTTCGACGGCTACAAGGCCAACCCCGGGTTCGCGCTCGACTGCGTGAAGGCGGCCCTGGACGCGGGCGCCCGCTGGGTCGTGCTGTGCGACACCAACGGGGGCACCCTGCCCCACGAGATGGAGCCCATCGTCGGCGCGGTCATGGCCCACATCCCCGGCGAGCGCCTGGGCATCCATGCTCATAACGACACCGGCAACGCCGTCGCCAACAGCCTGATCGCGGTCGAGGCCGGGGTGCGCCAGGTCCAGGGCACGCTCAATGGCCTGGGCGAGCGTTGCGGCAACGCCGATCTGATTGCCGTCATCCCGTCGTTGATGTGCAAGATGGGGTACGAGACCGGGGTCTCGCACGACAAGCTGACCGGGCTGACCCACATCTCGCGCGTATTGGACGAACGCCTGAACCGGACGCCGGACCGCACCGCGCCCTTCGTCGGCGAGTCGGCATTCGCGCACAAGGCCGGGCTGCACGTCTCGGCGGTGGAGAAGGACCCGCGCTGCTACGAGCACATGGTGCCGGACCTGGTCGGCAACCGCCGTCGCATCGTGGTGTCGGACCAGTCGGGCCGCTCCAACATCCTCGCCCGGTTCCGCGAGATGGGACTCGACATCGACGCCGGCGACCCCAAGTTGGCCCAACTGGTGGAGACGGTGAAGGCGCGGGAATTCGACGGCTACGCGTACGACGACGCCGCGGCCAGCTTCGAGCTTCTCGCCCGCCAGGCGCTCGGCGGTATTCCCGAATACTTCAAACACACCAGCTTTCGCGTCATCGACGAGCGGCGCTGGAACGCCAAGGGCGAGCTGATCACCCTGTCCGAGGCGACGGTGAAGCTGGAGGTGGGCGGCGGCTCGACGATGACCGTGGCCGAGGGCAACGGGCCGGTGAACGCGCTCGACGCGGCGCTGCGCAAGGCGCTGACGCCGCTCTATCCGCAGCTCGCCGACCTGCGGCTGGTGGACTACAAGGTGCGCATCCTCACCCCCGGCGAAGGGACCGGGGCGGTGACGCGGGTGATGATCGAATCCGCCGACGGCGAGGGCACGCACTGGTCCACGGTCGGGGTGTCCACCAACGTCATCGACGCGTCGTATGGCGCGCTCCGCGACAGCATCATCTACAAGCTGTACCGGGACGGCGCCACCGTCGCCGGCACCGGCGCCTAGTACCCTCTATCACAATAGGATGGTACGTGTGATCGTCTTTTCGCGTCTTTTGGGTAGGAAGCGTCGCGCCGGCGATGCGGGACATCGTCAAGGGGCGCTGACGCCCCCAAAAGGCGCGAAAAGCGACCCTTCGGGCGGCCATGGGTGGCCATCGGACGTCGTCGCGCGGCTCTCGTGATGGG
>JACZQZ010000025.1 GCA_022545455.1 Pseudomonadota bacterium
GTTTCCTGACCGTGTGCCTTTTCCGCGCCAGGGCCGGCCATTTCAAGCCCGACCACCACGTGGGCTTCGAGGCCGCCGCCTGGTACTGGCACTTCGTCGACGTGGTGTGGCTCTTCCTGTTCTCGTGGGTCTACTGGTGGGGCAGCTACGGCTACCAGGGGTAGACGGCCGGCCCCCGTTTACGAACGAAGGTCCCACCCGCTCGACGGCGGCGCTTATCGGGCTGGGGATGCGCGGCCGCTGCCCCCGCTGCGGCGTGGGAAGACTGTTTGACGGGTTTCTGGATATATCGGACCGGTGTGGGGTCTGCGGCCTCGGGTTCGGCGGGCACGACGCCGGCGACGGTCCGGCCGTCTTCGGCATCTTCGTGATCGGCGCCGTCGTTGTCGGTTTGGCGTTGTTGCTGGAACTGGCCCTGGCGCCGCCCACATGGGTCCATCTGGTCCTGTGGACGCCGCTTATCCTTCTCGGTTCCGTGGCCATCCCCAGGCCGCTGAAGGGCGTGACCCTGGCGCTGCAGTACAAATTCCGCTCCCTCGAGGGACCGGGACAACCGGGCGGGGCCTGAGCGGGAAGACCTCCCTTTGCCGCAGGGCCGTCTTTTGCGGCGATCAGGCGACCAGTATGTCCTTGAAACCCGTTTCGTTGCGGATCCGGCCAAGCGCATAGGCCTCGGCGAGGGACAGAATCGCCGCGCCCGGGTTCTCGGTCAGCCAGGTGGTACCCGCCTGGTCCGAGGCAAAGAAATTCACATACCGGCAGAAGGTGCCGCGCAGGTCGGCCCGGTACCCGGCCGTCTCGGGCATGACGAAGGACATGACCACGCCGTCGGGGTCGGCCTTCTCCACCCCTTCCGGCGTCACGGTGAGGCGGATGTCCACCCGTGTAACCGGACAGGCCGTCGTAATGCGCGCAGGGCTATCCAGAAGTGCGGGAAGGAAGAGGCCGTCGAAGGCGCACCAAGTATAAAGGTCGCGGCCGCCGACCGTGAATCGGTGGCGTGTGGGTGATTGGCTAAGCCCACCAAAGCCTATGATCCTGCCTGGCTCGTCGTACTGATAGGTTGGCGGCGGTAAACGCCCGAGCAGGCTCTGCACCGCATTATCATCCAACCCGAGCTTCACGGCCAACCGTTCCACCGACACCGGTTCGCCCTCGGCAATGAGCCGATAGAGCGTGAGCAGTGCCCGCTGGGACTGAAAGTCGACTCGGTTGAACAGGCCGCCGGCGCGCAGAAAGTCGGCGATAGCGCGGAAGGGCGCGGTTTCAACCGCATTCTTTTCTTCTGCTTTCTCCGGCATCGTTTTTCCCACCCCTTTATCCGGCGCAGCAGGACAGCTTGCTCACGTCCTTGTCAAAAGCCTGAGCGGCCAGCTTCAGGCCCTCCACGGTGGTGAGATAGGGGAAGATCATCTCCGCCAGATCGGTAAAGGTGAGGCCCTGCTTGATCGCCAGCGCGGCCGTCTGAATGGAGTCGCATCCTTCCGGGGCCAAGACGTGCGCCCCGAGCAGCCGGCCCGTTTCGGTCTCCGCCACCAGCTTGATGAGACCCCGCGTGTCGCGGGCGGCAAGGGCGCGGGGCACGTAGTCAAGGGGAAGGGTCGAGGTCCGCACATCCAGGCCCCGTGCACGGGCATCCGCTTCCGTCAGGCCGACGCTCGCCACCTGGGGGTCGGTGAACACCACGGACGGCATGGCCGTCGCGTCGTAGCGGCGGCTGGCGCCGTTGAGGGCGTTCTCGGCGGCGATCTTGGCGCCGTAGGCAGCCATGTACACGAACATGTCCTCACCGGTCACGTCGCCGCCGGCGTAGACGGCGGGATTGGTCGTGCGCATCCACTCATCGACCTTGATGCCGCCTGCCGCCGTCAGATCGACGCCGGCCTCCGCCAGGCCCAATCCTTCCGTGTTCGGCCGCCGGCCTGTGGTGACGAGAACCTTCTCCGCCTCCACCGTTTCGCGGCCCCCGTTGACGCCGATGGAAAGGGCGATGCCGCCCTCCGTGCGGCGAATTCCCTTGTAGGAAATACCGTCGCGCACCGTGATGCCCTCGTCCCGGAAATACCCGGTCAGGGCCTCGCTGATTTCCGGCTCGCCTTGGGGCAGCAGGCGGCTCCGGCACAGGATCGTGATCTCGACGCCGGCGCGGGCGAACATCTGGGCAAGCTCGCAGCCGATATAGCCGCCCCCGATGACGAGCAGGGAGCGGGGCAACGACTCGAGCTCGAGGGCCGTCGTGCTGGTGAGATAGGGAACGTCCCCGATTCCGGAAACCGGCGGCACGGCGGCCGACGCGCCCGTGGTTATGACGATGCTGCCGGGGTGCAGAAGGGTCCCGTTCACGGCGACGCCGTCGCCGGTCAGGCGCGCCCGGCCTTCCATGTAGGCGATGGTGTTATACGACGGCAGAAGGTCTGCGTACTTTTGCTGGCGCATGGTCGCGACCAGCTCGTCCTTCTGGGCGATCAGGGCGCGCCAGTCTTCCAGGTCGGCGCCGGCGCGGATACCGGCGAAGCGCGTCGCCGCCTGTGCCTGGTGCAGGGTCTCGGTCGCCCGGATGAGGTTCTTGGAGGGAATGCAGCCCACGTTGACGCAGGTACCCCCAATGGTGCCGTGACCGATGAACGCGACCCGCGCGCCCAGCTCCGCCGCCCGGATGGAGGCCGAGAACCCCGCCGATCCGGCGCCGATCACCGCCAGGTCGAAGGTCCCGTTCCCGTCCTTGGCGGAGTTGCTGCAGCAGTCGTCAGACGCACTGTTCATGACGCTTCCTTGATTTCGGCGGCGTCCGCTCCCGGGTCGCCCTGGGCGGCCGGCTTGCGCTTGAGGCGATAGACCGCATACCCGGTCAGGCCGAGGAAAAATGCCAATGCGGGAAAGAGCACTAAGTAATCGAGCCACCAGCCCATCCACGCCGACAGCCCCACCGCGGCGAACAAAAGGACAAGCACCGGCGTGAAGCAGCATATTGCGGCGATCACGGTACCTATGATGCCGGTGCGCAGAAGTTTTCGGTCGTTCATGGCATACCTCTTTGTCTTGGTTCGGAGGGGACCGACAGGGTCGGCGACGCGTGCGGCAATCGGTCTGGCGCCCGTGTCGCCCCCCTACTCCATCACCCGCGACGGAAAGCCGACGTCGGTGGTGGCCGCCGTCAGCACTGCAATGCTCGTTTTGCCGTCATCGTAAGTGACGACCGCCTTTTTCTCCGGGAACGAAACCGCGACGGTGCGCACGCCGGAAACTCCGGCAAGGGCCTGCTTGACGATGTACGGGCAGGCCACACAGGTCATGCCGTCCACCGCCAAGGTGACGGACGCCTCCCCGGCCAGGGTTGCGTCGGCGGCTAAGACGGTGACGGCGAGCGCCGCCGCGGCAAGATAGGGTTTCACGAGGGGTATCCTTCTACTTTCTCAGGTGCCAAGCATGAGTGGTGCGACATACGGGAACGCCAGGGCCGCGGCGGTGAGAACCGTCGCGCTCCACAGGACAATCTTGACGCCACGGCCCGATACGGGCCGGGCGCAGTAGGAACCTTCGGCGGACGCGGCCGCTGTCGGCCTTCGGTAGACCATGACGAACCCGGCGCCGAGGAACCCGACGGTGAGCGCCAGGAAAACCGGCTGATAAGGCGCAAGGGCGGTAAGGTTCCCGATCCACGCGCCGCCTGCCCCGAGGCCAAAAAGGACCAATGGCGCGATACAACAGGATGCCGACGCAAGGGCGCCGAGCACGCCGCCGGCGGCCACAAGCCCTTGGCGCACCGGCTTCCCGGCTCGCGCGCCGCTTCGCTTTTGTGCACCGCAAGCGGCTTTTTGCGTGAGTGTCCTTTGTGCGTTTCCGCTCATGGATTTCCTGTCCCCTTTTTCACGGTCGGGTGATAGTCTGGGACCTGTAGTTACTACAGGTTCAAGGTTTTTTTTCAGGGAGCGTCGCGATGGCCGAGGTGCCCCAGTACATGACCATCGGGACGGTGTCCAAGCGCACCGGCTGCAAGGTCGAGACCATCCGCTATTACGAGCGCATCGGCCTGTTGCCCGCGCCCGTGCGCAGCTTGGGCGGCCACCGCCACTATGATCACGACGCCCTGAAGCGCCTCAACTTCATCCTCCGGGCGCGGCAGCTGGGATTCACGCTGGATACCGTGCGCGCCCTGCTCTCGCTGGCCGATGGAGAGGGGGAGAGCTGCGCCGAGGTCGAGGGCATAGCTGGCAAGCACCTGGGCGAGGTACGGGGAAAACTGGACGATCTTGCGGCCCTGGAGAGGGTTCTGACGGACATGGTCGCCCGCTGCCGGGGCGGGACC
Source organism: Pseudomonadota bacterium (assembly GCA_022545455.1). GTDB lineage: Bacteria > Pseudomonadota > Alphaproteobacteria > Rhodospirillales > 2-02-FULL-58-16 > JACZQZ01. The sequence continues at coordinate 4,307 of JACZQZ010000025.1, forward strand.
ATGCCCGACTGCCCCTTGATCGAGGCCCTGTCCGAGGACGACCGCCCCGGCGGCCGCCGGGGCGGGTGGAATTGACGCACCCCCGGGAGTATCCTTTGCCTTCGCCGTCGGCTTGCGGGCGCGTCCAGAACCCGGCCGAGGATCCGGGTGATGGTGAATCGTATACGCCTCCCTGACACGCCGGGGATACGGATCGGGTGTCCAAGACCATGGCCGAGCAGAAACCCTCGCAAAACCGTTTGCCGGAGGGCGGCAACCGCGTCCTCGACCACTTGGAGCTGGCCGCGGTCATGGGCCGGGACTTCGCCGCCTCGCTTGACATCGAGGATTCCCTGCGCCGGGCCGTGGAGCACATTACGCGACACCTGGACGCCGCAGGGGGGGCCTTGTTCCTGCTTGACGAGTCGGGCGACCACTTGCGCTGCCACGCCTGCTTCGGGGCGACGGAAATCACCGGTCTTGTCCTGAAAAGCGACGAGGGCATCGTCGGGCGGTGCGTCCAGACGAACTGCGCCGAGATGGTCCGCGACGTGACCAGGGACCGCGACTTCCAGAAGAGTGTGGACGAGCAGACCGGGTACACCACCCGTTCCATCCTGTGCGCCCCCATGAGCGTCAAGGATCGACGCATCGGCGCCATCGAGCTGATCAACAAGCTGGGCGGCGACGGCACGTTTTCCGATGCCGACCTGCACCTGCTCCAGGCGTTGAGTTCCGTGGCGGCGCTGGCCGTCATCAACGCCCGCATGGCCGAAGCCCTGGTCGAGCAGGAACGGCTGCGCCGCGAGCTGGAACTGGCCGCCGAAATTCAGCGTAGCCTGCTGCCCCGGCGGCGTCCGGAGTCCTTCCCGGTGCACGGCGCCTACCATCCGGCGCGCATTGTCTCCGGCGACTTTTACGATTTCTTCCCCCTCGATGACGGGCGCATCTGTTTCAACCTCGGCGACGTTTCGGGAAAAGGCCTGAACGCCGCCCTGCTCATGGCCAAGACGGCCAGCCTGTACCGCTGCCTGGGCAAGACCGTGCACGAGCCGGGCCGTCTTCTCGCTCTGCTCAACGGGGAAATTTGCGAAACCGCGACGCGGGGCATGTTCGTGACCATGGTGGGCGGCGTGTACGATCCCGAAACCGGCATCGTGCGCCTAGCCAATGCGGGTCACGAGCCGCCGCTTTTTCACGACCGGCAGGGAGATTTCACGCCGCTGCCGGCGGAAGCGCCCCCGCTTGGCATTTTGTCCCTGCCGGCGGCGGACGGCGACTTCCCGGAGACCGAACTGCGGCTTGACGGGGGAACCCTGTACGTTTTCACTGACGGGGTCACCGAAGGATATGCCGACGATGGCGCCCCGCTCGAGGTTGAGGGCCTGAAAGCGTTGATCCGGAAGAACGACTCCCTCACCCTGGCCGGGCGGGTCGATGCCGTCATCAGCTGCCTCAAGCAAGGCGCCGAAGCGCTCCGGGACGACGTCACGATGCTTGCCATCGAGGACAGGCGAAAAGGGGGGAACGGGTGAGTGCACGGGCGGCGCGAGGAACGTGGCGACAATGGAAGATCACGACCAAAGCCTGCTGAAGCTCAGGTTCCCGTCCCAGGCCGACCGGCTGAAGCTGGTGCGCAGCGCGGTGTCGGAAGCGGCCAAGCGGTGCGGCTGTACCGCCGAGGTGGCCCGGGATATCGTCATCGCCGTGGACGAGGCGTGCCAGAATGTCATCCGCCACGCTTATGGCGGCGCGTCGGACGGAGAGATTATCCTGGAGATACGGCACACGGGGGATGAGATCGTTGTGTTCCTTAGGGATTTCGCCAAGGCCACCGAGGTCGCCAAGGTCAAGCCCCGTGAGCTCGACGACCTGCGCCCCGGAGGGCTGGGCACCCATTTTATCGGCGAGGTCATGGATGAGGTGGAGTTCATGCCGTCGCCGCCGGACGGCGGTAACCTTTTAAGAATGGTGAAACGCATTGCATGAAAGTCGGCGATGATACACCGGATCAAGGATGAAAACGGGGTAACCGTCGTCGCTTTCGAAGGCGACGTGGACTTGGAGAGTTCGCCCGAAGCTCGCAGAATCTTGCTCGACTGCCTGGGACGGACATCCTCGCTGCTCGTGGATTTGTCCGCCGTCACCTACATCGACAGCTCAGGCATCGCCTCGTTGGTGGAATCCTTTCAGAACGCCCGCAAGGCGGGGCGGCATTTCGCCCTTGTCGCGGTCAGCGGTTCTGTGCTCAGCGTGTTGCGTCTGAGCCGCCTGGACAAGGTCTTCACCATTTACGACACCTTGGAAGACGGTCTGGCGCGGGCCGGCTAGCAGGGCCGCCATGCCTTCCAGCGACACCCGAAATCCGCTCACCCGGTTCACCGAGAGGATGGGCCGCACGGTCGTCGCCGGCGTCGAGGAGGTTGGCTACTGTGGGGTCCTGGTTGCCCAAAGCCTATTCTGGCTCGTTGCCGGACCACGCCTGAAGCAACCCGTGCGCGTGGATTCGGTGTTCGTGCAGATGATGGAGGTCGGCGTCCGCGCCGTCCCGATCATCGCCCTCTTGGGCGGCGCGATCGGCGTCATGCTGGCCATTCAAGGCGTGCACACGCTGCGCATATTCGGTGCCGAATCCCGGGTGGTCATCGGCATCGCCCTATCCGTCACGCGCGAATTTGCCCCCCTGATCACCGGCATCCTGGTGGCCGGCCGGTCGGGTTCGGCGCTGGCGGCACGGCTGGGCATTATGACCATCAACCAGGAAGTGGATGCCCTGACCGTGATGGGAATCAACCCGGTGCGCTTCCTGGTGGTCCCGGCGCTGATCGCCCTGATGGTGATGGTCCCGGCGCTCACTTTTTTCAGCGGCCTGGTGGGGCTGTTCGCCGCGGGCCTGTATGTGGGCGCGGACTTGGGCATCAGCATGGCCGCTTACGTCGACCAAACGATCGAGATCCTGTCTACCGACGACGTCATGCACGGAATGGGGAAAAGCTTGATCTTCGCCGCCTTGATCGCCGTCATCGGCGTCGCCAACGGCGCCTCGGTCACCGGCGGCGCCGAAGGCGTCGGGCGGGCCACGACGCGGGCCGTGGTGCAGGCGATCACCGCCATCGTGCTGACGGATATGATCTTTGCCTTTGTGGTGACGCGCTGAAATGGATGGCAGGGAACAAAAACCCGAAAAGGTGATCGAGGTCCGGGACCTGGTCGCCCATTACGGCGAGCGCAAGATCCTCAATGGCGTCAGCATGGACGTGTATGCGGGCGAGATCATGGTCATCATAGGGGGCAGCGGCTCGGGCAAAAGCACCCTGCTGCGCCACGTGATGGCGCTTGAGCACGGCACTTCGGGCACCGTCAAGATTTTGGGCCGCGACCCGGCGGCCCTGGACGCGAAGGAAGCGCTCGACCTTCGCAAGAAGATCGGTGTCGCCTTCCAGGGCGGGGCCCTGTTCAGCTCCATGACCGTGGGCGAGAACATCATGCTGCCGCTTTACGAGCATACAGTTCTGGACCGCACGACCATGGAAATCATGGCGCGGCTCAAGCTGGAGGTTGTGGGCCTGGCGGGCTTCGAGGACCTGATGCCCGCGGAACTGTCGGGCGGCATGGTCAAGCGGGCGGCCTTCGCCCGTGCCATCATCATGGACCCCAAGATCCTGTTCTGCGACGAACCGTCCGCCGGGCTCGATCCGGTGATCGCCGCAGCGCTGGACGATCTGCTTCTGCGCATGCGCGAGGCCATGGGCATGACCATCGTTGTCGTCACCCATGAACTGGAAAGCGCGTTCAGTATCGCCGACCGCATCACGGTCCTCGATCAGGGCAGGATCTTGTTGACCGGTACCACCGAAGAGCTACGCGAAACCAAAATCGAGCGCATCCAAAATCTCCTGCAACGGCGCACGGAAGAGGAAATCGTCGATCCGGAGGAATACCTGGAAAGGCTCATGGGTGAAAGATCGGGCGAAAGGGCCCGCTTGTGAAAAGCAGCAAGATCAACTACGTGATGGTCGGCGGCTTCGTGCTCGCCATGATCGTCGGGCTGGTCGTCTCGTTGGCCGTGCTGACGGGGAGGACCGGGGCCACCGATTCCTATTACGCCATTTACAAGAATGTCACCGGCATCAAGTTCGGCACCCAGGTGCTGTACGAGGGGTATCCCATCGGTCAGGTGACGGAGATCACGCCTCAGCCCGAGGACGGCCGGATGCGTTTCCGGGTCGATTTCGACGTCACCAAGGGCTGGCGCATCCCAGAGGACAGCGTCGCCCAGATCGCGGCGCCGGGCCTGCTGTCGGCCATTACCCTTAGCATCAAGGCCGGCGAGGGCCCCGCCCTCGAACCGGGCGGTCGAGTCGAGGAACAGGAGTCCGCCAACGTCCTTGCCGTGTTGTCAGGGGTTGCGGCCGACATGGGCGAACTGGCCGAGACGCGCATCAAGCCCCTGATCGCAAATGTCGACCGCACCGTGGTCGCCCTCGGCGACCTCTTGGAGGCGGACGCACCGGTGCTGATCAGGGACCTTGCCGCCCTGGTCAGGGATGTGGCCGAGCGGATGCCCAGGATTGCCGACAACGTCGAGGACTTCACTGGAAAACTGAACCGCAGCAGCGACGAACTGGCGGCGCTCATGACACCGAAAAACCGTGAGAAGGTGGAGGGGCTGATTTCCAATATGGATGCCGCCGCCCGGAACCTGGCGCGCCTGTCGGTGAACTTCGAGAAGACGCGCGCCGACATCGACAGGCTTCTCGCCTCTATGAGCGCCGCGGTAGCCAAGGTGGGCACCATGGTCGCGGATAACAAGCTGGACATCGAGAAGTCCATCATCGACATACGCTACGTCGTCGATTCCGTGGCACGCCACATCGATTCCATAAACCAGAACATGGAGGGGGCGGCGCGAAATATGTATGAATTCACCCGTCAGATACGGCAGAATCCGGGGCTGTTGCTCGGCGGCAGGCCGCCACGGGACGAAGCGGCAACCCGGTGACCACGGACGGGCGGGGGAAAGACGGGTGAAACGGTCGCTTCACGCGATGATCTTCCTGGTGGCGCCGGTACTGGCCGTCTGTGCCCAGCCGCCCTTGCCCCAGGATCATTTCTATCGCCTGTCCGTTGGGGCACCGGACACCCCCCTGGCCGAACCACGATTCAAGGGGACCCTGGAGGTCGGCCGGTTCGTCGCCGACGGTCTGACCGCCGGACGCCCCATCGTCTACGGCATGGCCGACCGGCCCTATGAGTTGCACGAGTATCACTACCATTTCTGGACCGAGCCTCCGCCGACCATGCTGCGGGATCAACTGGTGGACTACCTTCGCGCGGCCAAGGTGACGACCATGGTGGTTACGCCTGAGATGCGTGTGGAGCCGGACTACGTGCTCGCCGGCAGGATCAAGCGCCTGGAAAAGATCAACGGCTCGCCGCCGCGCGCCGTGGTGGAGTTGGAGCTTGCGCTGCGGCGAACGGCGAACGACGAGCTCCTGTTCCTGGGGACATACGGTGTCGAAGCCAAGGCCGGGGCCGACACCGTCGCCGCGGCGGTGGCCGCCTTCAACGACGCCCTGACCGAGATCTACGCAAAGTTCACAGCCGACATTTCCGGACTCTGACCCGTCGGGAGCGTGTCCCCGGCCGCCGGCGCGGGCCGCATACCCGCCGCCGGCATTGCCGGGCCTGCCCTCTTGATGCGGGGCGGCAAAGGACGTAAAACCCCCAGGCCTTTCGTACAGCCGGCGAGACGCCAGGACACATATGACGGTCAGATCGACCAACATCACGACCACGGAACACCGGGTCGCGCAAGAGGCCCGTTGGCGCGCCAACGGGCACCGGGGCGGCGTGCTGTGGTTCACGGGGCTGTCGGCGTCGGGCAAGACGACGCTGGCGTTCGAGCTGGAACAGCGTCTGTTCAAAAAGGGTTACCAGGTCTACGTGCTGGACGGCGACAACATCCGCCACGGGCTCAGCGCCGATCTCGGCTTCTCGCCCGGGGATCGGGGCGAAAACATCCGCCGCATCGGAGAGGTGGCGGCCCTTTTTGCCGATGCCGGGTATATCGTGATTCCCGCCTTCATCTCGCCCTACCGCCGCGACCGCGAGTTGGCCCGGCAGGCGGGCGGTGATGCCTTCCACGAAATCCACCTGACGGCGTCTCTCGAGGTGTGTGAGGGACGCGACCCCAAGGGTCTTTATAAAAAGGCCCGGCGCGGCGACATTCCCGAATTCACCGGGATATCCGCTCCCTACGAATCACCGGGTCACCCCGAACTGGCGATCAACACCGGGACCCTTTCCGTGGAAGAGAGCCTGGCCATTCTTCTCGAATACGTGGATCATGCCTTCGCCGTGCCCGAGGAAGCAATTTCCGGCGGCGCCGCGCTGGCGCCCTGATATCCCGGATCTTTCGGCCCGCGACGCGCTTCGGCGGGTCGAGAATCTGTGGCCCATGGCACCATCGAACGGCCCGGGCGGCGGCTACCCTTGGTGGAAGCCCCTCCCTTCCCGCGCCAGCCTTTCCAGCAAAGGCGCCGGCTTAAATGCCGCGCCGTGGGTCCCGTGGAGCCTTCGCACGGCGTCCAGGATCACGTTCGCGCCGACCGTGTCGGCATGGAACAACGGGCCGCCCCGGTGGACGGGAAAGCCGTATCCGTAAATCCAGATGACGTCGATGTCGCCCGCCCTCAGCGCCAGGCCTTCGTCGAGGATTTTTGCGCCCTCATTGATGAGCGCATAAAGGCAGCGTTCGAGAATTTCCCGATCGCCGATCTCGCGCCTTTGGATTCCCAATTCGTCCGAGACGCCGACAATCAGCTTTTCGATCTCCGGGTCCGGGATCGGGGTGCGTCCACCCTTTTCGTACCGGTACCAGCCGGCGCCGGTTTTCTGGCCGAACCGGCCCATCTCGCAGATGCGGTCGGCGATGGGCGAATAGCGCTCGTCCGGGTCGCGGGTCTTCGCCCGGCGTTGGCGGATGCGCCAACCCACGTCGAGCCCCGCCAGATCGCCGGTGGTGAAAGGACCCATGGGAAAGCCGAAGTCGTAGATCGCCTTGTCCACCTGCTGGGGCAGCGCCCCTTCCTCCAACAGGAAATTGGCCTCGCGGGTGTAGGCGTGATACATGCGGTTGCCGACGAAGCCGTCGCAGACGCCGACCAGGACCCCGATCTTGCCGAGCCTCCTGGAAAGGCCCATCACCGAAGCGACGGTCTCTTTCGAGGTCTTCTCGCCGCGCACGTTTTCCATCAGCCGCATCACGTGGGCCGGACTGAAGAAGTGGGTGCCCATCACCTTTTCGGGGCGCGCGGTGGTGACGGCGATTTCGTTGACATCCAGCGAGGACGTGTTGGTGGCGAGGATGGTGTCCGCCTTGCACACCCTGTCCAGGGTCTGGAAGACCTTTTTTTTCAGGTCCATTTCCTCGAACACGGCCTCGATGACGATGTCGGCGTCGCGGATGCCGGCGTAGTCCGCCGTGCCCGTGATCAGGTCCATGCGCGCTTCCCTATCGGCTTCCGAGATGCGGCCCCTGGATACGCCGGCGGCGTAGGTCTTGCGGATGAGGCCGAGGCCGGCATCGAGCGCCTCCCGTGACACGTCCAGGACGTGCACGGGAATACCGGCGTTGGCGAACGTGATCGCGATGCCCGCGCCCATGGTGCCGCAGCCGATCACGGCCGCCCTGCGTATGGAAATCACCGCCGTGTCCGCCGGAACGTCGGGGATCCTGGCCGCCTGGCGTTCCGCGAAGAAGACGTGGCGCTGGGCCTTGGACTGATCGGACTCCCGGCAACGGACGAAGAATTCGCGCTCTTTGCGCATGGCTTCATCGAAGGGAAGCCGGAGCGCGTTCTCGACGCTTTCGATGCACAAGTCGGGGGCGATGAGGCCCCGCGCCCTTCTGCCGATGCCCTTGCGCGCGCGATCGAACACGTCGGGCGCGTCCGGAGCCTTGGGCGGCTTCGCTTCCAGGTCCCGGGTCCTGTGCGCCGGGCGCCCTTCGGCGACGACCCTTTCGGCGAAAGCGACGGCGCCATCGGCCAAGTTCCCCTCCACCACCTCATCGAGAATACCCAGCGCCAACGCCTCTGCGGCGGGCACGGGTTCACCGCCGAGGATAACTCTCAGCGCCGGCCCGACCCCGATCAGCCGGGGCAGGCGCTGGGTGCCCCCGGCGCCGGGCACGAGGCCCAGCTTGACCTCCGGCAGCCCAACCCTGGCGGACGGGGCGCCGATCCGGTAATCGCAGCCCAGCGCCAGTTCCAGCCCGCCGCCGAGCGCCGTCTCATGGATGGCGGCGATCACCGGCTTCGGACAATCCCGGATCTTTTCGATCACCTCGCGCACGGTGGGCGGTTCCGGGGGGCGGCTGAACTCGCGGATATCGGCGCCGGCGGAAAAGCAGCGGCCGGCGCCGATGAGCACCAATGCCGTCACGTCCGCATCCCCCTCCGCCCGGTCAAGGCAGGCGAAGACGCCCTTGCGGACCGGGATGCCGAGCGCGTTGACCGGCGGGTTGTCGATGGTGATGACGCCGGTCGCGCCGCGCCTTTCGTATCGGACCACGTCCGTCATCGAACGGCTCACGCCCGCAAGGTCGCGGGGCGGGTCAAGGCCTGCGCTCCATGACCACGGCGCCCGATTCGATCAGGGTGTCCATCTCCTCATCGGTGTAGCCGGCCAACGCCAGAACCTCGCGCGCATCCGCGGCGAAGGTAGGGGGCTTGCGGCGCACCGAGGCCGGCGTGCGGCTGAACTTGATAGGCGGACCCACGCCCCGGTAGCCCTCTTTCTCGACAACCATCTGGCGGTGCGCGGTGTGGGGGTCGGTCAGCACCTCCGCCACGGTGTTGACAGGACCCGCGGCGACGCCCGCGGCGAGCAGGCGGTCGGTCAATTCCTCGCATTCCCACTCGGCAAGAAGCGGCGAGAGGATTTCCGTGAGCGCCTGCCGGTTCTCGCTTCTCAGCCCGTTGGTTTTGAACCTTGGGTCTTCGGCGAGCCCGGGGCGGCCGAGGATCTCGGCCGCCTTGCGGAACTGACGGTCATTGGCGACGCCAAGGAATATGGGCCGGGTCTTGGTCTGAAACTGGTCATACGGCGCCACATAGGGGTGCGCGTTGCCCGTAAGCCGGGGCAGCTTGCCGTTCATGAACCAACCGGCGGCGTGGGGGTGGAGAATGCTGATGCCCGAATCATAGAGCGTCAGGTCGATGAACTGCCCGCGCCCCGACCGGGCGCGTTCCACCAGGGCCATGGCGATCCCGACGGCGGCGTTGAGCCCGACGACCATGTCGACGATCGAGACGCCGATCCGCGTCGGCCCGGATTCGGGGGTGCCGGTGACGCTGTTGAGGCCCGTCATCGCCTGCGCCACGGCGTCATACCCGGGCTTGGCGCCCAGGGGACCATCGGCGCCGAAGCCGGTTATCCGGCAATGGATGAGCCGTGGGAAACGGCGTTTCAGGACATCCTCGTATCCCATACCCCACCGTTCCAAGGTGCCGATCTTGAAATTCTCGACCAGCACGTCGGCCGTCTCGAGCAACCGGAATACGACCTCGCGCCCCGCCGCCGTGCTAAGGTCCAGCGCGATGCCCAATTTGTTGCGGTTGACGCCTTCATAGTACGCACTGGTGACCGTGCGCCCGTCTGAATCGGTCTTGAAGGGCGGGCCGAACTCCCGCGTCTCGTCGCCCGTCGGTGGCTCCACCTTGATCACGTCCGCCCCGTGGTCGCCCAGTATCTGGGTGCAGTACGGGCCCCCGAGCACGCGGCTCAGGTCGACGACACGGATGCCGGCCAGGGCGCCCGTGGATTGTCTCTCATCGCTCATCGTTGGCTCCCTCGACGGGTGCTCCCGTGATTACGTCCGCTGATCGAAACGGCGGCCGACCATGGCCGCGGCGATATTGACCTTCTGGATGTCGATGGTGCCGCCCGCGATGCCCCAGCCCCAGGCGTCGCGCATGCGCCGCTCCATGGGAAATTCCCTGGCGTAACCATAGCCGCCCATAAGTTGGACGGCCATTCCCGTCACCGCCCGCGCCATTTCGTTGGCGAAGCACTTGGCGACGCTGGAATCGAAGACGCTCGGCAATCCGTCCTCGGCGTTGACCGCGGCCCGGTAGACCAGCAGGCGCGCCGCTTCGACCTGCATGGCCATCTCGGCAAGTTTGAGCTGCACGGCCTGGAACTCCACGATGGGCTTGCCGAACTGCCTGCGCTCCTGAACGTATTCGAGCACGTCCTCGAGGGCGCCCGAGGCCTGGCCGAGAGACATGGTCGCGTTGCCGCACCGTTCCAGATCGAAGGCCGCCATCAGCCTGCCAAAGCCCCCGGCCGGCAAGATGACGTTTGCGGAGGGTACCTCCACGTTGTCGAAGAAGATGTCGGATGACGGGATGCCGCGAAAGCCCATGAGCCGTTCCCGCTCGCCGAAGGTGACGCCGACGGTGTCCCGTTCCACGTAGACCGCGCCGATGCCCTTGGCGCCCGGGGCGTCCGACAGGCGGCAGTACACCACGTACCCGTCCGCGTGGCCGCCGCCCGAGCACCAGCGCTTGGTGCCGTTGAGGACCACGGTGCCGTCCCGGACCTCGCCCTTGGTCTTGAGGTCCGTGAGGGCGGTGCCGGCCTCGGGTTCGGACATGGCCACCGCGACCGTGATCTCCCCCGTGCACACCCTGGGGATGACCCGCGCCTTCAGGTCCTCGCCCGCCAGGTGCTCGATGGCGCGGACCGGACCGACACAGGATTCGAATATGGGAAAGGCGACGGCGGACGAGACCTTGGCGAACTCCTCGAGCACCAGCAGGGCGTCCAGGTTTCCGAGGCCAAGCCCGCCGTAGGTCGCGGACACGTTGATGCCGAGAAAGCCCATCTCCGCGTACCGTCCGAGCCAGTCCCGGGACAGGGGTTCGTCGTCGGCCTCGATCCTTTTGGCGACGGCCGCCATTTCCTGGCGGGCGAAGCGGCGCGCCGTTTCCTTAAGCTCACGTTGCTCGTCGCTGATCGTGAAGTCCATGGCCTGCTGTCCCCCTTTCCATTGTGACCGGCCGTCCCCTCCGCGCCCCGCGGATTTCCCCAAGACCGGCCACATCCCGGAAAGTCCCGCGTCAGGGGATCAGCGCCATGCCCCCGGTGGTGTTGCGGCTCTCCAGGTCGTGGTGGGCCTGGGCGGCGGCGTGGAGGGGGTAGGTGCGGCTGGCCTCCACCTTCACCGTGCCGTCTCGGACCACGGCGAAGACCTCGGCACACGCCGCGTCCAGGTCGCCGCGCTCGGCGATCCAGGTGGCGAGCGTCGGCCGGGTGACGACCAGGGAATTGTGGTGCAGGCGCTGCAGGGGGAAGGGCTCCACCTGGCCCGAGGCGGTGCCGAAATTGACCGCCATCCCCATGGGACGCAAGCAGTCGAGAGAGCCCATGAAGGTGTCGCGGCCGACCGAATCGTACACCACCGGCACGCCCTGGCCGTCGGTGATCTCTTTCACCCGGGCGACGAAATCCTCGTGCGTATATACGATGACGTGATCGCAGCCGTGGGCGCGGGCGATGTCCGCCTTGGCGTCGCTGCCCACGGTGCCGATGACGGTGGCGCCAAGCGCCTTCGCCCATTGGCACGCGATGAGGCCGACGCCGCCGGCGGCGGCATGAAACAGGATGGTGTCGCCGGGCTGCACGCGATACAGCCGGCGCAAGAGGTACTCCGCGGTCAGGCCGCGCAGGAGCAGGACCGCCGCGTCGACGTCCGAAACGTCGTCGGGCAGGATCACCATCCGGTCCGCCGGCACCAGCCGGCGTTCGCAATAGGCGCCCCGGACGCCCACGTAGCCGACCCGGTCGCCGGTCTTGATTTCACCGACGCCGGCGCCGGTGGCCTCGACCACGCCCACGCCCTGAACGCCGAGCACCAGCGGCAGCGCTTCGGCCCCGAACTGGCCGGTCCGGTGGTAAATATCGACGAAATTGAGGCCGACGGCGGTGTGGCGTAGGCGCGCCTCGCCGGGTCCGGGATCGCCGACCTCGGCGTCTTCCCATTGCATGACTTCCGGCCCGCCGTACCGGTGAATGCGGATGACCTTGGTCACGGGTTTCTCCGTCGTGCCGCGGGGGCGTCAGTCATGCGCCGGAAGGGGCCGCCGCGCCGGGCCGCTCGGTGGCAAAGAGGCGGAGAGGCGGCCGGCATTCGGCGAGCGCTGTGCGGGGCCGATCCGACATCGCCGCGACTCGCCCGCGAAGGCCGAACGCCCGTCGAGGGTATTCGCTCAGCGCCGACGCTTCGGCCCGCCAATCACACCCCGGGGGCCGGGGACGGATCGGGAGCCGGCGTGCCCTCGTCGACAACGGTTTGCTCCAGGCTGTCCTCGCCATCGTCACAGGTGGCGCCGCTCTCCAGCCCGTTGGCGGACACCGGCAGGGCGAGCACGAATAGCGCCGCAACCACCGCCAGGATGGGTCTGCCCATTAGCCTTTACCCTGTTTCGTTTCGGCCGCACCCAGGATACACCGCGCCACCGCCCGCCGCAAAGGCGGAAAGCGGATCCCCTCACCACGGTGGCCCAGCCCAGGTTGCGTCCTCGTCCAGGGGAAAGACCGGGCGCGGCAGGTCCTTGAACGCAAACCGGGACAGCACCGGCGACGTCAGCCCGGGCGCGTCCACCTCGTACACCTGCTCGGGGGCGAAATATTCATCGAAACCGGCACGGAAATGGCCCCGGGACTTGACAACCACCGTGCGCGCCGCGGCGATATCCAGGCCGAACATCTCGAAAAACACCGGGTCGGCGCATTGTTTGCGCAGGCTGGCCACGACCACCTTGATCCCCCCGATATCAAGCAAGGCCGCGGGGCCCAGACTGATGCTGCGTCCGGCCCAGATGCCGCGCCGCCCGACGCAGGCGCCCGCCGAGAGCTTTTCGACGGCGGCCGGCGCGGCGAAGCGCCTGGCAAATTCGGTCTCGCCGGTGCTGTTGAACACCGCCTCGAAGGTTGCTCCTTCACCGTGGGAGTGTGCGGCTTCGGCCACCGCCGGATCGACAAGATTGCCCATGAATACGCCCGCGGCGCCGGCCTCGTAAAGGGCCGCCAACAGCCAGGTGGTGTTGCCGCCCCCGCCGCCGCCGGGATTGTCGGCCACGTCGCCAAGAATCACCGCCGGGCGGGTTTCGTCCTTGCCGTTCGCCACGGCAATCGCCACGGCCTCGTCGATGGACGTCAGTGTGCGCGTGAAGCGATGGCGCATGTCCCAGGCCTTGGTCGCGATGTCTGCCGCCAGCCGGCGCGCCGCCTCCAAATCCTGGCGGGCGGTGACGATCACCGCCAATCCATTCTTCGGCGAATCGCCGAACACGAACCCGCCGACCACCGAGACGTTCACAATGTCCGGGGTCTTGGCCCGCTGGCCATAGGCGATCAGGTCGGCATAAGGCCCCTCGGCGGTCAGCAGGGTCACGGTCGCCGGGGTCAAGGGCAGGCGAAGGAACGCGGATTCCGGCCTGAGACCGCGGAACATCTCGACCATCAGGTCGGCCGCCTCTGTGGCCCGCTGCTCCTGGTCCACGTGGGGATTGGTGCGGTACGAGATCAGCACGTCCACGCTCGCCACCATCAGTTGGGAGATGTTGGCGTGTAAATCGATCGTCGCGATGACCGGCACCCCGGGCCCCACCACGTCGCGCACCATGCGATACAAAAGCCCGTCCGGATCGTGGCTCATGGTCGAGATCATGGCGCCGTGATTGCTGATGTACACCCCGTCCACGGGCAAGGCGTCGGTCAGGCGGACGCGCATGTCGTGCAGGGTTTCACCGAAGAAGGCATGATCGCATGGACCGCCCGGCTCGGCCCCCGTGACCACGATGGGCACCGGCCGCCAGTCCACGCCGGAACGGTCCATCGCGGCGCAAAACGCCGGGATCTCGGCCGGCAGGCTGGGATTCGTGCGCGCCACATCGGCAAGAATTTCATCCCCGCTCATGTAACACAAGGAGTGAAAGGCGGCCGCGTCGGAGACCGGGGCGAACGCATTGCTTTCCAGGTGAAACCCGAGCAGGGCGATACGTTTGGGCAAGCGAACGACGGGGCGCCCCCGTGCGGCGGGATCATCGGGCGTCGGGGCCGGTGAGCGGCTAAGCGCGGGACTGGACGTCTTCATCGTTTGCCTTTGAACGACGGACGATGGGCCGCGAGGGGAGAGAATAGCATCCGCACGGTACGATCGCCGGTGAATTTTCCACCCCGGGTTAGCGTGGTAACGGAGCCGACAGCGGGACCGAAGCCGCGCACGGGCTTTCGCGACACCTTTGCGTGACGCCGCCGAACGGAACGGAACGGCTGGCTGGGTTTTAGCCCGAAAATCAAACAATCGTATAGGCCAGTTGTACGGGAGAATAATTGCCGAGGAGGCGAAAAACAAAGACATTAATGAATGCCGAGGATTTGCCGCTTGATCCAAATTTTCAGGCACCGTCGTTGCGACGATTAGGCGCAAACCGGGGCGCCTGCCCTGGAAATGTCGGTTTCAACACGGCGACCGGCGCCATGAAACGCTCACCACGTTTCCTTCGTGCAGGGTTCCTGCCGGCCGGGCGTTCTGACGCACCGTACGCGGTCGACTCCGTATCCTGCGTCGTTTTTTGTGAAAGCTAAGGGTTATGCGTGATTCCAGGTTATACGATTTTCCGTGGATCCTCGCCCTTCTCGGCGTGACGCTGGCGGGCTGTGCGGAAGTGGGAAATGACCGAGAAATGGCCATGGGGCCGGCACAAACCGTGCCCGGTGAAGCCGGCGTCCTGGATACAGGAAAAACCGGCGGCCAGGAACTTCCCGGCCTGGGGCCGGCGGGGGAGACGCCGCCGGGCGGACATCCGGCCGCCCAGGCCGTTCTGAGGATGGCCCAGGAGGCCATGGCGGTGCTCTCGGACGCCTCCCTCTCGGAGGATCAGCGGGCGGGAAAGCTCCGGCACATGATGGCCCAGGACATCGACATCCCGCCCATTGCCCGGTTCGTGCTGGGGCGCTACTGGCGAGGCGCCACCGAACGGCAGCGTGAGGTGTATGTGGCGGCCTATTCGGACTACATCCTGAGCACCTATGCGGCCAAGATCGGCGGGGGCGGGGCGGCGGTGGACCGCTTCGACGTGATAAAGACCCAGGTCCACGGGACCAAGGATTTTCTGGTCCATTGCGTGGTTGGCCGGGCCGGGGGCGAGCCCCTCCGCGTGGTCTGGCGGTTACGCCAGCGGGACGGCCGCTATCGCATCATCGACCTGATGGTGGAGGGAGTAAGCCTGGTGCAGACCCAGCGCCAGGAATTCGTATCCTTCATCCGCGCAAACGGGGGCAGCGTGGATAAGCTGATCGCGGAGCTCAGGCAAAGAACGATCTGAGCCAACGCCGTGGGTGCCCCGACCGCTGCGTTCACGGATGTCTTAGCGATTCGGCAGAGCCGGAAACGCGCGGGCGATTATATGAACAGGGAAAATCACGGTGATCACACCGAAAGGCTCGGTTCCGGGCCGCGCTGTGTCCGCGGGCGGCGAAGCGGCGGAAACCGGCAACCGGGGACCACACGCCGCACGTCCCGCAGCGCAGGGATCAGATGACGTCCACGCCAGCCTCGCCGCTGGCGCTCAAGGTTGAAAAGCAAAGCTAACGACGCCTCCGTCCGCGCTCCCAAGGGAGCCGGCCGGTTTCCTTTGGCAATGACCGGTGCACATGGAATGTGATCATGATGAAGCGATCAAAATGATTGCTCCTGCGCCCGTTGCCGTCCCAACGGGCGAAAATGTGTTTGCCGCAGATCACTCGCCGCACGGCCCGAAACGTCGAAAAAATAGTGATATTAATCAGGTATTAACAGAACCTGTCGTGAAATAGGGCAGGATTTCGGCTGTTTTCGCGCGCCAGCGTCGCCTCACCGACCGGGCCACGAGGTAGGCGTCGGACAGAACTTCGGGACAGCCGAGCATGGGGGTATTGGCGGGGCGTGATGTCTACCGTGGGCAGGATCAACAGCGAATATCTGTACGGGCTCGCCCGGGACAAATCGGTAGCGGGGCGCATGGCGCTGGCCGAAACCATATCCGACCTGTTCCTTCAAAGGGGCTGTACCCTGACGGAGCGGGAGCGAACCCTGATGTTCAGCATCCTGCGCCAGATGATCCACGACGCCGAGATGTCTGTGCGCCGGGTCGTCAGCGCCCAACTGGCGGAACGGGACGACGCGCCGCGCGATCTGGTCCAACGGCTTGCAAATGACGAAATCGAGGTTGCCTACCCCATTCTCACCAAGAGCACGGTTCTGCACGACACCGACTTGATTGAGGTGATTCAGCAGCGCACGCTGGAGCATCAGATGGCCATCGCCATCCGGCAATCCGTCAGCGAAGCGGTCTCCGGCGCGCTGGTGCAGACCGGCAACGAGAACGTCATCGGCACCCTGCTGGAGAACTCCAACGCCAGGATTTCCGACGCCACCATGGAATACCTCGTCGACGAGGCAAAGCGGGTCGACACCTTCCAGGAGCCGATCCTGCGCCGCCATGACCTGGATCCCAGGCTGGCCAAGCGCATGTTCTTGTGGGTGTCTGCGGCACTGCGCCAGTACATCCTGGAAAACAGCGGCCTGAGTCAGACCGATACCGACGACCTTCTGGAGAAGGCGGCCCTCGAAGAAATAGATGCGGTGGCCTCTCCGGATAGGCCGAAACGCAAGGCAGAAGATCTGGTGGCGGAACTGGACACGCAGGGAAAGGTGACGCCGGATCTGCTGGTCCAGACCCTCAGCGAAGGCGAAGTCGGTCTGTTCATGGCCATGTTCCGCCAATTCACCGGCCTGCGCGAGCTCCTCGTCATGCGCCTGGTGTTCGAGCCGGGGGGCGAAGGTTTGGCTATTGCCTGCAAGGCGGTCGGCATCGACAGTGAGGATTTTTCCTCCATCTTCGCCCTCAGCCGCAAGGCAAGACCCGGCAGCGACACGACCCTCAAGAGGAATTCGCGCAAGATCCTGGATTTTTACGATCGCATAACCGAAGACGCCGCCAAGGAGGTGGTGCGGCGTTGGCGGCGCGATATGGATTACCTTGCCGCCATTCGCGAACTGGAAGTCGGGTGAATGTTCCGCCGGGTGCTGACGGGAGATGGCCGTGGGAGCCCGCGGCTTTGCCGCTCCACCGTCGGGAGTGCGCGATTAAAGAGTGACGCCTCGGAGGGCATGGCCGGGTCACCAGGAAAGCCCGCGTCAGGCGCAAGGCCCCTGCCGATGACGGCCTTGACCGCTGACACTCCCGTCATCCAGTCTATTGACAAACGTGTTGAAATGGTGCCCAGGCAGGGAAGCCGCCTATATCAATTATTCCCGCCGCTCAAGATAACGGTCTGAAACTCCTCAAGTTTAGCCGGTGGCCGACGGTAGCCCGGCGCCACGGCCGCTACGCCTGGCCGCGTTGAATCCTGGAGCTTTGACCAAAACGATCAGCGGCAGGTTTGAATCGGGGGCACGCTACCAGCGTTACTTGCACCTAGATTCTGCCCCCATCGGCTAGATACCAAATGTCCGGTTTTGGCCACTAAGCAGACATTTTAGCGTCTGGCCCTAAAGCGGACGTTCGTTGGATTAAGCTGTTTGTTGGAATTGCCTACGGAGCAGGCCGTGGGTGGCGAAAGCCAGCACCTTGTACCCGGACAGGTCCAGGCTCTTGATCTGGTCCTCGTTGGCGGTGCGGCCGACGAAGACGCCGCCCGCCAGGTCCGCCTTCAGGGCAATGGCGATCAGTCGAACGTCTTTTCGTTGTCCCAGACTTCGTTGGGCATCGGCAGGCCGGCGAAATCGACGTCGGTGAGCGGCCCGTCGGGCTCAAGGCCCAAGGATTCCACGACCAGCGCCAACTGCCGCGTGTGCTGGCCCGAGTGCCAGCCGGTGCGCTCCAGCACTTCCAGCAGCGTCACGTCGCCGTAATAGACCTTGCCCGGCTGCTCGAAGTCCGTGTCGCGGCCGGCCGTCTCCCACCAGCGTCGGAAGCGCCCTTGGATGCCGTCGGCGTAGTCCAGGAGGTCCCGCATGGTGTCCATGCCGTCGGGAAGGATACTGAGCAGCGCTTCGTAAGTATAAGGCGCGTCCCGCTCGACCCGGTCGAGGAAGACTTCCACGATGTTGAAGACATGGTACGCCAGTTGCCGGTAGGACCGGGGCCGGCCCGACAGCATGTCGTCGAGACGGTCTTCGGGGATCTGGACGGCGAGGCGCCGGGCGCCGGCAAGGATGCCGTCGATCCGGTCCACCATCTCTTCGGGCGACAGCATGTCGTGGCTGCGCCACTCGAAGCCGGCGACGCGGGCGACGTCGCGGAAGACGGCGCCGTTGGCCCAGTCCTTGCCGCGGGCGACGATGGGCACCAGCTTGAGGCCCAGTGCCGCCAGCTCCTTGAAGCCGTTTTCGTCATCGTTGACGTTGATGGACTCGAATTCAACGCCGTTGGCGAGCAGGAACTCCTTGGTCTTCAGGCAGCTCGAGCAGCCGGGCTGCCAATAGACCTTCAAGGGCGTCTCGGTGTCGCGAGCCCGCATTTCCCCCCCGTCGTCTCCGGTGCCATCGTTTCGCGTGCCTTGCCATGGTTATCGCCTGACCGGGCAGGGTACGCGCTCAGCGCCCGTTCAACAAGGGAGCGCAAGCACCGGCGCCGCCTCGACGACCTCGTTGTCGTGGGTGATGTCCGCGGTCTTGCACAGCATGATGGTGACCAAGCAGTACTTGTCGGTCGACAGCTTCACCGCCTGCTCCACTTTCTCCGGATCGAGACCGGGGCACAGCGACCTCCGCCAGCTGGAACGTGACATAGCGACCATACGGTAGACGGCTTCTCTCGCCGGCATTGAGAACTTCTGCTTGTGGCTATCAACAGACATCGCAGGAGGAACCCAATCCGTACGGGAACTGGCCAAGACCGAGGCCTACCAGCGCTCACGGCGCCAACGCTACAAGGTCGAAAGGCTGTTCGGGGAGCTCAAGACACGCATCAACCTGAGCCGGTTGCGTCTACGCCGCCTCAGGAACGCCTCCGAGCAGTTCCTCATGGCCGCCACCGCCCAGAACCTCAAGAGACTGGTCAAGAACATCGACCGGGGCGAGGTCAAACCCGCCTGACGGACGATAACGGAAGGCCTGACCCCGAGAACAACGGCCGAAAAAACAACCCGGCAAAAACCGGTCCGCCAAAACCAACGACTTTTTCAACAGCTTCCAGCCGATGCCGTACCCCGACTTTCGCACACTGAATTGGGACGATTTAAGAGGCGCGACGAGGCCCGAAAATTGGTTTCTGAAGCGCGTGTACCTAAAACCTTATTCCTGGCGCGCGGGTTCAGGCGGCAACCTTATATGAGGCGAATATAATGTTCCGCCAAACCCGATAAACGGGTTATTTGTAACAGGTTTTTAGGATTCGGTTTTTCCGGGCCGGCTAATATTCACGTGAAAGTGTAGTGACACTGCATCTATCATATGCAACTTTCAGCAGCAATATGCTGTATGATGTTCTATCTGGTGGGCAAGGGATTTCGTACAATGGCGGTTGCTTTCGCTTTAATCGTGGCCCTTAGTCGGTGCGCAACCTGGTCGACAGCGAATATGGAGCGCGCTCAGGACGCCATCAGCACGCCTATCGCCAGCGATATTGCCTTACGCCTGAAGTCAGACATGGCTCTACCTTTCGAAAAAAAATACTGCCATAACTTCCAGTCCTGGAAATAGAATATTTAGCCTGATTTCGTCGAACGGGTAAGGGTGCAGGCGTTTTCCGCTTAACCCATCACATAATGACCAAGGCACAGAATATAGCCGGCCCATTGTCACTGAATACTATATGCTGTGGCTACGACTCTCAACGGATCGTCAAGTCGGCAACCCACCAACACCTGTGAAAGGCCGCCGGCACCACGGCATGCTCTTTGCGGCTCGCCTTGCATCTAAGCGTCGAGCACTGCAACGCCCCGGCACCAAGGTTGAAGGTGAATGCGACGAGCCCATCGAACTGGCCGTCGTCGAGCGGCGCGTGGATCAAGCGACGGTTGGGTAGCCTATGACCTGCCCCCACGAACGATACCACTTTTTAAGTTAGACCGGACACCGATGGAGGGAAGGGCCGACATGCTCGACGTATACGCGCTGGTCACTCCGAGCAGCGTACGATGGTGGAGCATCAGCTTACCAATACGTCACGCCGCATCGACCGGATTGTCGATGCCATCGCGGATGGAACAGCATCAGGTGCGCTCAAGGCCACGCTCGCCGACTTGGAAGCGGAAAAGGAGCAACTTGAAGACGAGCGGCAGGGGCTCAACGCGACATCGGATGTTGCGGACCTGCATCCAAATCTGCCGGAGTTATATCGTCGGCGGGTTGCCGAGCTTGAAGTCACACTCCGGCGCTGCCCGGCCGAGCGCGCCGCCGCCGGTCAAATCCTGCGTCCACCCATTGAAGGCATCGTCGTACATCCCGGCGAGCGGCACGGAGAAACGCGGATCGAAGTTGCGGGCAGTATTGGCCCTATGGACAAAGACATGCAGTCGCACAATATACGACAAGGGAATTTTACTAAAATTTTACTTATTGTTAATAAGTTGTTTATTATTATAAAAAAACAGATAATATAAACGGCGTAAAGTGATTTTTTATTTGACGAGTGTGATTTGCGTTATTACAGTAGTATGGGCTTCGAAGTAGGCGAATGGCTTTGAGGCTGCCTGAAAAGATTTTAACGGATGTATCACATCCGAAATTCGGGAGGGGGGGCTAGTTGACGTGGAAGGAGCGTACTATGGTTCGATATCTGACTGCCATATTAGGCGCTCTGCTCATCGGTTGGGGCGCTTTTTTATCGTCGGCGCAGGCACAAACGATGTGCGGCGAACGCAGTGCGGTCGTCGCCACCCTGGAGAAGACGTACTCCGAGGCGCCCGTCTCCGTGGGTCTGGCGAGCAACGGGGCCATCATCGAGATTTTTGCCTCGCCAACCGGCACCTTCACCATCATCCTGACCCAGCCCAACGGTCTGACCTGCGTGATGGCGGCGGGCGAGTACTGGGAAGATCTGCCGAATCGGCTGGCCGGCGCCCACACCTAACCGCCTCCTTTCCGGAGCCCGCCTAGACCCTGTTGGATGCAAGCCCCTGGCGGCTAGGCGGCGGCGGTCGCCTGGGAGCCTGCTTCGACGCCGTGGTCGGAGAGGCGGCGGGCAACCGCCCGGCCGGATTGCATTGTCCGTTCCAACGGGTCCCCTGGGTCGGGGACATATCAACCGACGGAGAAAGGCCATGCCCAAAAACAAGCGCCCGAACCGGAAGTCCGGCAGCAGAAAAACGGGCAAGCGGACCGCCGCCGACAAGACCCAAAGCGGCCGGGCAGAGGCCAGCGGCGGTGTCCCCAACGTGAAAGGTGCGAAGACCGTCGCGAAAACCTACGGCTCGCCGAAATCCTCGCACTCTCCCATCAGTCCGGCCATGAATCGGCGCTCGGCCCGCAATCGGTGACCGGCGCCGCCATTTCCGTTCCTAGCGCTCCTTTTCGATGCGTATATAGGTGACCGCGGCGATGACCAGCAGGATGTCGGCGAACTAGGTTCCCGGGATCGCGACCTCGGCAAGCTGGAAGGTGACATAGCGCCCGTGGCGCACGATTTTCGCGCCGATCTTGATTAGCTTCTCCCGCAACGTCGTCAGCGATAAATGCTTGACCTCGCCAGGCACCGTCGATGTCCGCTGTTGGCTATTAGCGGACATTCACCCACACAGTGATTTACGTCCGCTTTACCCCCGAAAGCAGACATTACCGGCGAAAAATTGGATCGGTCCCTGAAAGCAGACTTTTGGTGTCCGCTTTACCCCCGAA
>JACZQZ010000190.1 GCA_022545455.1 Pseudomonadota bacterium
GGTGTCCCCCCGGCTAAGTTATGCGGGGGACGCCCCCGCGGCCCCCGGCGTCGTCGCGCGCCGCTTGTGGTGCACGCACACCACGGCGCGACGCGCTCCTAGCCGGAAACCTCGCAACGCCGTCGTATGGGTGCAATTTAGCTGATAAAGGCCACTAGGGCCCGCCGGGGGCCGCTTGGCGAAACAAATTCCTCCGGTTTTCGTTGGCTTTGTGGTTTATTACCCGGCCCATGGCCAACCGGGCGGCGCCGCCGCGACAGGGACGGGAAACCGGGCAACGGGACAAGGGCCGTACATGGAAACCCTGAACACCTATCGCGCCGGGCCGGACGAGAACGGGCACTTCGGCATCTATGGCGGCCGGTACGTGGCCGAGACCCTGATGCCGCTCGTCCTCGACGTCGAACGCGCCTACACCGAGGCCCGGGACGACCCCGCCTTCGCCCGGGAAATGGGCTATTACTTTGCCCACTACGTGGGGCGGCCCAGCCCGCTCTATCTCGCCCGGCGGCTGACCGACCACCTGGGCGGGGCGACCATCTATTTCAAGCGCGAGGACCTGAACCACACGGGCGCCCACAAGATCAACAACTGCATCGGCCAGATCCTGCTCGCCCGGCGCATGGGCAGGACCCGGATCATCGCCGAGACCGGCGCCGGCCAGCACGGCGTCGCCACGGCCACCGTGTGCGCCCTGTTCGACATCCCCTGCACCGTCTACATGGGCACCACCGACATCGAGCGTCAGGCCCCCAACGTGTACCGCATGAAGATGCTGGGCGCCGAGGTGCGGCCGGTGACCGCCGGCTCGGCGACCCTCAAGGACGCCATGAACGAGGCCCTGCGCGACTGGGTGGCGAACGTGGAAGACACCTATTACCTGATCGGCACGGTGGCCGGGCCCCATCCCTATCCGATGATGGTGCGCGACTTCCAATCGGTCATCGGCGACGAGGTGCGCGAACAGATCCTCGAAGCCGAGGGACGGCTTCCCGACACCCTGGTCGCCTGCATCGGCGGCGGCTCCAACGCGCTCGGGCTGTTCTACCCGTTCCTCGACGAGACGGCCGTGCGCATGATCGCCGTGGAGGCGGCGGGCGAGGGCATCGAGACGGGGAAACACGCGGCTTCCCTGAGCGCCGGGGCGCCCGGCGTGCTGCACGGCAACCGCACCTACCTTCTCCAGGACGCAGACGGGCAGATCGACGAGGCCCATTCCATTTCCGCCGGTCTCGACTATCCCGGCATCGGTCCCGAGCACGCCTGGCTGCGCGACGCGGAGCGGGTCGAATGCGTCTCCGCCACCGACGACGAAGCGGTCGAGGCGTTCCACCTGTGCACCCGCCTGGAAGGCATCATCCCCGCCCTGGAAGCGGCCCACGCCGTGGCCCACGTGTGCACGATCGCCGCCGGTCTCGGGCGCGGGAATCTCCTCGTCCTCAACATGAGCGGGCGCGGCGACAAGGACCTGGACACGGTGGCCGGGTTGGCCGAGGGCAACCCGTGAGCGTGCAAACCCGCATCGACCGGCGCTTCGCCGCGCTTAAGCGAGAAGGGCGCGCCGGCCTCATCGCCTTCGTCACGGCGGGCGATCCCGATGCCGGGACCTCGCGCGAAATCTTCAGCGGATTGCCCGGCGCCGGCGCCGACCTCATCGAGCTCGGCGTGCCGTTCAGCGATCCCATGGCCGACGGACCCGCCATCCAGGCCAGTTCCCAGCGGGCGTTGAAGGCCGGCGCCTCCCTTTCGGCGACCCTGGCGATGGTGAAGGACTTCCGCGCCGCCGACGATGACACGCCCGTCATCCTCATGGGCTATTTCAACCCCATTTACGTCTATGGGGTCGACGCCTTCCTCGGCGACGCCACGGCGGCGGGGGTGGACGGACTGATCGTCGTCGACATGCCGCCGGAGGAAGAAGGCGAACTGTGCCTGCCGGCGATCGAGGCCGGGATCAGTTTCATATTTCTTACCGCGCCGACCACCGACGACATCCGCCTGCCACGGGTGCTCGAGCACACCAGCGGATTCGTCTACTACGTATCCATCACCGGCATCACCGGCACCAAGTCGGCCGTCATCGGCGACGTTCGCGCCGCCGTCGAGCGCCTGCGCCGCCACACCGCGCTTCCCGTCGCCGTCGGCTTCGGCATCAAGACGCCCGAGCAGGCGGCCGCCGTCGCCGCCGTCGCCGATGCGGCG
>JACZQZ010000130.1 GCA_022545455.1 Pseudomonadota bacterium
GGGGACGCCCCCGCGGCCCCCGGCGTCGTCGCGCGCCGCTTGTGGTGCACGCACACCAGGGCGCGACGCGCTCCTAGCCGGAAACCTCGCAACGCCGTCGTATGCGTACAATTTAGCTGATAAAGGCCACTGAGGGCCGAATCCCCCGGTGCCGTTTTCATCCGCCGAAGCCCTGTCCGTTGACGGAGCGCCGGTCAGGATCGGCTTTCATCACGCGGGATAAATTGTTCTTGATTTGTTCTAAACCGTGATGTAGACTCGATGCCCGGTCCGCGCCCCGGTTTATCCCCGTTTTCCACCGGGCGCCGTGTGGCGGCGGGGCGGGGAGCCGTGTACAGTACGCCGGAAGGACGTGAACAGGGGGTCCCATGGCAGGCAGTGTCAACAAGGTCATTCTGGTCGGCAACCTGGGGCGCGATCCCGAGGTCCGCTACGCCCAGGACGGCACCAAGATCGTCACCTTCTCTATGGCGACGTCGGAAAACTGGAAGGATAAGAACACGGGCGAGCGCCGCGAAAAGACCGAGTGGCACCGCGTCGTGCTGTTCAACGAACGCCTGGCCGACGTGGCCGAGAAATACCTGCACAAGGGCTCGAAGGTGTACATCGAAGGCGCCCTGCAGACCCGCAAGTGGACCGGCAACGACGGCATCGAGAAGTACTCCACCGAGGTCGTGCTGCAGCGCTACCGCGGCGAGCTCACCATGCTCGACAGCCGCGGCGCCGGGAGCGGCGAATACGCGGCCGGCGAGGCCGGCGGCGGGACGGAGCACGAGGCGACGGCGGCGGGCGCCGAGACGGGCGGCCCGGGGGCCGGTCCCTCCGGCGGCGACCTGGACGACGAGATCCCGTTCTGAGCGGCCGCGGATTCGGCCCCGCGGTGGCGGCCTTATGGCCCTGGGGGCTCCGCCCCCCCACACCCCCGCCAGGGGTTAACCCCTGGACCCCATTAATCGGGTTCCAAGGGCCGACGGCCCTTGGTGGGGATCGAAAGGGGCAACGCCCCTTTGACGTCGTTGGTTGACCGGGGAAACTGGTGCGCCCGGCAGGAGTCGAACCCCCATCCGATCCCTTATGAGGGGACGGCCCTACCGGTTGAGCTACGGGCGCGCAGGCGGCCCATGCCGGGGTCCCGAACCGGCCGTGTATGGCGCGGGCGGCTACGGCTTCCGCAGCGGCTTCGGCAACCTGATCCAGATCGGCATGTGGTCGCTGACGTCGTGCTCGAACTTTTGCAGTAACGCTTTTCGTTGCGGCTTCGTCAGGTCCAGCAGCGGCTTGCCATGGAGTGCCTCGGCGAACAGGTCCGAGAAATTGAAGACCCCATAATCGAAGCCACCCGCTTTGGTGCCGGCTTTGGATTTGTCCGCCGCTCTCGGGAGGCGTTTATCGTGCCGGAAGATGGCGATCTGGTCGTAGGTTTCCGTGCGCCGCGCCGTCGAGCGGAAGATGGCTTGGGCCTTGGGTTGGATGTCCTTTCTTGAGGGGTGCACGTCGAGGAACGGGAAGTACACCGCCGCCCGGCCCTTTCCTTTGAGCTCGCCGCCATTAAGCGCTTTTATATCGTTCTCGATTCGGACTTTTCGTGCGTCCACCTTGCGGAAATCCAAGTTGAGATCGCCGAGCAGAATCATGTCCTTGTGGTACATGCGCCCCGCCTGCCGGGCGCGCTCCACGAGCCAACGGATCAGCCCCTTGAATTCCATCTCCCGCTCTTTCCTTTGCTTGCTCTTATCGCCGTAGAGCAGGTGGGCGTTGACGGCCAGGAACTGGTACGGATCTGCGCCGGCGCCGCCCTTCACGCGGAACGCCACGCAGTGGGGGGTGCGCATAAAGGTCAGGAAGTGGGGTAGAACGAAGGGCGGTTTTTTGGGTGTCCCCGGCTTGCCCGGCTTTTTGCCGGTCCGGCCCCCTGCCTCCCACTCGGCGACCGCCGCCACCCATGGCGCAAGCTTGACGTTAACTTTGGTTCGCCACTTTTTGAGCGCGTCGACCCGGGCCTTGAAGGCCGCGAGAAAGTCCGCTCGCTGTTCGTACAACGTATCGAGCACGGCGCTGCGGTCGATGGTGATGTCCGATGCAACTTCGGTACGCTCGACCCGTTCCCACTGGAACAGATAGGCCAGCCGCTCCACCATTCCCCGCTTGCCGGCGATACCGCCGGTGATATCGGATGCGACCATGCCGTATTTTGAGCCAAGTAAATCCTTGAGGTGATTGAGCCCCTCGAGGTCGTCCTGAACTTCCTGTATGGCGATGAGGTCGCATTGTCGGCAAAAACGCCGCAGGAAATCCCACGCGCCCGCGCTCTTGTTCGATATCTGCCCGAGTTTGCGGATATTAAACGACGCGAGGACGACCGAGTCGGCGCGCCGTTCGGGCAGACCGAAACGGCGTTCGTTCGCGTCAAGCAACGTGTTGACCTTGGTCCACTGGCTATCGGTGAATTTCGCCATGACCGACCTCCCCTTTCGAAACACCCTGAATGAGGGATTTTCACGTTATGGACTTTCATTATAGATAGAAACCCGTCCGAACAAAATGGTGCGTTGCGGCTGGTTTGCGGGCGGCCGAAAATCGCCCGCCACCCAGTTGTTTGCGGGGGCGAAAGGTGCTAGTTTTCATCCTTCCGTATACGCTGCCGGACCGGCCCCGGCCCTTCCTTCCTATGCTGTTGATTGCACTGAGTAATTCCCGTTGACAACGATCCCGACCACGCCCCCCGGTGGGGACATCACGCCGGTCTCCATCGAAGGCGAGATGAGGACGTCCTACCTGGATTACGCCATGAGCGTAATCGTCAGCCGGGCGTTGCCCGACGTGCGCGACGGGCTCAAGCCGGTGCACAGGCGGATCCTCTATTCCATGAAGGAGAGCGGCTACGATTACAACCGCCCCTTCCGCAAGGCGGCGCGCATCGTCGGCGAGGTCATGGGCAAATACCACCCCCACGGCGACAGCGCCATTTACGACGCCATGGTGCGCATGGCCCAGGACTTTTCGTTGCGTCTGCCGCTCATCGCCGGGCAGGGCAACTTCGGCTCCATGGACGGCGACCGGGCGGCGGCCATGCGCTATACCGAGGCGCGGCTGGCCCGCGCCGCCCATGCCCTGCTTGAGGACATCGACAAGGACACCGTCGACTTCCGGCCCAACTACGACGAGTCCGAGAGCGAGCCCTCGGTGCTCCCGGCCCAGTTTCCCAACCTGCTGGTCAACGGGGCGGGCGGAATCGCGGTCGGCATGGCCACCAACATTCCGCCCCATAACCTGGGCGAGGTGATCGACGCCTGCTGCGCCCTCATCGACGACCCCGACATCACCGTCGACGCGCTGATGGAGAACCACATCCAGGGACCCGACTTTCCCACCGGCGCCATCATCCTCGGCAAACAGGGCATCCGTCTCGCCTATCACACCGGGCGCGGGGCGGTGATCGTGCGCGGGCGCACAACCATCGAGGAAATCCGCAAGGACCGCGAAGCCATCATCATTTCCGAGATACCCTATCAGGTGAACAAGGCGCGCATGGTGGAGACCCTGGCCGAGGCCGTGCGCGACAAGAAGATCGAGGGCGTCGCCGAGCTGCGCGATGAATCGGACCGCGACGGCGTGCGCGTGGTGGTGGAGATCAAGCGCGACGCCGTGCCCGACGTGGTGCTCAACCAGCTCTACCGCTACACCCCCCTGCAGACCAGCTTCGGCATCAACATGCTGGCCCTCCGTGGCGGCCAGCCGCAGACGATGAACCTGAAGGAGATCATCGCCGCCTTCGTTGCGTTCCGTGAAGAGGTCATCCGCCGGCGCACCATCTTCGAGTTGGGCAAGGCCAGGGACAGGGCCCACGTGCTGGCCGGCCTCGCCGTGGCCGTGGCCAACATCGACGAGGTGATCAAGATCATCCGCGCGGCGCGCGACCCGGCCACCGCCAGGGCGCGGCTCATGGAGCAACCCTGGCCGGTGGCGGACCTGGCCCCCATGATCGCGCTGCTGGACGAGCCGGGGCGCGGGGTGGAGGACGGCCGCTACCGGCTTTCGGAGATCCAGGCCAAGGCCATTCTGGAGTTGCGTCTGCAGCGCCTGACGGGGCTGGAGCGCGACAAGATCGGCGACGACCTGAAAGAGCTGGCCCGCCAGATCGAAGAGCATCTGGCCGTACTGGCATCGCGGGAACGGTTGCTGGAGATCCTCAAGGCCGAGCTGCTCGAGATCAGGGAGCGGTTCGCCACGCCGCGCCGCACGGCGCTGGAAGAGGGAGCGTTCGAACACGACATCGAGGACCTCATCCAACGCGAGGACATGGTGGTCACCGTCACCAACTCCGGCTACATCAAGCGGGTGCCGCTTTCGACCTACCGCGCCCAGCATCGCGGCGGCAAGGGCCGCGCCGGCATGTCCATGCGCGACGAGGACTTCGTCAGCCAGGTCTTCGTGGTCAACACCCACACGCCGGTGCTGTTCTTCTCGTCCACCGGGATCGTCTATAAGCTGAAGGTGTACAAGCTGCCGCTGGGCTCCCCGCAGGCGCGCGGCAAGGCCATGATCAACCTGCTGCCCCTGGACCAAGGCGAGACCATTACCACCCTGATGCCCCTGCCCGAGGACGAGGAAATCTGGGGCGACCTTTTCGTCATGTTCGCCACCGCGTCGGGCCACGTGCGGCGCAACCGGCTTAGCGATTTCGTCAACGTCTGGGCCAACGGCAAGATCGCCATGAAGCTGGACTCCGGCGACAGCCTGGTGCGCGTGCGCACCTGCGCCGAGGACGAGGACGTCTTGCTGTCCACCCGCGGCGGCAAATGCATCCGCTTCCCGGTCATCGCCGTGCGCGTGTTCATAGGCCGCACCGCCACCGGGGTCAGGGGCATCCGCCTGGCCAGGGACGATCAGGTCATCGCCATGTCGGCGCTCAGGCACGTGAAGGCCGAGGTGGCGGAGCGGGACGAATACCTGCAGGCGGTCAACGCCAGGCGCCGGCTGGCCGGCAGCGACTATACCGACCGCCCCCAGGACAAGGAGCGCGACAAGGCCCTCGCCGCCAGGCTGGAGACATCCGCGTTCATCGACATGGCGGCGGACGAGCAGCTCATCCTCACCGTTACCGAGGACGGCTTGGGCAAGCGCGCGTCGGCCTATGAGTACCGCATCACCGGGCGCGGCGGCAAAGGCATCGACAACATGGACCTGCGCCGCGAAAACGGCACCACCAGCACCGTCGTCGCCTCATTTCCGGTCATCGACACCGACCAGATGGTCATGGTCAGCGACGGCGGCAAGATTATCCGCATCCCCGTGGGCGGGGTCCGGCGCGCCGGCCGCAAGACCCGCGGTGTGACCGTGTTCAAGACCGCCGCCGACGAGCACGTGGTGTCGGTGAGCCGCATCCGGGAAGTAGACGACGACATGGACTCCGAAGGGAGCCGCCAGGAGGACGCCGCCCAGGAGGACGCCGCCCAGGAGGACGCCGCCCAGGAGGACGCCGCCCAGGAGGACGCCGGCGCACCCGACGCCGGATCCGGGGCCGGCCCGCCCGGACCCCCGGGCCCGGAAGGAGAAGACCGAGGATGACCGAGGCCCGCACCGGCGTCTATCCGGGAACCTTCGATCCCCTGACCAATGGTCATCTCGACATCATCTCGCGGGCGACCAGG
The DNA here is from genome assembly GCA_022545455.1 of Pseudomonadota bacterium. Lineage (GTDB taxonomy): Bacteria > Pseudomonadota > Alphaproteobacteria > Rhodospirillales > 2-02-FULL-58-16 > JACZQZ01. The sequence goes on from JACZQZ010000130.1 coordinate 5,652, forward strand.
GTGGTGGACCGCCTCATCGTCGGCGTCGCCGTCAACGCCGGCAAGGAACCCCTGTTCACCCTGGAGGAACGGGTCTCCATGGTCGAGGACGAAGTTGCCGCGATCCCCAACGGCGACGGCAGCCGCGTCCGGGTGGTGGCGTTCGACACCCTGCTCATGGACTTCGTCGGCCAGGTGGGCGCGTCGGTGATCATCCGGGGTTTGAGGGCGGTATCGGATTTCGAATACGAGTTCCAGATGGCGGGCATGAACTCGCGCCTGAACCCGTTGGTGGAGACGGTCTTTCTCATGGCCTCGGACCGTTACCAGTTCATCGCCTCGCGGTTCGTCAAGGAGATCGGCAGGCTGGGCGGCGACATCAGCCATTTCGTCGCGCCCAAGGTGGAGAAGCGCATCGTCGAGCGCCTTGCGCGTGGGCGCGCCGCGCCGGGCAAGGGGGATTGACCGGTCCCGGCGCGGTCCCCTATTTTCTCCGCACCCGCAGACAGGGGGCGCGTAGCTCAGTTGGCAGAGCACCTGACTTTTAATCAGGTTGTCCCGGGTTCGATTCCCGGCGCGCCCTCCAAAAACACCAAATAATTCAACCAATTACGGACAATCGGCGGGGATTTATTCCCCGCCGTTTTTTTGTGTCCGCACCATGTCCGCAAACCGCGCGTGTCCGCGGCCAGGATGTCTATATCCTGTGCTGGTGGAGGGATTTTGAGGTAGATATTGTGCCGATTGGCGGAATTGCGTTGACAAGGGGACGAGAATACTCCTATAAATAGGCGTTCAACTTAGGAAGGCTGCGTGTGCAGCCCTGCCCGGGGGGGGTTGCCCTGGGGTGGGGCTGTTTGTGGTTAAGGGAGAACTGAGAAATGACGAACCCCGCGAACGGCGAATCCGTTCTCGCCGATCATGTACAGATCGGCGCAGCCGTGCAGGATTTCCGGGCCACCGCCCAGCTGCGGTACGTGCATGAGCAGAGGAATGGTCGTCATCCCTCGCAGGCGGCGCCAGCCGTCGAGGTCGCGCCAGTTGAGGGGATCCTCCAGAATGCCGACGACCCAGGACTTCTCGATCTCCTCGATGATGCGCATGACAGAGGTCGAGGTGCGGTTGTGGTTGAAGTCGAAGTGCATCTTGAAGCCGCGGGGAGCCACCTCTTCCACGGCCTGGGTCTGCTCGATGACGCAGTAGTAGGCACAGGTGTGCAACTTGAAGATCATGTAGCCCTCGGCGACAGCGCGCTGGACCTCGGCGGCCAGGTCCTCAAATGGGTCGTGAGTGCGATTCGCGAAGATCGTGTCAACGACATTTCGGCAGCCGGGGACTACAGCCAGCCATCCTGGCCTTTCAAGGTCTTTTTCGAAGCACCCATCACGAAAATCGCTGGAACCGACTATTTCAAGAGCTTCTACACGGCTCCGCAAGCCATCTATATCGGACGCACGCTCTATCTCGCGTTCGGGAGCGGAGAGCGCTCGGACATCGGATTTTTCGGTATCGCAGGCAAAGACGAGAACAACCGATTCTATTCGATGACGGATCTCGATCCCTATGAACAACGTGTGGTCAAATTTCCGACGTTGAGCGAGGCCGATCTCGCAGAAGTGAGCGGAAACTCGACTTGTGCCGACGTGAGCGGACGGGGATTCTTCTTCAAGGTTCGTGACGGCGAGAAGTTCGTCACCAACGCGGAGATCTTCCAAAGTTATGTCTTCGCGGGAACGTTCCAGCCGACGACCTCTGCCGACCCCTGCACGTCGAAGGGCAACGGGACGCTCTACGTCTTCGACGTGGAGTGCGGTGGCGGCTACTACACCGACGCCGGCGGGAGCCCCCAGCGAGGCAACGACATGGGT
>JACZQZ010000026.1 GCA_022545455.1 Pseudomonadota bacterium
CCAAGGCTTTCGGACGGCGTCGCGCACCCTTCGCGATGCCCCGCATCGCCACGGCGCACGCTTAGGGCCGAAAACCTTGGTAAGCCGGCTCGTCGGGTCATGATCAGCGCTCCTTGGTATTAGGTGCCGAAGCTTCGCATCAGGCTGCCGGCGACCATGAACCAGCCGTCGACGAGGACGAAGAAGATGATCTTGAACGGCAGCGCGATGATGATCGGGGGCAGCATCATCATGCCCAGCGCCATGAGCACCGACGCCACCACCATGTCGATGATCAGGAAGGGGACGAAGATCAGGAACCCGATCTCGAAGGCCCGGCGCAATTCGCTGATCATGAAGGCCGGGATCAACACCCGCATGGGCACCTCGACGCGGGCCTCCTTGTCGGGAATGCCGGCCATGTCCACGAACAGGCCCACGTCCTGCTCGCGCACCTGCGCGGTCATGAACCGGCGAAAGGGGACCATGGTGCGCTCGAAGGCCTCGAACTCCTCGATCTCGCCCTCGATCAAGGGCTTGATGCCCTGATCGTAGGCCGCCTCGAAGGTGGGCATCATGATAAAGGCGGTCAGGAACAGCGCCAGGCTGACCAGCACCTGGTTGGGCGGCGTCTGCTGGGTCCCCAGCGCCGTGCGCACGAACGACAGGACGACGACGATGCGGGTGAACGAGGTCACCATGATCAGGAGGGACGGCGCCAGGCTCAGCACCGTGATCAGGGCGACGAGCTGGACGATGCGGGCGGTGGCGGCGCCGCCGCCCTCGCCCAGGTCCAGGGTCAGGCTTTGCGCCGCCGCCGGATCGGACCCCGCCACCAGGCCGGCGATCCCGGCCAGGGCAAGACACGCGGGCAGGCGGGCCCGGCCGCAGGTCACGCGGGGTCCTCGCGGCGGACGGGCTCGTCCCCGGCGGCGTCCTTCAGGACGGCGGCGAAATCGTCGGTCGGGATGCCGGTTTCGATCACCACGTCCCCGGCGGCGCCGAGCAGGACCAGGTGCTCCTTGGCGTCGCGCTTGAACAGCACGAGCCGCCGCTTGGCGTCCAGGGACAGCACCTCGACCACCGACAAACGGCCCTTTTTGCCCTTCCTGGAGGATGTCGGGAAGCCGAGACCAAATCGCCGCGCCGCCACGGCCAGCACGCCGATGAGCGCCAGGACGAAGATGAGCGCGAGACCGAAGCGGAAATAGCTTTCAAGTTCCATAGGGGCGGCCCGGCGGCATGCGCGTCAGGACTCGTCTTTCGTCTTCGTGTAGGCGGCCATTGTCTGGCGGCGAGCCGCGTTCACCGTTTGCGCATTGACGTCTTCGTTCTGGGCCGTCAGTTCCGCCTCCAGCCGGTCCAGCTCTTCCACGATGTCGGTCAGCGCCGCTTTGGCGGCCCCGATGTCCTCCGGCGGAACGTCGCGGATGGAGTCGCACAATGCCCTGACCTTCCCGTCCAGGGCCGAAAGGTCGACCATCGTTTGCTCGGCCAGCAGCCGGCGCGCCGTGGTGACGAGCGAGGTCACCTTGTCCGCCTCGGGCAGGACTTCCGGCCGCAGCCCGGCGTTGGGTTCGCTCATGGGGCCGGGTCCGTCGGAGGCTCGTCCGCCAACGGCGGCATGGCGGTGCTGGCGCGATAGACATAGGCCAGGATCTCGGACACCGCGGCGAAGGCCTCCACCGGAATCTCGTCGTCGATGTCGATGGCGCTCAGCAACTGGGCGAGGTCGGCGTCCTGGCGGACCCTGATGTCGTGGGCGAAGGCGATCTCGAGGATCTTTTCGGCGATGCTCCCCCGGCCGCCGGCCACCACCTTGGGCGCGAATCGGCTTTCCGGCTCGTAGGCCAGCGCCACGGCCACGGGCTCTGTTTTGGCCCGGCCTTGGGACTTGGTGTCAGAGTCCGACAAGATGGGGTATCCGATCGCCGCCGCCCGCCCAATCACAGGGCGTGAGTGTGGGCCAACATGCTTAACAATTGTTTAATTGGGCCGGGAGATAAACACCATTGAAGTCAAATGGTTATACGGATTTTCCGGCCCCGCCGCGGGGTCTGGAAGGGCGATCGCCGCCGCGGCCCTCGCCGCCCCTCGCCGGCGCCCGGTGTCGACGATGCGGGGGCCGCGGGCATGGGGCCTTTTACGGATTCTTAAGGGTGCACGGCGACACTATGCCTCCACGGTCACCGAGACGCCCGAGCCCGAAGGGGACACTCGGTGGTCGCCGCAACAGGCACCGGGTCATCATGGAATTAGACAAGATCGCGCTTTTCGGCCTGGTCAAGAAGCGCCTTGCCTGGCTCGCCCAGCGCCAGGAGGTCCTGGCCAGGAACATCGCCAATGCGGATACGCCGGGCTACAAGCCGCGCGATCTCAAGGCCTTCGATTTCAAGCGGCTGGTGAGCCGCGAGGTTGGACGGGTCACCCTGGACGTGACCAACCGGGCCCACATGGGCGGCGGACCCGGACGCTCCGCCGATTTCGCCGAGGAGAGAACGCGCCACCCCTATGAGTCGGCGCCCGCCGGCAATGCGGTGATCCTTGAGGAGCAGATGATGAAGGTCGGGGAGACGACCATGAGCTACAGGTTGACGACCGAACTGTACAAGAAGCACCTGAACATGATCCGCACCGCGCTGGGCCGGCGCCAATAGGACGGGCCAATGGACGACCTGTTGAAGACGATGCGCATTTCCGCCGCCGGCATGAAGGCCCAGGGCACGCGGCTCAGGGTGATTTCGGAGAACATCGCCAACGCCGATTCGTTGCCCCGGTCCCCGGACGATCTGCCCTACCGCCGCAAAGTGGTGACCTTCAAGACCGAGCTCGACCGTGCCACCGGCGTGGAAAGCGTGCGCGTCGACAAGGTCCGGCCGGACATGTCCAAGTTTCAGAAACGCTACGACCCCAACCATCCGGCGGCCGATGCCCAGGGGTACGTGCTGGCGCCCAACGTCACCTCTCTCATCGAGATGATGGACATGCGCGAGGCGCAGCGGTCCTACGAGGCCAACCTGAACGTCATCAAGGCCGCCAAGTCCATGTTGAGCCAGACCATAGACATCCTCCGATAGGCCGTCCCGGCGCCGCGTCGGCGTAACCAGCAGGAGCCAACGATGCCAAGTGCCGCAGAGAACATCACCAGCGCCCTCGCCGCCTACGCCAAGGCGGCCAAGGGGGGCGGGCCCGGAATCGATGCGCGCGATTCGGCGCCGGGTGACGATTTCGCCGACCTGGTCAAAGGCGCCATCCGTCACGCCGTCAAGCTCGGCGAGGAAAGCGAACGCCTGTCGGTGGCCGGAATCACCGGCCAGGCCGCCCTTTCCCAGGTGGTCACCGCGGTCGCCGAGGCCGAGGTCGCCTTGCAGACGGTGGTCGCGGTGCGCGACAAGGTCATCGACGCCTACCGGGAAATCTTGCGGATGCCCATGTAGGGGGCCGGCGAAGAGCGGGTGGGGCCATGAACGAGGCCGACGTCCTGGAGGTGGGCCGCGAGGCCCTGCTCGTCGTGTTGAAGACGTCGGGCCCGATCATGCTGTCGGGCCTCGCCATCGGCCTCATCATCGCCCTGTTCCAGGCCCTTACCACGATCCAGGAGATGACGCTGACCTTCGTCCCCAAAATCATCGTCATCTTCTTCGCCATCATCGTGTTTCTGCCCTTCATGATGACCACGGTGATCGAGTTCGCCCGGCACCTGTTCGACCGCATGGTCGCGGTGGGCTAGTAGCCAACTGCAGCCATGCTGCAAGCGTTTCTCACCCTCAACGTCTTCGGTTTCTTCCTGATCTTTTCCCGCGTCGGGACGACCTTCCTCCTTCTGCCGGGGTTCAGCGCCGGCTTCGTCAGCCCGCGCATGCGGCTTGTATTCGCCCTCGCCGTGACCTTCGTGGTGGCGCCTGTCCTGGCCAACAGCCTGCCGGGCCTGCCGGAGACGCCGGCGGGCCTGGGGCTGCTGGTGCTCGGCGAGGTGGTGATCGGGGCGTTCCTGGGGACCATCGGGCGCATTCTGATGGGCGCCCTGCAAACCGCGGGAACGCTGATCTCGTATATGTCGTCGATGGCCAACGCCTTCATCCAGGACCCCATCGCCGAGCAGCAGAGCTCGCTGTTCGCCGGTTTCCTCGGCACGACGGGCGTTGTGCTGATTTTCGTCACCAACACCCACCACGTTATGTTGGGAGCCGTGGTCGACAGCTATTCCCTGTTTCTTCCCGGACGGTCCATCGACATGGGGGACATCGGCCTGATGATGGCGCGCCGGGTCGCGGAGAGTTTCACGCTTGGCGTACAGCTTGCCTCGCCATTCATCGTCACCGGCCTCACATATTACCTGGGCCTCGGCCTGCTTGGACGCCTGATGCCCGCCCTGCCGGTGTTTTTCGTCGGCCTGCCGATCCAGATCGCGATCCAGATTTCGGTGTTCGCGCTCACCATATCGGGCATAATGATGGTGTTCTTGTCGCGCTTCGAAGAAGGTTTCTCCGTCTTTTTGGTGCCTTGACAAACTTCGGGATGGGCCATGGCAGAAGAAGACGACGCATCCAAAACGGAAGACCCGACAGCGAGAAAGCTGGAGAAGGCCCGCGACAAGGGCCAGGTCGCCTCGTCCCAGGAGGTCAAGAGCTGGATGATCCTCCTCGGCGGTGCCTTCGCGATGATCGTCATGGCGCCCGGAATCATGCGGGACATCAGCCTGACCTCCCTGAAGTTCATCGAATCGCCCCACGCCATCCCCATCGACAGCCCACACCTCAGACACGTGTTAATCGAACTGTTGGGGGACCTGGCCTGGATCCTGTCGCCGCTCATGGGGCTGCTGGTGGTCCTGGCGCTGGTCGCCAACGTCGGGCAGACGGGGTTCATATGGGCGCTGGAAAAGCCCAAACCCCAGGTTTCCAAGATTTCGCCGCTCAAGGGCGCGAAACGGATATTCGGGGCGAAGGGGTTCGTGGAGTTCGTCAAGGGCCTGGCCAAGCTGTCCCTGGTCACCGTGGTCGCGTTCGGGCTCGCCGTGCCGCTGCTCGGCGACATCGCCCTGCTGCCGTCCCTGGAGATCGGCCAGACCCTCGGTCGCATCCACTGGATCGCCATCTGGCTGATGGTCGGCACCGTGGCGGTGATGACGGCCATCGCCGCCCTCGACTTCGCCTACCAGAAATTTTCCCACCTCAAGCAGATGCGGATGACCAAGCAGGAGGTCAAAGACGAACACAAGCAGTCCGAAGGCGACCCCCTCGTCAAGGCGCGCATCCGCAAGCTGCGCATGGCGCGCGCCCAGGAGCGCATGATGGCGGCGGTGCCCGAGGCGGACGTCGTGATTACCAACCCCACCCACTACGCCGTCGCCCTGGAATACAAAATGCAGACCATGCCGGCGCCCAAGGTGGTGGCCAAGGGCATGGATTCCCTGGCCCAGCGCATCCGCGCGGTGGCCGAGGAGAACGACGTCCCGGTGATCGAGAACGCGCCGCTCGCCCAGGCCCTCTACGCCACGGTGGAGTTGGACGAGGAAATCCCGGACGAGCATTACAAGGCGGTGGCCGAGATCATCGGCTATGTCATGCGCCTGAGAGGCCAACTGCCCCATGCACCCCATGCACCCGATGCACCCCATGCATGACGCGAACGGGAAAGGGGCGGCGGAGCGGTCCGTCACCGCGCCCATGGGACCCGGCCCCGCGGGCGGATGGTTCGCCGCCGGGGAAACGCCGGCGGCCCCCCGTCTGCTCTCCGTGGCGGCCCCCTGGGGCGCGGCGGCGGTGGTGCTGGCGGTGGCGGCGGCGGTGCTCCATTGGGCGGTGCCCGGGTATTCCGTGGCCGCCGCCGGGCTCGCCGCCCTGGCCCTGGCGTTGCTGTTCGCGCTGGCCTGGGCCGTGGGCCGGGCCGGCGCCGGGAATCCCGTCGCGGAATTGCTGCTGGCCGCCGCCGAGGGCGGCACGGAAGGCCGTCTCGTCACCGCCCCCGACGGCCGGGTGGTGTATGCGAACCCCGCCTTTCACCGGCTGTTCGCCGTGGCGCCGGCGGGCCGGCGGGGAGACGCGGTGTCGCTCGAGGCCGTCGCCGCCCATCTCGCCGGGGGCGAGGAGGAAGCGGAGGATTTCGCCCGCCTGCGCGCCAGCGCCGCGGCAGGGATTCCGGGACAGGCGGAGGTACGCTTGCGCGCGCCCTCGGGCGCCGTCGAGTGGCGGCGCATCTCCGTGCATCCCGTGGCCGGCGGCTGCGGCCACGCCCTGTGGCGGGCCAGGGACGTCACCGCGGACCGCGAGCTCGAGGCCGTCCGCCACGGCGAAGAGGAAATGCTGGCCGACTTCCTGGACCACCTGCCGGCGGGTTTCTTCTCCGCCGACGCCGAGGGCCGCATCCTGTACGTCAACCGGACCCTTGCCCGATGGCTGGCGCCGCCGCCAGGCGAGACCGGGCTCCGGGGCCGCCGCTTCGCCGACTTCGTGGTCGCCGGCCAGACCGCGCCGGCGGGCGGCGGAACGGCCGGCGACGCGGCCCCGCACATGCACGGCGACGTCACCCTGCTGAGGCGCGGCGGCGGCACGTTCAGGGCCTGCCTGGTGCAGTCCGAGCACGCCGACGCCGACGGCAACATGGTCTACAGCCGCTCGGTCGTGCTCCGGGACCTGACGTGGCGGGACGCGGGCGAAGGCGCCGGCGCCGGCCGGGGCCCGCGGCAGCGCCTCCATTGGCTGTTCACCGAGGCGCCGGTGGGCATCGTGCTCCTCGATGTCGAGGGCGTGGTCACCGACTGCAACCGGGCCTTCCTCAAGTTCCTCGGCGTGCACCGCGAGGCGGTGGTCGGGCGGACGTTTTCCGAGCGCATCGGCGCCGAAGACCAAAGCGAGGCGGCGGCGCAGCTTACCCGTGTGGTCAAGGGCGCCACGCCGTCGGTGCATCTGGAGGTGCGCATGCCCGGCAGCCGCGGCCGCGAGCTGTCGGCGGCGCTCTATGCCACCCGCATGGAGGACGCGGACGCCAATATCTTGGGCCTGGTCCTGCATTGCATCGACACCACCGAGCAGAAGGACCTGGAGATTCGCTTCGCCCAGTCCCAGAAGATGCAGGCGATGGGTCAGCTGGCCGGCGGCATCGCCCACGATTTCAACAACCTGTTGACCGCCATGATCGGGTTTTCCGATCTGCTGCTGGAGCGCCACGGCGCCGACGATCCGTCCTTCGCCGACATCATGCAGATCCGCCACAACGCCAACCGGGCGACCAACCTGGTGCGTCAGCTGCTGGCGTTTTCGCGCCAGCAGGACCTGCAGCCGGTGGTGCTGGACGCCACCGAGGCGCTCTCGGACCTGGCCAGCCTTCTGCGCCGGCTGATCGGCGAGACCATAGACCTCAAGATGGAGCACGGCCGCGACCTGGGCGCGGCGAAGGTGGACCGCGGGCAGTTCGACCAGGTGATCATCAACCTGGCGGTCAACGCGCGCGACGCCATGCCCGGCGGCGGCACCCTGACCATCCGCACGTCCAATGCCACGGTGGTGGCGGCCGTGCAGCGCGGGTCCGAAGTGTTGCCGGCCGGCACGTATCTGTTGATCGAGGTCGTGGACACCGGGGCCGGCATCGCCAAGGAGACGATCGAGCACATCTTCGAGCCCTTCTTCACCACCAAGGAGGTGGGGGCGGGCACCGGGCTCGGCCTGTCCACGGTGTACGGCATCGTCCGCCAGACCGGCGGCGTCATCTTCGTCGACAGCGCCCCCGGCGAGGGCGCGGCGTTCAAGATCTACCTGCCCCGGTACGTGGAGTCCGCCGCGGACGCGAAGGCCGGCCAGGACGCCGGACGGCCGGCGGCGGCGCGCCCGGCCCCGCCCGACGAGCCGGCGGGCGAGGGGGACCTCACCGGGGAGGGCACCGTGCTGCTGGTCGAGGACGAGGCCGCGGTGCGCATGTTCGGCGCCCGGGCGCTGCGCAACAAGGGCTACAAGGTGCTGGAGGCGGACAACGGCGAAGGGGCGCTGGAGGTCATCGGCAACGCCGGCCAGCCCATCGACCTCATCATCTCCGACGTGGTCATGCCGGGGATGGACGGCCACACGCTGATCAAGAGGGTGCGGCGCGAGTTGCCCGACGTCAAAGTCATCCTCATGTCGGGCTACGCCGAGGACGTCGCGGCGGCCGAGATCGAGCGCGACCCGACCATCCACTTCCTGGCCAAGCCGTTCACCCTGAAGGGCCTCGCCGGCATGGTCAAGGAGCTGATGGCGGGGTGAGGGGGGGGCGGCCACCCCCGGGGGGGTGACGACCACTGCCGCCCGGTTCGGGTTTGCGCGGTTCGTGATCGGCGGCCATACGATCGCCGACCTATTTTCCCCGAACAAAAAGCGAATACGGAGAGGATTTCTCTTTGTATTTCAACGCTTAACAAAAACCTGTTGCATGTGGGAACAAAACGTGTACATTGGGCTTCGGTTGCATCCCGTCCCACCCTATGGAATAAGAGAGCCAAGCCATGCCGCAAAGCGTTTTACGTCTCGTGGAACAGGACGCCATGGACAGGAACAAGGCCCTCGAGGCCGCCGTCGTCCAGATCGAACGGGCCTTCGGCAAGGGCTCGATCATGCGCCTCGGCCAGCGCGAAACGGTGGAGGCCGACGTCGTCCCCAGCGGCTCGCTCAGCCTCGACATCGCCCTTGGCATCGGCGGCCTGCCGCGCGGCCGCGTCGTCGAGATCTACGGGCCCGAAGCCTCGGGCAAGACGACCCTGGCGCTCCACGTGGTGGCCGAGGCCCAGAAGAAGGGCGGCACCTGCGCCTTTGTCGATGCCGAGCACGCGCTCGATCCCATCTATGCCAAGAAGCTGGGCGTCGACGTGGACGACCTGCTGATCTCCCAGCCCGACACCGGCGAACAGGCCCTCGAGATCACCGATACCCTGGTCCGCTCGGGCGCCATCGACGTGCTCGTCATCGACAGCGTCGCCGCCCTCGTGCCGCGCGCCGAACTGGAAGGCGAGATGGGGGATTCGCACATGGGCCTGCAGGCCCGGCTGATGAGCCAGGCGCTGCGCAAGCTCACCGCGTCGGTGTCCCGCTCCAGATGCATGATCATCTTCATCAACCAGATCCGCATGAAGATCGGGGTCATGTTCGGCAACCCGGAGACCACGACCGGCGGCCACGCGCTCAAGTTCTATGCCTCCGTGCGCCTGGAGATCCGGCGCATCGGCGCGATCAAGGACCGCGACGAGGTCATCGGCAACCAGACCCGGGTGAAGGTGGTGAAGAACAAGCTGGCGCCGCCGTTCAAGAAGGTGGAGTTCGACATCATATACGGCGAGGGCATCTCCAGGACCGGCGAGCTCATCGACCTCGGCCTGCAGGCGGGGATCGTCGAGAAGTCCGGGTCCTGGTACTCCTTTGATTCGGAGCGCATCGGCCAGGGCCGCGAGAACGCCAAGAAATATCTCGCCGAGCACGCGGACGTGGCGGCCGGCATCGAGACCGCCATCCGCCGCGGCGCGGGACTGGACGCCGATGCGGCGCCCGCGCGGCGCCCGCGACGGCGGACGCGACGGCGGAAAGCGAAACCGAAAACGAGGTCCAGGCGGGCGAGCAACCTCCCTGATCCCCGGGGATTTCCCTTGCGCGGTCCCGAAAGGGGCCGCGTTTTTTTTGGCCCGGCGCCGGTTCCCGGCGCCGTCGCGGCCGGGGGCCGAATGGGCACGTGGGGACGTCAGGCGTTGGTTTATGCACCCAATCGGCCTAGTACCCTCTATCATAAAAGGATGGTACTAGATTAAAGGCCATGCAGACGGTCAACGACATTCGCCAGGCGTTTCTCGAATTCTTCGCCGGCCACGGACACCGGGTCGTGGAGTCGAGCCCGCTGGTGCCGCGCAACGACCCCACCCTGCTGTTCACCAACTCCGGCATGGTGCAGTTCAAGAACGTCTTCACCGGGCTCGAGACCCGCGACTATGCGCGCGCGGTGACGTCGCAGAAATGCGTGCGCGCCGGGGGCAAGCACAACGATCTGGAAAACGTCGGCTACACCGCCCGCCACCACACGTTCTTCGAGATGCTGGGCAACTTCTCGTTCGGCGACTACTTCAAGGACGTGGCCATCGAGCTGGCGTGGAAGCTGGTGACCGGGGAGTACGGCCTGGCCAGGGACAGGTTGCTCGTCACCGTCTATGCCGAGGACGACGACGCCTTCGACCTGTGGAAGAAGATCGCCGGACTCCCCGAACGGCGCATTCTCCGCATACCCACGTCGGACAACTTCTGGGCCATGGGCGAAACCGGTCCCTGCGGGCCGTGCTCGGAGATCTTCTACGACCACGGCGACCACATCCCCGGCGGCCCGCCCGGCAGCCCGGACGAGGACGGCGACCGCTTCATCGAGATCTGGAACCTGGTGTTCATGGAGTTCGAGCAGGTGACGCCGGACAAGCGCGTCCCCCTGCCCAAACCGTCCGTCGACACCGGCATGGGGCTGGAGCGCACCGCCGCCGTGCTCCAGGGCACCCACGACAATTACCAGATCGACCTCTTTCGCGCCCTGGTCGCGGCGTCGGCGGAGGCCACGGGCGCCGATGCGGATGGCCCGCACCAGGTCTCCCACCGGGTCATCGCCGATCACCTCCGGGCGACCAGCTTCCTCATCGCCGACGGCGTGCTGCCGTCCAACGAGGGGCGGGGATACGTCCTGCGCCGCATCATGCGCCGCGCCATGCGTCACGCGCAGCTGATGGGGTGCACCGAGCCCCTCCTGTGGCGGCTGGTGCCCGTCCTCGTCGCCCAGATGGGCCAGGCGTTTCCCGAGCTGGTCCGCGCCGAATCCCTGATCGCCGAGACCCTGAAGCTGGAGGAATCCAGGTTCAAGCGAACCCTGGACCGGGGCCTCGGGCTGCTCGACGAGGCGACGGCGGACCTCGGCCCCGGCGGCGAGTTGTCCGGCGACATCGCGTTCAAGCTGTACGACACCTACGGCTTTCCCCTCGACCTCACCCAGGACGCGCTGCGCGCCAAGGGCATGGCCGTCGATACGGACGCCTTCGACGCGGCCATGGAGCGCCAGCGCGCCGAGGCCCGCAAGGCCTGGGCCGGCTCCGGCGAGGCGGCCACCGACGAGGTGTGGTTCTCCGTCCACGAGGAACTGGGCGCCACCGAATTCCTGGGCTACGAAACCGAAACCGCGGAAGGCCAGGTGGTCGCCATCGTCGTCGACGGCGAGCGCACGTCCGAGGCCAGGGCCGGCCAGACGGCCGCCGTCGTCGTCAACCAGACCCCGTTCTATGGCGAATCCGGCGGCCAGGTGGGGGACACCGGCGCCATGACGGCCGCCGGCAAGGCACGCCTGACGGTCACCGATACCCAGAAGAAGGTGGGCGCCGTGCACGTCCACATGGTCCGGGTGGAGGACGGGGTCCTGGGCGTCGGCGACGAGGTGGTCCTGGAGGTGGACGCCGAGCGCCGCGACCGCCTGCGCGCCAATCACTCCGCCACCCACCTGGTGCACGCGGCGCTCAGGCGCACGCTCGGCGATCACGTGACCCAGAAGGGGTCCCTGGTGGCGCCGGACCGGTTGCGCTTCGACATCAGCCACCCGAAGGCCATCTCGCCCGAGGAGATCGCCGCCGTCGAGGACCAGGTGAGCGCCCAGATTCGCCGCAACGGCGCGGTCGTCACCCACCTGATGAATCCCGAGGAGGCGATCGAGGCCGGCGCCCTGGCCCTGTTCGGCGAAAAATACGGCGACGAGGTACGGGTGCTGAGCATGGGCGAGGACGAAGACGGCGCTTTCTCCACCGAGCTCTGCGGCGGCACCCACGTCGGCCACACCGGCGACATCCAGGCGTTCAAGATCGTCGCCGAAGGGGCGGTGGCCGCCGGCGTGCGCCGCATCGAGGCGCTCACCGGCGCCGCCGTGCACGCCTATTACGCGGCGCAGGAGGCGGCGTTGGCCGAGACCGCCGCCCTGCTCAAGTGCGCGCCGGCGGACGTTCCCGCCCGGGTCTCCGCCCTGATCGCGGAACGCCGCAAACTGGAGCGCGAGCTGGCCGAGGCCCGGCGCCGGATGGCCACCGGCGGCGGCGACGCCGGCGAGGTGAAGGACGTGGGTGGTGTCAAGTTCACGCCGCGGCTGCTCGACGGCGTACCGGCCAAGGACCTGAAGGGCCTGGCCGACGACCTCAAGCGCCAGGTGGGGTCCGGCGTGGCGGCGCTGGTCAGCGTCAACGAGGGCAAGGCGTCCCTCGTCGTCGGCGTGACCGACGATCTGACCGACCGCATCAGCGCCATCGATCTGGTGCGCGCCGGCTCGGCCGCCGTCGGCGGCACGGGCGGCGGTGGGCGTCCCGACATGGCCCAGGCCGGCGGTCCCGAAGGCGCCCACGCCCAGGCCGCGCTGGAGGCCATCGAGGCGGCCTTGAGCCAGGTGGGGTAGGGTTTAAGAATCACAAACCCCGGGTACGCCTGTCATCGGGACATACCTCGGATGGCGCAAGCGCTGCCGTATCCCCCGGTGTACCTCGGCGCCCCCGGCGTTGAAAAAATTCAAACGCAGGGGACGCGGGGGAAGGGGGGTGTGCCGCGCGCTCGCCGGAATTTCCGAATTTGAGGCTTAGTCCTTGGTATTAGTCCTTGACGTCCGCCGCCATGCGCATGCGGACGATGCGGTCGGGCTTGTCCACCATGCCGCTGCGCGAACTGGGCGGCGCCTTCTTGATCCCGTCCACGTAGTCCATGCCCTCGACCACCTTGCCCCAGACCGTGTACTTGCCGTCCAGGGAAGGGTATCGGTTGAGCATGATGAAAAACTGGGAATCGGCGCTGTCGGGGTCGCTCGACCGGGCCATGCCCAGGGTGCCGCGCTCATAGGGCTCGTCGGAGAACTCGGCCGGGATATTGACCCCCGAGCCGCCGGTGCCGTCGCCGCGCGGGTCGCCGGTCTGGGCCATGAAGCCGTCCATCACCCGGTGGAACGGCAGCCCGTCGTAAAATCCCTGGCCCACCAGCTCCTTGATGCGCGCCACGTGGCGCGGGGCCAGGTCGGGGCGCATTTCGATGACCACGCGGCCATCCTTCAGGTCCAGATACACCATATCCCCGGGGCCCGCCGCTTGTGCGCCCGTGCCCGTGGCAAGCATACCGAAAAGAAGGGCGAACACGGGAAAGCCAAGGCGGGTCATTGCTCCGTTCTGCGTTCGTGGAAGGATTGAAACCGTGGAGGGGACCCTACCACGGCCAACCGGGCGCGGGACAGGAATTTGGCGGCGGCGCCGAAGGTTCTAGTCGAACAGCTTGTCGATCTCGTCCTGGGTGATGCCCTCGCCCGCGAGCTGGGGGCCGTGCGTCAGCTTCTCGTCGGCGGTCTTTTCCCGCTCCGGCCTGACGTCGACATTCTCGATTTCGTCCTTGCCCCAGATTTCGATGAGGGCGTTGATCCGCTCCTCCACATAGGCGACCGACTTGACCACCTTGGACACCCTTTGCCCGGTGATGTCCTGGAAGGAACATGCCTCGAAAACGGCGGCGCCGTTCGCGCCGATCCTGTCAAGGCAGGCAAGGTGGTCGGCATCGGTGATCCCCTCCCTCAGCCCGGCCAGGATTTCGTCGTTGTTTTCCATGGCCTCCATGATCGTGTTGGTCGCTTCCTCGGTGGCCCCGACGATGGCGTCAAGCTGGTCGGCCATGCTGTCGAACTGATGGTCGCCGTCGGCGGGACGGTAGATGGCGGCGATCTCCTGGCGCACCCGCCGGATGTATTGGAACAGGCCCACCAGCTCGTGCTTGAGGGCCTCTGCGTCGTTCTGGCCGGCGACGGTGTCGCGCTGGGTTTGCAACCTCAACCTTCCTTTCCGGCAATCACAGGAAACCACCGGTTTCGTGTGGCCGCGACGGACGGCGCCCGTCGGTCCCGGCGGTTGTTCGCGGAAGGGTCCATCGTATCGTATGTGCCCGCATGACCGGAACTATCCATTGGGGTTACCCGTCAGGTATTCGGCTCCGGGCAGACAATTTTTGTGCGGACGGTTCCGCCATCCCTCTAATATGGGGGCCGGCATTCACGTGCACCCAGCGGGCCGGGGAACGGGCGATGGGCGATCAGCTTCTCCGATCCATGTTCGATAGGGCCGTGGCCGTGTCCCAGCCCGCCCATTGCGTGCCGGCCAATCTTCCCGTTCGGCCCAAGGGCCGGACCGTGGTGGTGGGGTTCGGCAAGGCCGCCGCGGCCATGGCGCGGGCGGTGGAGGAGCACTGGCCGGGCCGCCTTTCGGGCCTGGTCGTCACCCGCTACGGCCACGCGGTGCCGTGCCGGGCGATCGAGGTGGTGGAGGCGGCCCATCCGGTACCCGACGCCGCCGGCCGGGCGGCGGCGGCGCGCATCGTGGAAACGGTCGGGGCGCTCTCGGCGGACGACCTGGTGGTGTGCCTGATCTCCGGCGGCGGGTCGGCGCTTCTCGCCCTGCCGGCGCCCGGCCTGACCCTGGAGGACAAACAGGCGGTGAACGCGGCGCTGCTCAAATCCGGGGCGACCATTTCCGAGATGAACTGCGTGAGGAAACACCTCTCGGCCGTCAAGGGCGGGCGCTTGGCGGCGGCGGCCTTCCCGGCGCGGGTCGTCACCCTGGCCATCTCCGATGTCCCCGGCGACGACCCGGCGGTGATCGCGTCGGGCCCCACGGTCGCCGACCCCACCACCTTTGCCGACGCCAGGGCGGTTCTGGAGAAGTACGCCATCGAGCCGCCGGAGGCGGTTTCCAGGCAATTGAGCGGGGCCGGCGAAGAGACGCTCAAGCCCGGAGACGAGCGCCTTCAGCGGACCGAGACGGTCTTGGTGGCGACGCCTCGGATGGCCCTGGAGGCGGCGGCCGAAACCGCCCGCGCCGCAGGATACGCGCCGATCATCCTGGGGGACGGCATCGAGGGCGAAGCCCGCCGGGTGGCGCAGGCCCACGCCGCCATTGCCCTCGGGGCGGCGCGCCGGGAGGCGCTTGTGGCCCCTGACTGGGTGGCCCCGGGATGCGCCGCCGCCGTGGCGGGCGCGGCCCCTCCGTGCGTGTTTCTGTCGGGCGGCGAAACCACGGTGACGGTCACGGGCAGGGGCCGGGGCGGGCGCAACGCGGAATTCCTGCTCGCCCTTGCGCTGGCGTTGCACGGGCAACCGGAGGTGCGCGCCATCGCCTGTGACACCGACGGCATCGACGGAACCGAGGACAACGCCGGGGGCATCGTTCGTCCGGACACCCTGGCACGCGCCGAGAGGCTGGGCCTGGACGCCGCCGCCCTGTTGGCGGACAACGACGCGTATCGCTTTTTCGCCGCCCTCGACGATCTCGTGGTCACGGGGCCGACACTCACCAACGTCAACGACTTCCGCGCCATCCTCGTCGACGGCTAGGCTCCGCGCGCCGGTGGCCGGGAGATTACCCCCGAAACCCGCATAAATTCTGGCACCGGCGGGGACCGGGGCCTATGGTTCCGCCATGCGACGCCGACGGAACGCCAAGATCATCGCCACCCTGGGTCCGGCCACATCCACCCAGTCGCGTATCGCCAAGTTGTTCGAGGCGGGGGCCGACGTGTTCCGGCTCAATTTCAGTCACGGAATCCGGGCCGACCACAAGCGGCGTTTCGCGGCCATCCGCAAGCTGGAAGAGCGCTACGACCGCCCCATCGGCATCATGCTGGATCTGCAGGGACCGAAGCTCAGGGTGGGCGAATTCGAAGGCGGGCGGGCCTTCGTGCAGGCCGGCGATGCCTTCCGCCTGGACCTGTCCGGGGAGCCGGGTACCAAACACCGCGCGCCGCTGCCCCATCCGGAGATTTTCGCGGCGCTCAAGCCCAAAACGGACCTTCTGGTGGATGACGGCAAGATCCGCCTGCGCGTGGTGCGCTGCGGTCTCGATTTCGCCGAGACCAAGGTGATCACCGGCGGCGAGTTGTCGGACCACAAGGGCGTGAACGTGCCAAGCGCCGTGTTGGACATCTCGGCGCTGACCGCAAAGGACCGCGGGGACCTGCGTTTCGGACTGGATCTGGGCGTCGACTGGATCGCCCTGTCGTTCGTGCAACTGCCCGAGCACGTGGCCGAGGCGCGCAAGCTCATCGCCGGCCGCGCCGCGATCATGGTGAAGTTGGAAAAGCCGGCCGCCATCGATCACCTCGACGAGATCGTGACCCTGGCGGACGCGGTGATGGTGGCGCGCGGGGACCTGGGCGTCGAGGTCCCGCCCGAGGATGTGCCGGGCCTGCAGAAGCTCATTATCCGCACCTGCCGCCACGCCGGCAAGCCGGTGGTGGTGGCGACGCAGATGCTGGATTCCATGGTCCATTCGCCCACGCCCACCCGGGCCGAGGCCTCCGACGTGGCCACCGCCGTCTACGATGGCGCCGACGCGGTCATGCTGTCGGCGGAAACCGCGGTGGGCGAGTATTCGGCCGAGGCGGTCGCCATGATGGACCGCATCATCTACCGGGTGGAGCGCGACCCGCTGTACCGCAAGATCATGGAAGCCGAACGCCACGCGCCCGAGGCCACCGCGGCGGACGCCATCACCGCCGCCGCCCGCCAGGTGGCGGGCACGGTCGCGGCGGCGGCCGTCGTCACCTTCACGTCGACCGGCTCGACCACGTTCCGCGCCGCCCGCGAGCGGCCCAATGTTCCCATCCTCGGGCTCACCCCCAACCCCGCCACGGCGCGGCTTCTGGCCATGGTATGGGGCGTCCACCCGGTGCTGACGCGCGAGTTGCACAGCTTCGCCGAGATGGTGAACGACGCCATCCGCGTTGCCTCGGAAGAGGGGTTCGCCAGCCCGGGCGAACGGCTGGTGATCACGGCCGGCGTGCCCTTCGGCACCCCCGGCGCCACCAACATCCTGCGCATCGCCTGGGTGGAGTAGGGCACTAGGGCCTGTCGCGAAACCCGTCCTCAGACGCGGAAGACGTATTCCTTGCCCGGTTGGCGCTCGATGTCGGGGGGGTAGCTCCGGCGCTTGTCGGCGTAGTACCGGGCCAGGTGGTCGCCCTCGGACAGGCGATTATAGGTGGCGAAATACAGGCGCCGGATGGTGTCGCTCATGTTGGACGCCGACCCGTGCGGCGTATAGGAATCGAGGAAGACCAGATCGCCCGGCCTGGTCGGGCAGAACGTGAAATCCATGCCCGCCATGTCGTCTTCGGTCAGCGGCTCCCAGGCGCGGAACAATCCCCGCTGATGTTCCCCGGCCGCGATCTTGAGACAGCCGTTTTCCTCGGTCGCCTCGTCGATGGAGACCAGCACGGTGACAAACAGCTTCGCATACGCGTCCCATCCGGCCTGGGAATCCTGATGGGGCTTGAAGCCGTCGCCGCCGGGC
Source organism: Pseudomonadota bacterium (assembly GCA_022545455.1). GTDB lineage: Bacteria > Pseudomonadota > Alphaproteobacteria > Rhodospirillales > 2-02-FULL-58-16 > JACZQZ01. The sequence goes on from JACZQZ010000026.1 coordinate 17,309, forward strand.
ATCTTGAAGTTGACCTTTTCCTTGAACAGCACCGCGTCCTCGCCGAGAAGCTGCCCTACCGGCGCTTTCAACGCCTGGCTCAGTTCGGCGAAGCCGGGGTGGAACGGCGAGATGTTCTCGATGCGGCTGACGATCTTCTTGTCCGGCTCGATGAGGCTGTTCTCCCAGAAGACCCAGTGTCTTCCCGCTTTCTCTGGAAGTGCGGCGAGCTCCCGCGCCCAGGTATCGATCCGTCCCATTTCGGCGGCGTCGAACGTTCCGCGGACGACCACGTACCCGTCGCGCCGGAAATCGCCGATCTGCTGGTCCGTCAGTACGGGTGTTTTCAACATGGGCACGCTCAGTCCAGGACGGGTTGCGGGTAACGGTGAAAAACGCTACGCGCCGAGTGGAAATTGCCGGGGCGCGGCGGCATACTATTCGGATCGCCCGGCGGCTTCAACAGGACGGCAGCCGCCGTGCGTTGCGGGCATGTCCCGTTCTCGAGGACGGAGAACGGCCGTCCTGTTCCCCGGGGCGGAAATACCCGCTACATTGCGCCGCCGCCGGCGGGCCCGGCGGTTGCCGTCCGTTTGGCGCGGAGTCGGGGGAGAAAGCCATAAGCCACAACACCTGGATACACCGTATCGCGCGGGTGGCCGTCCGGCCCCTGGTCGGGACTGCGGTGACGCCCAACCACCTCACCACCCTCAGGCTGGCGACCGGAGTGGCGGCGGCGGGCGCCCTGGCGGTCGGCGATTCGCCGTGGCAGCACGTCGGCGCCGCCATCTTCGTGGTGTCCCTGGTGCTCGACCGGGCGGACGGGGAACTGGCGCGGCTCGCCGGAAAGACCAGCCCGGGGGGACATACCTACGATCTGATCGCGGACGCCGCCGCGGACGCCCTGGTGTTCGTCGGGCTGGGGGTGGGCCTGAGGGAGAGCGCCCTCGGCCAGTGGGCCATCCCCATGGGCATGGTCGCCGGCGTTGCGGTGGCGGCGATATTCTGGTTGGTCATGCGCATCGAGGCCGTGGCGGGGGAGCGCGCCGCCGAGTTGCCGAGTATCGCCGGGTTCGACGTGGACGATTCGATTCTGATCGTGCCCATCGCGGTGTGGCTGGGGGGATCGGTCCCCCTGCTGGTGGCGGCGACCATCGGTGCGCCCGCCTTCGCCATGTTCTTTGTCCGGGTGCTGCTCCGCCGCCGGGCCGCGGCGGGAGCGCCTGAGTCTTAGGTTCCCCGGCGCAGCCCGATCAGGGTCCACAGGGTCCACAGGCAATACACCGCGGCGCCCACGCCGGCGGCGGCGAAGAACGGGGTCAGGAAACCAAGCCAGGTGATAGGCGCGAGAAGGTAGATGCCATCCTCCAGTTCGAACCCGGCGAAGGCGGGATACCCGACGGCGTCCCTGTCCCCGTCTCCGCCCTGATGCTTGTCGATCCCCAAGTTGTTGAACATGGAGACGACGGCCGAGACGGCCCCTGCCACGCCAAGAACCAGGGCCCAGTCCCCCAGGGGACCGTGGCGAAGGCCGATCCCGATGCCCAGGAACAGGGCCGCGAAACTCAACCCGCCGGTGACGTAATCGAAGTAGTACCCGAACCGCGAGACCATGCCTTTTTGCCGCGCCAGCTCGCCGTCGAAGTGGTCCAGGAAACGCGCCAGCACGAATACCCCCGCGCCCCAGTTGGCCAAGGCCGGCTCGCCGACGGCGAGCAGACCAGCCCCCGCAAGGGCGAGAAGCAGCGTCACCAAAGTCACGTGGTTGGGCGTCACCGCCGTGCGCACGAGCGGTTTGACCGCCACGCGGGCGATTCGCTGATCCCAGGGCAGACCCTTCATGATCCGCCTTCGAAGCTCCTTAACCGGAAAAACTGATGGCCGGTGCCCGCGTCGCCGCGGCGCGCGCCACGGCCAAGGTGTTGCACGGGCACGGCGATGTCAAGGTTCCGGCGGCGGGGTTGTTCCGTTCGTCCCAAGGGCGCTATAAGCGGCGGCGTCAATCGAACGGGTCCGCATCGTGATCACAGCCGCCGCCGAAACCTGCCGCCGCATGCTTGTCCTCTGGGTCGACCTGGTCCGCCGGGCAGCGTGGCTCGTTACCCTTGCCTCGGTACTCGGCACCGTGGGCGTTGGCTACTACGTGGCGACCAACATCCGCATCAATACCGATACCTCCGACATGCTTTCCCCCGAACTGCCATTCCGCCGGCAGACGCGGGCGGTGAGCGAAGCCTTCCCGCAGTTCTCGGACAACATCGTGGTGGTCATCGACGGGGAAACCCCGGACCTGGCGGAAGACACAGCGACGGCGCTGACCGCGCGGTTGCGCGAGCGGCCGGACCTGTTCGGGGACGTCTATGATCTGGTGGGCGAGCCGTTCATGCGCAGGAACGGGCTGCTGTATCTGGACGTGGACGAGCTGTCCGACCTCAGCGACCGGCTGGCCGAGGCGCAGCCGTTCCTTGGCACCCTGTGGCGGGACCCCAGCCTGCGCGGCCTGTTCCGGATGCTCGAGCTGGTCATCGACGAATCCCTCAAGGAAGACGGCGCCGTCCCGATCGAGATCGGGACGGCGCTGGACGTCATGGCCGCGGTTGTCGGGGCGCAGGCGGCGGGGCGCTTCCGAAACCTGTCCTGGCAGGAACTGATGACGGGTGACGCCGGCGGCAAAGGCGAGAAACGCCGCTTCATCGTGATTCAGCCGGCCCTCGATTTCGGGTCCCTGCAACCGGCCGCCGCCGCCCTCGGCGCCGTGAGGGACCTGGCCCGCGACATGCAACTGGACGAACGGCGTGGGGTGCGCGTCCGTCTGACCGGGTCGGCGGCGCTGGCCCACGAGGAGCTCCGGAGTGTCCGGGAGGGGATGGGCCTGGCCGCGATCCTGTCGTTGACCCTCGTCGTCGGCCTGCTGCTGGTCGGACTGCGGTCTCCGCAACTGGTCGCCGCCACCCTCGCCACCCTGATCATGGGGCTGATTTGGACCGCCGGCTTTGCCACCCTCGCCTTGGGCCAGCTCAATCTGATTTCGGTGGCCTTCGCGGTGCTGTTCATCGGCCTCAGCGTCGACTTCGGCATCCACTTCGGCTTGCGCTACAAGGAAGGGATCGACCGCGGCGCCGGTCACGCGGCCGCGTTGCGCGAGGCCGCGGCGGGGGTCGGCGGCGCTCTCATGCTGTGTGCCGTGACCGCGGCGATCGGGTTCTACTCCTTCCTGCCGACGGCCTACGTGGGGCTTGCCGAGCTCGGGCTGATCGCCGGAACCGGTATGTTCATCGCGTTTTTCGCCAACACCACCGTGTTGCCCGCCCTGTTGACCCTGGCGCCGGTGAGTCCATCGGCCAACGCGGCGGGCCGTCACCGGCCGGCCACGGTGCAACCGTTCATCCAGCACCATGCCAGGCCCATTGCGTGGGGCGCCTTGGTGCTCGGCGTGGGGGCGGTGCTGTTCTTGCCCCAGGCGCGGTTCGATTTCGACCCCCTGAACCTGAAGGATCCGCAAACCGAATCGGTGAGCACCCTTTTCGATATTATGGAGGACGGCCGCGCCGACCCCTATTCCATCACCATCCTCGCGGAAAGCCTGCCCGAGGCCGGCAGATTGGCCGCCAGACTCAACGGCCTCGCGGAGGTGGACGAGACCGTAACGCTGGCCGACTATGTGCCCGGCGATCAAGACGAGAAGCTGGAGATCATCGGGACCATGGCGTTGTTCCTTTCGCCCTCCCTGGCGATGGTGGAGCGCAAGGCCCCGCCGACGATCGAGGAGTTGCGGACGGCTCTGGCGACCTTGCGCGGCAATCTGGAGCAACTGGCCGCCTCGCCGCGCGATGGCCCCGCCCGTTCGGGAGCCCGCCGCCTGGGCGCCGCGTTTTCGAGGCTTTTCGGGGCCGGCCCCGGCACCGATACAACCCTGCACGAGCTGGAGACGCGATTGCTGTCGGCCCTGCCCGGCCGGTTGCGGGCGCTGCGCCAGTCCCTGATGGCGGAACCGGTGACCCTGGCGGATCTGCCCGACGGCCTGAGACAACGCCAGGTCGCCGCCGACGGCCGGGCCCGTCTCAAGGTCTTCCCCAAGGAAGACATGCGCGACAGCGAGGCGCTCGGCCGCTTCGTCGAAGCGGTGCGAGGGATCGCGCCCGAGGCCACGGGAGCGCCGGTGGTCATCCTGGAGGCGGGCAAGGCCGTCGTCACCGCGTTCCGCCAGGCGGCGATGCTCGCGGCGGCGTGCATCGCGGTGCTGCTGGCGGTGCTGTTGCGGAATTTGAGGGACGTCATGTTCGTGTTTGCGCCCCTGACCCTTGCCGCGGTGCTCACGGTGGCCGCGTCGGTCCTCTTCGGCGTTCCCTTCAACTTCGCCAATGTCATCGTGTTACCCCTGCTCTTCGGGCTGGGGGTGGCCAGCGCGATCCATTTCGTGCTGCGCGAGCGCAAAGAGGGCGGGTCGGCCGGCGTCCTTGGGACAAGCACACCGCGCGCCGTCGTGTTCAGTGCCCTGACCACCATCGGATCGTTTGCCAGCATCGCCTTGTCCAGCCACCCGGGAACGTCGAGTATGGGCGTGCTGTTGACGGTGGCCATCACCATGACCCTGGGCTGCACCTTGGTCGTGTTGCCCGCGCTGATGGCCATTAAGCCGGCTAAGCCGGCGGCAACGGGTAAGACGGCGTCCCGATGAGCGTCTTTCCTGTGATCCGGCACCTGTCCGTTCACGTCACGCCGGTTCTGGCAAAGTTGCCAGTGCGCGCCAGCCAGATCACGGCGGTCTCCCTGCTGACCGGACTGGCCGGCGGCTTGTGCATGATGCAGGGAGACCGGACGTTGGGAATCATTGGTGGTGTCCTCCTGGTCATATGTTACGTGCTGGACAACTGCGACGGCGAGATCGCCCGCCTCAAGAACCAGACTTCCCGGTTGGGCATGCATTTCGACACCTTCGTCGATGCGGTGGTCCATACCTTTTTCTTTGCCGCCCTGGGGATCGGGGTCAGGGAAACGACCGGGGAGGACGCGTGGCTGTGGCTGGGATGGATTGCCGCCGCGGGAAGCGCGATCAATTATGTAATCTCTATCATCGTCGACCCACGTGATCGGGTGGCGGACCAGAGGCCCGGTGGTTCGACCGGCCGGGAGGGCGCGGCCCAGCCGCGGACGCCCCGACGCCGACGCCAATGGTTCGTCTTCGCCTTTCGCGAATTCGCCCGCGCCGATTTCTGCTTTATCGTTTTGGCTCTCGCCGTGTTCGACCTGACGTGGGCGCTGCTTCCCGCCGCGGCCGCGGGCGCCCATGTCTACTGGGCCACCCGGTTCGTCCGCGGTGCGGGCCAATACCACGTGTAGTGGTGCGGGACCGGTTATGGGGCCTATTGCGCGACCAGCCCGTCGGCCTTGTCGTTCAGGGTCGCGATCAGCGCGTCGACGCCATTTTTCTTCAGCAGGCGGCTGTATTCGGACCGGCGCACCGCGAGTTCGCTGATATCGTCGTCCAACAGGATATCGACGATGCGCCACTGGCCTTTGAATTCCTTCACGACGTAGGTGAGTCGCGCCGGCGAATCACCCGGGCGCACGATCCTGGTCTTGACCAGAACCGTCTTTTGCGGCCCCGGGCGCTGGTCGACGATCTCGAAAACCTGGCCGGAATAGCCGTCGAACCGGTTGGCGTAGGTGCTGATGCTCAAGCGCTTGAAGGCGGCGACGAGCCGGGACTGCTGCTCCTTGTCCGCTTTTCTCCAAAAGGAGCCGGTGGCCACGCGGATCATCAGGGGCAGGTGAAAGGCCTCTTCGATCTTCGGCTGTAACCGCTGGTAGCGGCCCGTCACGCCGAGAATTTTCGCTTCCTTCATGACGGCCAGCAGGTCTTGCTGAAACCGTTGGATGACGGTACGGGCCGGGTCCTCCTGGGCCGCGGCCGGAAGCGCCGTCAAAACGCCGGCAAGAAGTAAGAGGACCTTAAGCGTGAAGGAACGCATCGCATGCTCCTCCAATTCCTGGTGCGGCGAACCGCGCCCTATTGGGCGATCAGCTCGTCGGCCTTCTTGTTCAAGGTTGCGATCAGGCCGTCGACGCCTTCTTTTTGCAGCACACGCCGGTATTCGGAGCGGCGCACCGAAAGCTCGCTGATGCCATCGTCGACGATGACGTCGATAAGACGCCATCTTTCTTTGATTGCCTTCGCCACATAGGTGAGGTTCACGGATGATTTGTCCGGGATCACGATCCTGGTTTTGACCAGCAACGTATTTTGCGGTCCCGGTTTTTCGCCGATGGCCTCGAAGGTTTCGCCGGCATAGCCGTCAAACAGTGTCGCAACCCTGCTGACGCTCATGCGCCTGAAAGCGGAAATGAGCCGGCTGCGCTGGGTCTGGTTGGCCCCTTTCCAGTACGGGCCCGACGCGATGCGGATCATCAGCGGCAGGTAAAAGGTTTCCTCGATGGATGACACCAGCCGGTCGTAGCGACCCTTTACACCGAGGGTTTCGGCCTCCTTCATCACGGCCAGCAGATTTCCCTGAAACCGCTCGACAAGGACGCGCGGCTCGACCTCCGCCGCGCCGGCGGGAATGGCCGCGACGAGGACAAAAAGAACCGCCAGGACCTTGGGAACAAAGAAGCTCGGATGCATTATGCCGCCATTCCCAGGAGTTAGCGCCGACGCAAAGGTTAAAGCCTGCGCCGGACGGTGACAATGGGAACCTCAAGGGGAACCTCAAGAAACGGTCAGCGGAGGTCAAGGGAAATTGCATGCCAAAGATATGTGTCAAATACGCAACACTCCCGCGAACGCATTATGTTAGGCGGGTTGCGGGGGCCGGGAAATTCACGTAAAACATTTTTTGTGGGGTTCCCGTGCGGCAGTTTTGTCGGCGAGGCGTCGAAGGCCCGGTCCTTATAATCTCACGGGACGTCCTCGGGAGACGCATGTTGATACAGCACTTTCACAGGATTGTTGTAATCGGCGTCCTGGTCGTGGTCATGGCCATTGGCGGCGCTGTCGATTCATCGGCCGCGGAGTGGGGACCGCCCGACTCCGAGGCGTTGGCGCCGGTGGAGCTGGTGCAGGTGGCGTTGGCCCGGGTGGAGTTGGCGCAGGCGAAGCCGATGCCGAAGGCAGAGGCGGAGAACGACGTGAACGATCCCCTCGAGACCATGAACCGCGGCATCTTCGAGTTCAACGAGTTCTTCCTGCAATGGATACTGGGGCCCATCTCGGGGGTATATAAGGATTTCGTTCCCGATCCCGTCCGCAAGTCGGTCGGCAACATTCTCCATCTTGTCGCCTCGCCCATCATTCTGGCGAACGACCTTCTGCAGGGGGAATGGAAGCGCGCGTGGATCACCACCCAGCGGACGGTGGTGAACGCCACCGTCGGCGTGGCGGGTACCTTCGATGTGGCCGAGACCCTCGGCCTACCCAGGCACAGCGAGGACTTCGGACAGACGCTGGCGGTCTGGGGAGTGGGCGAAGGGTTCTATCTGGTGATTCCCTTTTTCGGCCCCTCGAACCCGCGGGACGGCATCGGCAAGCTTGTCGACGGATACCTCCATCCGTTGACCAGGTGGGCCGCCAATACCGACCGCGAGGAGATCACCTACGGCCTGTTCGCGGCCACCGGCGTTCACGATTATTCGGAAATCAAGGACGAGCTGGACCAGATCCGAAAGACTTCCATCGATTACTACGCCGCCATCCGCAGCATGTTCCGGCAGAAACGCGCCGCCGAGATCCGGAACGGCGCCGAGGTGGACCTTCCACCCATTCCCGATCTGGGCTTCGATATCGACGTGGACGAGATCGACAAACCATCGGCGGGTGCGGAGGGCAAGCCGGCGGCAAAGTCGGGCGAACTTTCCGCAAAATGAGGTCTGCCGCCGCCGGGCGGCCCCTTTCCCCAATTGACCGCAAAAGCAAGGCCGCAGGCGTTGCTCCCGGACGCGCGCCGTGACCGGCGGCCGTTCGCGCCTGGTGGCCTGCATCAGCTAAAGTGCGCCCATACGATCGCTTTTCCCGTTTCCTCGGTAGGAGGGGAGGCGCAGGCGATGCGGGGCCATCGTCAAGCCTTCCCGACGCCCCGGGGGGCCACCGGGGGGTGTCCCCCCGACACCGTATGCGGGGGGCGCCCCCGCGACCCCCGAGGGGACGGGAAAAGCGACCCGAAGGGCGGCGTT
>JACZQZ010000191.1 GCA_022545455.1 Pseudomonadota bacterium
CGCTTTTCGCGCCTTTTGGGGGCGTCAGCGCCGCTTGACGATGCCCCGCATCGCCGGCGCGACGCTTCCTGCCCAAAAGACGCGAAAAGACGATCACACGTACCATCCTATTGTGATAGAGGGTACTTAGCCGCCGTCCGGGGCCGCCCGGCGCCCCATCCGCCCGAGAATCCGTGATGTCCGAATCCCCGTACCGGCGACTGGAGACGCGTTTCGAACGCCTGGCGCTCCTCCATGACGCCGCGGCCGTTCTGCACTGGGATTGGGCGACGATGATGCCCCGTGGCGGCGCCGGGGCGCGAAGCGATCAGCTTGCCGCCCTCAAGGCGGTGCAGCACGGCATCCTCACCGACCCGGAGACGGGGGATCTTCTGCAGGCGGCGGGCGCCGAGGGGGGCCTGGATGCATGGCCGGCGGCGAACCTGCGCGAAATGCGGCGCATGTGGGTCCACGCCACGGCCCTTACGGAGGATTTGGTCCACGCCCTCTCCAAGGCCCAGTCGGCGTGCGAAACCGCGTGGCGGACGGCGCGGGCGGACTCCGACTTCGCCTCCGTGCTCGGGCACCTGGAGACGCTTTTGGCCCTGGTGCGCGAGGTGGCCGCCGCCAAGTCCGGGACCCTGGGCGTGAGCCCCTATGACGCCCTGCTGGACGAATACGAACCGGACGGCCGGTCGGACGAGATCGACGCCGTGTTCCGGGAGCTGGAGGACTTCCTGCCCCAATTCCTGGGCGAGGTTATGGAGCACCAGGCAAGGGGGCCCGCGGTGGCGGTGCCCGAGGGGCCCTTCCCGGTGGACCGGCAACGGGCCTTGGCCGTGCGCCTGATGGAGGCGCTGGGGTTCGACTTCGACCACGGCCGCCTGGACGTGAGCCTGCACCCGTTTTGCGGCGGCACGGTGGACGACGTGCGCATCACGACGCGCTATGACGAGAGCGACTTCACCTCAAGCCTCATGGGGGTACTGCACGAGACCGGCCACGCCCTTTACGAGCGGGGGCTGCCGGCGGCGTGGCGCGGCCAGCCGGCGGGCCTGGCCCGGGGCATGGGCCTGCACGAAAGCCAGTCGCTGCTCATCGAGATGCAGGTCTGCCGGTCCCATGGGTTCCTGACCTTTGCCGCGCCGCTCATGGCCGAGGCCTTCGGCGCCGCCGGCCCGGCCTGGGAGACGGACAATCTGTACCGCCTGTACACCCGGGTCGGACCCAGCCTGATCCGGGTCGACGCCGACGAGGTCACGTATCCGGCCCACGTCATCCTGCGCTACCGCCTGGAGACGGCCATGATCGCCGGGGACCTGCGGGCCGCCGACCTGCCCGGTGCGTGGAACGACGCCATGAAGGACCTGTTGGGCCTGGCCCCGGACAACGACGCGGACGGCTGCCTTCAGGACCAGCACTGGTACGACGGCGCGTGGGGCTACTTCCCCACCTACACCCTCGGCGCCATCGCCGCGGCGCAACTGTTCGACGCCGCCACAAAGGCCGACTCCGCCATCCGACCGGGTATCGCACGGGGGGATTTCAAACCCCTGCTGGCATGGCTCACGGACAACGTGCATGCCAAGGGCTCGCTGCTCTCCACCCGCGACCTTCTTGTGCAGGCCACGGGCCGGCCCCTCGACGCCCAGGCATTCAAGGCCCATTTGAAGCAGCGGTACCTGTCATAGGCCCGGACAGATTGCCAAACGGGAATGGCGCTGAAGATCGAAAATCGGGCCTCAATTTATTATTGATGGCTCCTATTCCGGTAGTCCAAACCGCTTGGCGCCCGGACTTTTGAGGAACTTGCCGACGGTCTCGGCCGTCCATGCACGGCCTTTCCGGGTGGTGAAGCCGCGGGCGTTCAGAGACTCGGCGATGCGCCCGGGATCACTCGCCCCGGCGGCGCGCGCATCCTCGATCTCCGCCACGACCCGGCGCATGAACGCCGCGGCCGACAATTCCGGGATGGACTTCATTGATTGGGCGACGGTAATACCAAGGGGCGCTGATCATGACCCGACGAGCCGGCTTACCAAGGTTTTCGGCTAGGAGCGTGCGCTGTGGCGATGCGGGGCATCGCGAAGCGTGCGCGACGCCGTCCGAAAGCCTTGGTAAGCCGCCGTTGCGGTCGCGTATGCGGCCCGTCGGAGGGCGTCGAAAAGTTTTGACGATGCACC
>JACZQZ010000027.1 GCA_022545455.1 Pseudomonadota bacterium
TCATCTGTTCAGTCAGTGGCACGACTGTGCGCTCCTTGCTGGAGAAAAATCCGACTCTCGGTCTGCGGTTTCTGAAACACGCGGCAAGGGACCTCGATGACGCCGAGGAAAAGGTCCTGCAAAGCACGACATTCCCCGTCCGCGCGAGGTTTGCCCACCTCCTGTTGGTGCTGAAGGACCGTTACGGGGTTGCCGGCGAGGACGGGGCGCTGAATTTGGAACTGCCGTTGTCCCGCCAGGACATGGCGGCGATGATCGGCATCCGGCCCGAATCCATGTCCAGGGCCATTCGCAGCTTCGAAGAGGACGACATCGCCCACTTTTCCGGCCGTCGGGTGCATGTGGCCCGGATCGAGGATCTGATCGGGGAGCTGGAGACCTAGGCCGAGTCGTGACCGCCACGCCGGATCTTCGCTCTGTTCCGTGGACTACTCTTCCAACGCCGTGATTTCCTGGTAGAGCCCCTCGTATTTCTTCTGTATCTCCTCTCCGAAGAGCGGGTCCTCGACCATCTCCCAGGTGTCGTCCAATTCGGCCCAGTCCTCGGGCGTCAGGGTCTTGCGCGCCGCCGGGAAGAACAGGACCTCTTCCATCTGCATGTGATTGCGCGAGAAGCTGAGATAATCATTGGCCACGTCCAGGAACCAGTCCCTGGGCAACATTTCGTCGTCGAGCACGTTCCTGACGGCGGACGAGAACCGCCACGTCAAGGTCGACAGTTCCTTATGCTCGAGTTTCAGGTTGCCGATGATATTGGCGGTAGGCGGGTCACGGGCCTGCAGTTTCTCGAATATCAGGTCCTCCTTGGGGTGGTGGCAGAGGTCCGGATAGTGCAGGCAATACTCCAGAATGTTCTCCACCAGGTCGTAGTCGGGGCGTCCACCCTCCTTGAACGTTTTCAATTCCCGGCCAAGGAGGTCAAGCAACCGGGCCAGGTTCCGATGGTCGTCTCGGAGCTCATCTAAGATTTTCGTCATGAATACTCTCCCACATGTACATACAAATTCCGCTTGAATGCATACCGGAAAGGGGCGTGTTCGGCTTTGATCTTGGTCAAGCGTCGCCCATACGGCCCAGCGGACGCCATGCCGCGTCCAATTGGGGCTCCTCCCCGCCCTTGATCGAGGCCAGGACGGTCACTTCCAAATTTTTTTCCACATTTGACGTGGGTCAAGGCTCCTCCGCACCCTCGTGCCTATGATTCCCATCGACGGCGCCGGTTTGGGGCCGTCCGGGGTCAGCAACCCCCACGTAAAACAAGCGTTTCTGAAAACCGTGAGGCAGAGGGTGCTACTCCCTGTCTCCACACAATCAACCCAACATTGGAAAGAAAGGAACCACTATGAAATTGGATATGAAAACACTGGCGGTCGCGAGCGCCTTGGTCATCGGACTCGGCGGCGCGCCGCTCGTATACGCGCATGACACCGGCGGCTCCCAAGGCTCGATGATGGGTCAGGGGATGATGGGCCAGGGCGGTATGATGCAAGGCGGTCAAGGAGGCCAGATGGGTCAAGGAGGCATGATGAACATGATGGGGCAGGTGAGCCAGATGATGGCCACCTGCAACCAGATGATGCAGAAGATGATGGAAAACCATGATGCTCAAATGCCAATCAGCCCGTCGCCGGATCACGGGGCGACCCAGTAGGAGAATGGCTGACTAGGAGATGTCGCTCGGGGGCGTTGTTCACCGGCGGTATCGTGCGGCGTCTCAAATCGTTCGGACGGACGGGGCGGTTCCTGCACATCTTCGCCGGAGGCGTCATGGTCCTGATGGGGGTAGCCATGGTGTCAGGCCACCTAACCGAGTTCTCTTACTGGCTACTCGAAACGTTCCCCGTCCTTGGGAATATTGGATGAACTTTTAACCCGTGTGTCCTTGTGGGTGGTGCCATGCTGTTGATGGCCAATTTCTTGCGCGGGGTCGCCGCGCCGGCGACGGCGCACCGTAAAGCAAAACCGGCGAAAAATGAAGGCTCCCACATGGGCCCGCGGCGCCGCGCCCGTTCGGGCGGCGGCCCCTGGCCCCTACCGGGCGGGCAAAAAAAACCGGCCGGGGCCAGAGAGGGGAGTCTCTGGTTGGGGTAATGAGGATTTTGTTATTGGCAGGGACGGTAAATCCCAAATGTGGCGAATTTATGCCCATTTCGGGGAAAATCTTGGGCGCCCGGTCCGGCAGGCCCGGCCGGCAAACCGCCGCCGGGCGGGGCGGCTACCACGATGGCGTGCGCACGGGCGTGTTGAATGCACCCCGTCCATGGACCATATTCCACGGTATAACAGGTGACACGAGAAATGGTCGGCGGGGCGCCGACATCCGTCGTGTCGCCTGTCATGGGTCGTTTGCTCCAACGAACAAGGAAGGCAGCCGTGTCCGCATTCGGTCAAGACACCCTCGGGGTGCGCCGTACCCTCGCGGTCGGCGGCAAGCGCTACGACTATTTCAGCCTCCAGGCCGCCGCCGAGGCCGGGCTTGGCGACATTTCCCGTCTGCCGTACTCCCTCAAGGTTCTGCTGGAGAACCTGTTGCGCTGGGAGGACGGGCGCACGGTCACCGTCGACGACATCAAGGCGGTGGCGGCATGGCTGACCGACCGCCGCTCGGACCGCGAGATCGCCTTCCGCCCGGCGCGGGTCCTGATGCAGGACTTCACCGGCGTGCCCGCCATCGTCGACCTGGCCGCCATGCGCGAGGCGATGGCCGCCATCGGCGGCGATCCCAACAAGATCAACCCGCTGTCGCCGGTCGATCTGGTCATCGACCATTCGGTGACGGTCGATTCCTCGGCCAACCCGGACGCCTTCCGCAGGAACGTGGAGATGGAGTTCGAGCGCAACCGCGAGCGCTACGAGTTCCTGCGCTGGGGCCAGGAGGCGTTCAAGGATCTCCGCGTCGTGCCCCCGGGCACCGGCATCTGCCACCAGGTCAACCTGGAATACCTGGCCCGGGTGGTGTGGACCACGGAAAAGAACGGCGCCACCGTCGCCTATCCCGACACCCTGGTCGGCACCGACAGCCACACGACCATGATCAACGCCCTTTCCGTGCTCGGCTGGGGGGTGGGCGGCATCGAGGCCGAGGCGGCTATGCTCGGCCAGCCCATCTCCATGCGCATCCCGGAGGTCGTCGGCTTCAAGATGACCGGCAGGCTGAAGGAAGGCACCACGGCCACCGACCTGGTGCTCACCGTGGTGCAAATTCTGAGGGGCCACGGCGTGGTCGGCAAGTTCGTCGAGTTCCACGGCCCCGGCCTGGACCACCTGACCCTCGCCGACCGGGCGACCATCGCCAACATGGCCCCGGAATACGGGGCCACCTGCGGCTTCTTTCCCGTTGACGCGGAGGCGCTGGCCTACCTCGCCTTCACCGGCCGCGAGGCGGACCAGGTCGCCCTGGTCGAGGCCTATGCCAAGGCCCAGGGCCTGTGGTGGGACCCGGGCACGCCGGATGCGGTGTTCACGGATACCCTGGAGCTCGACCTTGGCGCGGTCGAGCCGTCGCTGGCCGGGCCGACGCGGCCCCAGGACCGCATCCCCCTGAGCAAGGCCGCGTCTGCGTTCGCGGAGGACCTGCCTGATCTTTCCGGCCGGGCGGACGAACGCCAGGTGCCGGTGGCCGGGGCCGATTACACCCTCAAGGACGGCGCCGTGGTGATCGCCGCGATCACCAGTTGCACCAACACGTCGAACCCCTCGGTGCTGGTCGGCGCCGGGCTGCTGGCGCGCAACGCCCGGGCCAGGGGCCTCGCCGTCAAGCCCTGGGTCAAGACGTCGTTCGCGCCGGGGTCGCAGGTGGTCACCGACTACCTGGAGGCGGCGGGCCTGCAGGCGGAGCTGGACGGGCTCGGCTACAACCTTGTCGGCTACGGCTGCACGACGTGCATCGGCAATTCCGGACCGCTGCCCGAGCCCATCGCCGGCGCCATCGAAGAGGGAGACCTGACGGTCGCCGCCGTGCTCTCGGGCAACCGCAACTTCGAGGGCCGCATCCATGCGCTGACCCGGGCCAATTACCTCGCCTCGCCGCCCCTGGTGGTGGCCTACGCCCTGGCCGGCTCCATGAAGGTGGACCTTTTGCACGATCCCCTCGGCACCGGCGACGACGGCGGGCCGGTGTACCTGAGGGACATCTGGCCGACGAACGAGGACATCCGCAACGTCATCGACAAGGTGCTGAGCCCGGAGATGTTCCGCCAGCGCTATGCCAACGTCTTTCAGGGCGGCACCGAGTGGCAGGGAATCAAGTCGGCCGGCGGCGGCACCTATGGCTGGCAGGACTCCAGCACCTATGTCCGGCACCCGCCGTTCTTCGCCGGCTCCGGCAACGGGGCGGAGGACTTCGCCGACATCACCGGGGCCCGGCCGCTGGCGATCCTCGGCGATTCGGTGACCACGGACCACATCTCGCCGGCGGGCGCCATCATGAAGGACAGCCCGGCGGGCGAGTACCTGGTGGAACGCCAGGTGCACCCGCGGGAGTTCAACTCCTACGGTTCGCGGCGCGGCAATCACGAGGTCATGATGCGCGGCACGTTTGCCAACATCCGCATCCGCAACGAGGTGGCGCCGGGCACCGAGGGCGGCGTAACCAGGCACATGCCGGACGGCGCGCTCATGTCCATCTACGACGCGGCCATGAAGTACCAGGCGGAAGGCGTGCCCCTGGTTGTCGTGGGAGGCAAGGAATACGGCACCGGCTCGTCGCGCGACTGGGCCGCCAAGGGAACGCTGCTGCTCGGCGTCAAGGCCGTGATCGTCGAGAGCTTCGAGCGCATCCACCGCTCCAACCTGCTGGGCATGGGCGTGCTGCCCCTGCAGTTCACCGACGGAGTCACCCGCAAGACGCTGGCCCTCGACGGGACCGAGACCTTCGACATCACCGGGCTGGAGGCGGGCATCACGCCGGGCATGGAGATTGCGTGCCGCATCCGGCGCGCCGGCGGCGCCACCGACGAGATCACGCTCCTCTGCCGCATCGATACCGTGGACGAGGCCGAATACTTCCGCGCCGGCGGCATCCTCCCCTACGTGCTCGGCAACCTGGCCGCGGCGGTCTGAAGCCGGCATCTCACATGCCGCTCACCGCCATGTGATTGGTGGTCTGCGGCGGAATGGCGTATCTCTAGCCGTATGGTCAGCCATATGGTCCGCGCGATCAAATCCCTGATTCTGGTCTTCGCCCTGGCGGCGGCGCCGTTTTCGCTGGCGGCGGCCGAGCGCCCGCTCACGGTGGTCGAGCTGTTCACCTCGCAGGGGTGCTCGTCCTGTCCGCCCGCCGACGCCTTCCTCGGCGAGCTCGCCGGGCGCGACGACGTGCTGGCCCTGTCCTTCCACGTGGACTACTGGGATTACATCGGCTGGAAGGACCCGTTCGCCAGCGCCGACCACACCCGCCGCCAGCGGGACTATTCGCGGAAACTGGGCCTCAGGTATGTCTATACGCCCCAGATGGTGATCCAGGGCGCGGCCCACGCCACCGGGTCGGACCGCTCCGCCGTTCTCGACAGGATTGAAAAGAACCGGGCCCTGGCGCGGATTTCCGTCGAGCTCCGCCAAGGCGGCGACGGCGCCGTGCGCCTGTTCATTGCGGACGCACCGGCCAAGGGGGCGGCGGCGGAAGAGGCGGCCGTCTGGCTCGTCGTCTTCGACCGCGAGCACCTGACGCCGGTAAGACGCGGCGAGAACAGGGGCCGCAAGCTGCGCAACTACAACGTCGTGCGGCGGCTGAGCCGCATCGCCACCTGGCGTGGCAAGGCCCTGGACATGCCCATCACGGTGCCCGATATGGTGCCGGGGGGCGGCCGGGCCTGCGCGGTGCTGGTTCAGTCCACCGAAACGGGGCGTATCCTCGGTGCCGCGGCGCTCGGCCTCGACCGGCCCAACTAGTACTCCCATGGACCGGACTCCTTCCAAACGGCGGGCCTCCCGGCGCCGCCTGCTCGCCCGCCGTTCGCAGCCAACCCCTTAAGCGCACCGGTCAGGGCGTTCGGCCGCGAATTGCATTGCCGGGCCGTGCACCTTATGGTTTTCGGCCATGGGCACCCGGGGTGCGGGAGCGTCTACCGCTTTCGCCCCCGGCCCAACGCGGATGGGGGCATCGGGGTGGTGATGATCGGGCGTCGCTGTCTACTGGCCATAACCCTGGCCTGCCTCGCGGCGCTGCCCGCCACGGGCGCCGGGGCGGCGGAGAAGACGTCGCCGCAACAGGCCGCGCACTTCCTCGAGAAAATGGCGACCGAGACGCTTGCGGTCCTGCGCGACCAGGGCGCCACGTTGGATCAGCGTGAAGCCAAGGTGCGCCAGGTGATGCGGGAGAACTTCGATCTGCAGAAAATCGGCCGATTCGTGCTCGGCAAGGCCTGGCGGAAAGCGACGCAGGAACAGCGCGCCGAATACCAGCGCGTGTTTTCCGAGTTCGTCCTCAGGACCTACGCCCGCCGCCTCGGCGGATATGCCGGGGAGACGTTCAAGATCATCAAGGCGGGGCCGCTGGGCAAGCGCGACGCCCTGGTATCGACGGAAATCGGGCGCTCGGGCGGCCCGCCGTTGATGGCCGGCTGGCGCATCCGCAGCGGTCCCAATGGTTTAAAGATCCTGGACGTGATCGTCGCGGGCATAAGCATGATCGCCACGCAACGCGCCGAGTTCCGGGCCCTGGTCAGCCGCCAGGGGGTGGACGGTCTGATCGAGGCGCTGCGCCTGCGGGTGGGCAAGTTCCCGGTCAAGGCGTCGTGAAGGGCGGGTGCACCGTGTGCAGAACGGGATAGGACCATGCGGGGATCAGGGAAACTTCCGGTGTCCGTGACCAGGGCGGCCAAAGCGGCCGGCGTTGCCGTCCTCCTGGGCGCGGGGATTCTAATGGGCCTGTACGCGCCCCCCGCCCGGGCCGACTTCGAGGCCGGCTGGCGCGCCTACCAAAGGGGCGACTTCCCCGGCGCCTTCGAGGCCTGGCGCCCGCTCGCCGACGCCGGCGACGCGCGCGCCCAGTTCAACATCGGTGTCATGTACGACGAAGGCCGCGGCGTCGCCCTCGACCGCGCCCAGGCGATCCAGTGGTGGACGAAAGCCGCCGGGCACGGCGACGCCCAGGCCCAGCACAATCTGGCCCTGGCCCTGATCGAAGGGACCGGCCTCTCCCAGGACTACGACAAGGCGGTGTTCTGGCTGGAGAAGGCGGCGGCCCAGGGGCTGGTGCGCTCCCAGTATTCCCTGGGCAAGATGTTCAGTTTCGGCTTCGGCGTGCCCAAGGACCTGAACCGGGCCTTCCGGTGGATCGAGAAGGCCGCCAAGAATGGCTTCGGCAAGGCCCAGTACAATCTGGGCAAGATGTACCGCGACGGATCGGGGGTCGACGACGACCCGGGGGCTTCGACCCGGTGGTTCCTCGCCGCCGCCAGGCAGGGCTACGCCAAGGCGCAGAACCAGATGGGCATCCGCCTGGCCAGGGGGACCGGCATCGCCAAGGACGAGGTGCGCGCGCTCATGTGGCTGACCCTGGCCGCCCGCCAGGCGCACGCGGCCGCGATCAGGAACCGCAAGAAACTGGCCCAGAAACTGTCGCCCGAACGGCGTGCCGAGGCCGAGCGCCTGGCCGATGGGTGGGCGCCGAAGGGCGGGGGGTAGCGGCCGAAACGTGGTTCCCGGTGCGGTGTGCGGAAAACCCAGTAACTTCCGCACAGGCGAAAGGCGGCAATCCATACCGCCTCGCCTCGAAATGGATTTGTTCGCGGAAGAGGTCTAAAAATTATCCGCCGAGTCTGTCGTGTGGGGGGGCATGGCGCAAGTGACTATCACACGTAAACTTGCCGCGATTCTGTATGCGGACGTTGCCGGATACAGCCGGCTGACCGGTGCCGACGAGGAGGGAACGCACCGGATCCTCGACGCCTATCTCGATGTGTTCACCGCCTCGATCAAAAGCCATGATGGGCGCGTCGTGCACTACGCCGGCGACGCCGTGCTAGCGGAGTTCACCAGCGTGGTTGCCGCTTTGACCTCCGCGGCGGCGGTACAGCGCGAGCTCGAGGCGCGTAACCGGGATCACCCCGACGACCGCAAACTGCGGTTCCGGATCGGCATCAATCTCGGCGAGGTCATCGTCGATCGCGACGACATTTACGGTGATGGCGTCAACATAGCCGCGCGTCTGGAGGGTCTCGCCGAACCGGGCGGCATCTGCATCAGCGGGTCCGTCCACGACCAAGTCAAAGGCAAGCTCGACCTGGCATTCGAGGATCTGGGCGAGCAGACGGTCAAGAACATCGCCGTGCCGGTCAGGGTTTGGCGGTGGCTCCCCGATTCACCCGTGGCAAGCCCCGGCATCGGAGTTTCCACCGAGCCATTGACCCTGCCCGACAAGCCCTCCATCGCCGTGCTGCCGTTCGCCAACCTGAGCGGCGATCCGGAACAGGAGTATTTCGCGGACGGCATCGTGGAGGACATCATAACGGCGCTCTCCAACGTCCAGTCGTTCTTCGTGATCGCGCGGAATTCGTCCTTCACCTACAAGGGCAAGGCGGTGGACATGAAGCGGGTTGGCCGCGAACTGGGCGTTCACTACGTGCTGGAGGGCAGCGTGCGCAAGGCGGGAAACCGGGTCCGCGTCACCGCCCAACTGATCGAGGCCGCGTCCGGGAACCACGTCTGGGCGGACCGCTACGACGGCGCGCTGGACGACATCTTCGATCTGCAGGACGAGATCACGGCAAGCGTCGTCGGCGCCATCGAGCCCCAGCTGCTGCGCGCCGAGGTCCAGCGCATCCGCCAGAAGCGCCCCGAAAGCCTTGATGCTTACGACTACACCCTGCGCGGCCTGGCCCACATGAACAAACTGAACCCCGATGACACGGCCGAAGGCCTGCGGCTGTTCCGCAAGGCCATCGAGGTCGATCCCAATTACGCCCGCGCCTATGCCTGCGCCTCCTGGTTCTACCGCCGGCAGGTGATGCTTCGGGGGACGGTGCTCTCGGACGAGGACAAGGCCGAATGCATCCGCCTGGCGCAGGCGGGGCTGAAGGCCGACAACACCGATCCCTACGTGCTGTGGCAGGCGGGCATGACCGCCGCCCTTGTCGAGGGCGATTTCGACGCCGCCATCCTGTACATCGACCGCTCGCTTTCGATCAATTCCAACTCGACGCGGGCATGGCTCGCCAGCGCCATCGTCCGCTGTTGCGTCGGCGATCCGGAAACGGCCATCGAGCACGCCGACCGCGCCATTCGCCTGAGTCCCCTCGACACCGCCATGTGGGTGGCCCACGGCGTCCTGGCCGCGGCCCACCTGCAGCTCGCCGACTACGAAGAGGCCGCGGCGTGGGCCCGCAAATCGGTCCGGCAACACGCGTACAACGCGCCCGCCTACCACGTGCTGGCGGCATGTTGCGCCCACCTGGGGCGGACCGAGGAGGCCGGGGCCGCTGTCGCCCGGTCCCTGGAGCTCGATCCGGCCATGACGATCTCGCGGCTCAAGGCGATCTATCCGGTCTCCGGCTACAGGAACCTGGACGGCTTCGTCGAGGGCCTGCGTAAGGCGGGCCTGGCGGATTGAGCGCACCGGTCATACGCGAAGCAGGAATTTCCGGGCCATTCAAAAGGCAACCGAAGGGGCGTTGCCCCTTTTGATCCCCACCAAGGGCCAACCGCCCCTGGAACCCCATAAACAACGATTATCGGCTGTCCCAGGGGTTGATGCAGGCGACGCCCGTCGGCTCGATGTCCATGACGTTGCGGGTGACCAGCGTGAAGCCGCGCACCTTCGCCGTCGCCACGAGAAGGGAGTCGAATTCCGCCCAAAACTTTTTTTCATTCCCGCTTGACCCGACCAATCTCCGTTGGTATGGTTTGTTTACCTACTACTAGATAGAGACATTGCATACGGATAACCGAAGGAACGTAAAGAGGACCGCCATGAAGATTTACGAGTACCAAGCCTTTCCCAACCCGCGGCGTGTAAGGATGTTTCTCGCCGAGAAGGGCATCGACGGAATCACCTTCGAGCAAGTCAACGTGCCGGAAGGCGAGCATCGCACCGACGCCTTTAAAGCCAAGAATCCGAGCGCCACGGTGCCGTTGCTCGAACTCGACGACGGTGCCTACATCGGCGAGACCACGGCGATTTCGCGCTACTTCGAAACCGTGCACCCCGAGCCCGCGCTGATGGGGCGAACACCCAAGGAACAGGCGGCGATCGACATGTGGCAGCGGCGCGTCGAAGATGGCCTCATGAACGCGGTCGGCGCCTATTTCCACCACGCGACGCCGGGGCTCGGAGCGCTCGAGTCCTATCAGAACAAAGAGTGGGGTGAAAAGAATCGGGAGCGCGCCATTGCGACCATGCATTGGCTCGACCAGGAACTCGCCGACCGCCAATTCATCGCCGGCGAGCGCTTCTCGATCGCCGACATCACGGCGCTTTGCGGGATCGACTACGCCAAGTTCTGCGAGATCGGGATTCCGCCAGCGTACACCAACCTGCAGCGCTGGTATGACCAGGTGTCGAGCCGGCCGAGCGCCGGCGCCTGAAGGAGAGGAGCGATGCAAATCAATGCCGATCTGTCCCGGCGCGCGGTCCTGCACACCGAGGCCATGGACTGGGTGGACTCGCCGATGGCGGGGGTGAGGCGGCGGATGCTGGAACGCGACGGCAAGGACGGCGACCGCCGGGCGACGAGCGTGGTGCGCTATGCGCCGGGCAGCCGCTTTTCCCCCCATGTCCATGTGAACGGCGAGGAGTTCCTTGTGCTCGACGGCACGTTCTCCGACGAGCGCGCCGACTATCCGGCGGGAACCTACGTCCGCAATCCGCCCGGCTCGCGGCACGCCCCCCACAGCACCGACGGCACCACCATCTTCGTCAAGCTCCAGCAATTCGATCCCGGCGACGCCACGCCGGTGATTGTCGACACGAACACCGCCGGGTGGACTCCGGCAGGGGCGGAGGGCGTGAGCATCGTCCCCTTGCACGCGTTCGGCGCGGAGAAGGTCTCCCTGGTGCGCTTCGCACCCGGCGCCCGGATCGACCGTCTTACCCATGACGGGGGCGCCGAGGTCTTGGTCCTGGAAGGGACGCTCGAGGATGAACACGGCGTCTATCCGAAAGGCACGTGGCTGCGCCTTCCGCCCGGCACCGTCCACGGTCCGTTCAGCCGGGAGGGGTCGCTGTTGTATTTGAAGGAAGGCCATTTAGTGGCCTGCATCAGCTAAAGTGCACCCATACGATCGCTTTTCCCGTTTCCTCGGTAGGAGGGGAGGCGCAGGCGATGGCGGCCCATCGGGAAGCCTTCCCGACACCCCGAGGGGAAGGGAAAAGCGACCCGAAGGGCGGCGTTGCGAGGCTTCCGGGCGTCGTCGCGCGCCGCTTGTGGTGCATGACACCAAGGCGCGACGCGCTCCTGGCCGGAAACCTCGCAACGCCGTCGTATGGGCGCAATTTAGCTGATACAGGCCACTAGGGTAGGGTAAGTCCCATGGGGAAGAAGATCGGAATCACCCCCGACATCATCCTCGACGTGGCGCAAGGGCTGCTGCAAACCCGCGGGTACAATGGTTTCAGCTACCGCGACATTGCCGACGCCGTCGGTATCCGTACCGCCAGCCTCCACTACCACTTTCCGAGCAAGGCGGATCTGGGGGTGGCGCTGGCGGCGCGCTACCGCGTTCGATTCAACGAGGCGCTGGAAGACATCACTGCGCAGGCGGACGACGCGCGCCGGCGCCTAGAGCGCTATGCGGACCTGTTCCGCAAGACCCTCGGCGCCGACAACAGGCTCTGTCTATGCGGCATGCTGGGGGCGGAAATCGCCACCCTGCCCGATCCCGTGATGGCCGAAGTCAACGGCTTCTTCCGGGACAACGAGGCTTGGCTGACCGATATCATCGTGGCCGGTCAGAATGACGGAACCCTGCGCTCCGACACCCGCGCCGTCGACCAGGCCCGCCTCGTCCTTGCCGCCCTCGAGGGGGCGATGATCGTCGCCCGCGCCACCGGCGACGCCGGACGCTTCGACGCCGTTGCCGGCGCCGTCCTGGGCCAGATGGAGGCCCGGATTTAGCGCCATGACGGATTTCTCGAACCCGCAAGCCTACGAGCGCTGGATGGGGCGTTGGAGCGCATGCCTCGCCCCGTTGTTTGTCCGCTTCGCCGGCCTGGGATCGCCCGGACGGTACCTGGACGTCGGCGCGGGAACGGGGGTGCTGGCCCGCGCAATCGCCGATGAATTTGGTGACGCGGAGGTCGTCGGGATCGAGCCCGTGGCCTCTTACGTCGACCATGCGCGCGCCCGCCTCCGCGATCCGCGGTTCCGTTTCGAATTGGGCGATGCCCAGGCCATTCCTTTCGACAATGACAGCTTCGATGCCGCTCTCGCGCTCCTCTTACTGCAAGAGGTGCCCGACGCCCCCATGGCGGTGGGCGAATGCGCCGCGTCACGCGCTCGGGTGGTTGCCTGACCGCCACTCAATGGGACTTTCGTCGGGGCATGCCGATGCTTTCACTCTTCTGGGAGGCCGTGCAGGAGGTCATCCCCGGCGAAAGGACACGCAGGGAAGCGGCCCGGCGCGTACGGCCAGGCTATTCGGACGAAGGCGCGCTGGCCCGGTTGTGGGAACAGGCGGGCCTGGACAGGGTCGAAACGGCGGGATTGGAAATCGCCTTGGACTTCGCCTCCTTCGACGATTACTGGTCGCCGTTTCTGGGCGGGGCGACCCCCACGTCTTCCTATGCCGCAACCCTGGCCGACGACGTAAGGCAAAGGCTGGCCGCCCGCCTTCGGGAAAAGGTACTGGGCGATGGGCCGGATCGGCCTTTTTCATTGTCGGCCCGCGCCTGGGCCGTTCGCGGGATCGTGCCTTAGGGCGGATCGTCCGTGCCGACCACTCAGGCTAGTGGCCTGTATTAGGTATGCCGGTCACCGGTTTCCGCCGCCTCCCGATCAAAGAAGGTGGTCGTAGACAAAGTACCCGGCCACGCCGAGCATATAGAGGGTGAGGAGGACGGCGACGATCTTCGCGGCAACGGCGCCGGCCCGCGTCTCCCTCCTCTCCGCCTCGGTCGGCGGCGCCACCGCCAGGGGATGGCCACAGCCGGGACAGGTCCTCGCCCGCGGCAGGACCGGGGCGCGCATTCCGGTCACCAGGGCGGCCCTGTCATCGTGCCGTTCGCTGTCCCCGGTGAAGCCATTCCCTTCAGGCGGGCGGTCCGCAACAGAAACTTTCATTGAAGGGTTGAAAGACATTATACTGCCGCATGCTGCCGCAAAAAGTTCACGCGGCAAGCCAATGTTTGGGGAGGCACCCATGAAACAGAAAGTATTCCTTGCCTTCACCGCTATGCTGTTTGGCGGCGCTATTGTAGCAGGCCCGGCGCTGGCCCAGAGCAATATCGACAAGATGCGCGGCTTCAAGGTCACCGGCACCAGCCTCGACATTCCGACGGTCCCGCAGGATCCCGCTTATATCGCGCAACTGCGCAAAAACCTGAAGCACGTAAAGTTACCGCCTGGTTTCAAGATCGACGTTTTCGCCATCGTTCCCGACGCCCGGCATATGGCGGTCAGCAAGAGCATCGCCGTGGTCTTCGTCGGCACGCGAAAGAGCCTGGCCTGGGCGGTCACCGACCGCGACCGGGACCGCATCGCCGACGAGGTGAAGGTTTTGGCGCCGAGCATCAAGATGAAGGTCCCGAACGGGATGTGCATAACCAATGACGGCATTCTCTACGTCGTCGAGCACAACCGCGTTCTCATCCTGCCGGCGATCGAGTTCTTCTACGAGAGCCCGGACGTCGCCATCGACGGCGTCATCGAGCCGCTGGTCCCGGTCGAGGAAGAATCCTTCAACCATGGCGCCCGCACCTGCTCGATCGGGCCCGACAACAAGCTCTACATTACCCTTGGCCAGCCCTTCAACGTCCCCGCGAAAGAGAAGCTGGAACTATACAAGAAGGTGGGTCTCGGCGGCATCATCCGCATGAACCGTGACGGCACCGGCCGTGAGGTTTATGTGGACGGCATCCGCAACTCGGTCGGCCACGCCTGGAACCCGGCGAACGGCGAACTGTGGTTCACCGACAACCAGGTCGACGGCATGGGTGACGACATCCCGCCGGGCGAGCTGAATCGTGTGACCGCCAAGGGCCAGAACTTCGGCTTCCCGTGGTATGGCGGCGGCGACACCCGCACCACCCTGTATGCCGACGAGGATCCGCCGGCGGATGCCATCTTCCCCGAGGTCGAGATGGCCCCCCACGCGGCGGACCTGGGCATGATGTTCTACACCGGCAAGATGTTCCCGGCGAAGTACCGGGGCGGCATCTTCAGCGCCCAGCACGGCTCGTGGAACCGCACGACGCCGGTCGGCGCCCGCGTCATGTTCACCTCGCTGAACGAGGATGGCAGCGCGAAAGAGACCGTGCCCTTCGCCCATGGCTGGCTGATTGACGAGACCGGCGAGTATGTGGGCCGTCCGGTCGACGTCGAGCAGTATATCGATGGTTCCATCCTGGTCTCGGACGACCTGGCCGGCGCCATCTACCGCATCTCGTACGAAGGCCAATAACACGCCCGACGCCGAGGCACAGGCCAACAGGGCCGGGGGGATCGTCTCCCGGCCCTGCCTGTCCTTAGGGCGGCCTCCCGGATCACGTCCACCGCACCGCAAAGGAGTATGGGACCCATGCCGGCGACAGCACGCATCAAGACACCGGTCCGATGGGTTGCGCTTGGCGCCCTGGCGGTGATGATCGCCTTTCCATCCGCCGCGACCGCGGGGAATCCCGCGGCGGGCAGGGTCAAGACCCGCACCTGCCTCACCTGTCACGGCGTCGACGGGATGAGCCGGGTGCCGGGCGCACCCAACCTGGCGGGCCAGAACGAAATGTACCTGGCGAAGCAGCTCAGGGACTATCGCTCCGGGAAACGCCCCCACCAGATCATGAGTATCGTCGCCAAGAACCTCTCCGACGCCGATATCGACGACTTTGCCGCATGGTATGCGTCGATCAAGATCACGGTGAAGCTACCCGATTAGTCCCGCCGAGGGCGTGATGTCCGGCGGCCGTGCCGGCATCGGGCACGGGCGGCCCGCCCCCAGGCGGGGCGCCAGCGTTAGGAACCGACCCGCAGGCCACCAGCCCCTTCTCCATCATCGGCGCCAGGCGGCGCGGAAACGGCGCCGGGCCGGGGACCGGCTCGCCTTCGGTCCGTCCTGTGTGCTACGGTCGGCAACCTCATCCGGCCAATTTCGGCGAGGAGGTGTCCCATGCCGACCGTGAACGACGGCGCCATCGACCTTTCACGGCACCATCAGCCAGAGAACCTGTCGGACCGCTTTGCACTCGTCTTCGTGAAGGTGCTGCGTTTTTTCGCCGATACCTTCTTCGCCAAGCGCTATGGCCACCGCGCCGTCGTCCTCGAAACCGTTGCCGCCGTTCCTGGAATGGTGGGTGGGGCGTTGCAACACCTAAGGGCTTTGCGCCGCATGGAGGACGACCATGGCTGGATCCGCACCCTGCTCGACGAGGCCGAGAACGAGCGCATGCACCTGATGACCTTCATCCACATCGCAAAGCCCAGCCGGCTGGAGCGGGTTATGATCATCCTCGCCCAGGGGGCGTTCTACAACGCGTTCTTTCTGCTCTACCTGATCTCGCCCAGGACCGCGCACCGGGTTGTCGGGTACTTCGAAGAAGAGGCGGTGGTCAGCTACACCCAGTATCTGGAAGAGATCGACGCCGGGAAGCATGAGAACGTGCCGGCACCCCAAATCGCCATAGAGTACTGGAAGCTGCCGCCCGATGCGCGGCTGCGGGACGTGGTGTTGGTGATCCGCGACGACGAGGCGGGCCATCGAAACGTCAACCACGAGTTCGCCGACAAGCTCATGAGCCCCCACCGCCCGGCCGCCGCGCGCGACGGCGGGTAACGTCCGGATAGCAGTTTTCGAAGGGTTTCCCGCGGTCCCCGGACGGCGTACCGAGCGGCCAGAGGTCTGGGCCTACGCCACCAGCCCCTTCTCCATCATCGACGCCAGGCGGCGCGAGAACGCCGCCGGGTCGGGGATGGGCTCGCCCTCGACGATGCGCGCCTGATCCAAGAGCAACAGCGCGGCGTCGGCGAGCACGCCGTCGGCGCCGTCTTCGTCCTTGGCCAGGCCGGCGAGCCGCCGGATGAGGGCATGTCTGGGGTTCACCTCGAGGATGCGCGGCGTGACTTGGGCGGCGTCCATCTGGCGGTGCTGCTTCAACAGGCGCTCCAGGTGCATGTCCAGGTCGGCCTCGTCGGCGACCAGGCAGACCGGGCTGTCGGTGAGGCGTTCGGACGCCCGCACGTCCTTGACCGCGTCGCCCAACGCCACCTTGAACGCCGCCGTCAGGCGGTCGACGTCGGCCGCCGCCGGCGCCTTTTTCTTTTTCGCTTTCTTCGCCGCCTTGTCCGCGTCTTCCCGGGCGGTGATCTTGCCCAGGTCGGCGCCGCCCCGGGTGGCCGACTTGAAGGGCTTGTCGCGGTAGCTGCCGAGGGCGGGCACCCAGAACTCGTCCACCGGGTCGGTGAGCAGCAGCACCTCGACCCCGCGCGCCGCGAAGCCTTCCAGCTGCGGGCTCTGGCGTAAGGATTGGCCGTCTTCCCCGCTGATGGTGTAGATGGCCTCCTGGCCGTCGAGCATGCGGTCGACGTAGGTATCCAGGCCGACCAGCCCGTCGCCGGCGGTGGTGTGGAACCGGCTTACGGCCAGGATGCGGTCGCGGTTTTCCCGGTCTTCGTAGAGGCCCTCCTTGAGCACGGCGCCGAAGTTGTCCCAGAACGTGGCGTAGTCGTCGGGCTTCTTGTCCGCCTTCTTCTTGAGCTCGGCGAGGACCCGTTTGACCAGGCCCGAGCGGATCCTCGCCAGCTTGGGGTCGCGCTGGAGCATCTCGCGGCTGATGTTGAGGGGCAGGTCTTCCGAGTCCACGATGCCGCGGAGGAACCGCAGATACCCCGGCACCAGGCCCTCGCAGTCGTCGGTGATGAACACCCGCTTGACGTACAACTTCACCTGCTGCTTGCGCTCGGGCAGGAACAGGTCGAAGGGCTGTGTCGAGGGAATGAACAAAAGGTTGGTGTACGATAGTATCCCCTCCACGCTGTTGTGGAGCGTCAGCCAGGGGTCGTCGAAGGTGTGGCCCACGTGGTGATAGAACTCGGTGTACTGTTGGCTGGTGATCTCCTTTTTCGGCCGGGTCCAGAGCGCGGACGCCTGGTTCAGCGTCTGCTCCTTGTCCGCGTCTTCGAGCACGATGGGGATGGGGATGTGATCGGAATAGGTTTTGACGATACCGCCCAGGCGCTCTTCGCCCAGGAACTCGTCCTCGCCCTTGGCCAGATGGACCGTCACCGTGGTGCCCCGGGTCTCCCGCGCACCCTCGGAAACCGTGTACTCGCCCTTGCCGTCCGAGGTCCACAGCCAGGCCTCCGTCTCGCCCGCCTTGCGGGTCAGGACCTCGACCTTGCCGGCGACCATGAAGGTGGAATAGAAGCCGACGCCGAACTGGCCGATCAGGGCCATGTCGTTATTGGCATCGCCGCTCAGGCGCTCGACGAAGGCCTGGGTGCCGGAACGCGCGATGGTGCCCAGGTTCTCCACCAGCTCGGCGCGGCTCATGCCGATGCCGTTGTCGGCGAGGGTGACGGTGCGCGCCTTCCTGTCCACCGAAAGGGTGATGCGGAAATCCCCCTCCCCCTCGATCAGGCCGGGATCGGTGAGGGCGGCGTAGCGCAACCGGTCGCAGGCGTCCGAGGCGTTGGAGATCAGCTCGCGCAGGAAAATCTCTTTGTGGCTGTACAAGGAGTGGGCGACGATATCGAGAAGCTTGCCGACTTCGGCCTCGAAGGTGAACTTTTCCGTCCCCATGGCGTCCCTCAAAACCCCCTCCCGGATCGGTGGCCGTTTCCGGTGGTGCTTGATATGTGTCAAACCGGGCCCCGCCGCAAGTCCCTATGCCCCGTGCCGGATGGCGCCCACGGCGGGGCGCCGGAGGCGGGGCAGCCAGGACCATGAGGGACACGGACTGCACCGCATTCCTCCAGTGGTGTCTGCCCCGCCTCGGCATGCGCTGGGCGGGCTACCGGAGAGTCCGCCGCCAGGTGTGCAAACGCATCGGGCGCCGCCTCAAGGACCTGGGGCTGGCCGGCGTTTCCGCCTATAGGCGGTATCTGGAGACCCACCCGGCGGAGTGGCCGGTCCTCGACGGCTTTTGCCGGATCACGGTGTCGCGCTTCTACCGGGACAAGGGCGTGTTCGCCGGGCTCGAACGCCATGTCCTTCCCGCCCTGGCGCGGCAGGCGGCGGCGCGCGGGCAGGCCGGGCTCCGGTGCTGGTGCGCCGGCTGCGCCTCGGGCGAGGAACCCTATAGCCTGAATATTCTCTGGCAGCTGGGACCGGGCCGGGACTTCCCGCGCCTGTCCCTGACCATCGTCGCCACCGATGCCGATGCGCGCCTTTTGCGGCGCGCCCGCGCCGGCCGCTACGGGCCGGGCAGCCTGCGCGACGTCCCCGCCGGCTGGCTCGACACGGCCTTCGAGCACAGCGGCGGAGTCTATCGCCTGCGCCCGGCCTTTCGCCGAAACGTCGCCTTCCGGCGCCAGGACATCCGCCAGCGGCTCCCCGGCGGGGAATTCGACCTGGTGTTGTGCCGCAACCTGGCCTTCACCTATTTCGACGAGGCGGGGCAGGGGCGCGTCCTGGGGCGCCTGGCCCGGCGGCTGCGCCCGGGCGGCGTTCTCGTCGTCGGCCGCCGCGAGACGCTGCCCCAATCGGAGACCTTCATGCCCTCAGCCGGGGCGCCGGGCCTCTACCGGAAACGGAACGATGGGTAAATACGGCCGCCGGCGCGTCGACCCGGCGCGGCCGGTACTAAAAATCACAGATTCCGGGTACGCTTTGTCATGCGGACGGGACGCCGCCCGGCCCGGGCGCCGCCGCAGGGGCTTTCCAAGGCACCATGGACGAAACCGATTTGGATAAGGCGCACCAGCGCCTGTTGGAGGAAATCGAGGCCGAGGCCCGCGACACCCGGTTCTGGACCGACCGCGCCAGGTTCTCGGATCGGGTGATGGCGGCCATGGCCAAGGTGCCGCGCCACGAGTTCGTGGTGCCCGACGACGTTCCCTACGCCTACATCAACCGGCCCCGGTGCATCGGCCACGGGCAGACCATCTCCCAGCCCTACATGGTGGCGGTGATGACCGACCTTCTCGATCTGGAGCCCGGCCACCGGGTGCTCGAGATCGGCGCCGGGTCGGGCTACCAGTCGGCGGTGCTGGCGGAGATCGTCGGCCGGGTCTTCACCGTGGAAGTGGTCGCGGAACTGGCCGACGCGGCCCGCGAACGCCTCCGGCGCCTGGGCTACGACAACGTCGAAGTGCTGACCGGCGACGGCTATCGGGGCTGGCCCGAGAACGCGCCGTTCGACGCCATCATGGTCACCGCCGCGCCCACGGAGATCCCCGAGACCCTCACCGACCAACTCAAGCCCGGGGGGCGCATGGTCATCCCCATCGGCCGGGCGCACGAGACCCAGACGCTGTTCGTCTGCGTCAAGGACGAAGACGGCACCGTGAAGACCGCGCGCACCCTGCCCGTGGCCTTCGTGCCCATGGTGCACAAGTCCAAGGAGCGCTGAAGGGCGGACGCGCCCGGGGCCGGGCGTGACAACGCCCCGTCAGTGCACCCGCGGCGATTTGAAGAAGTCGGAGCGGTCGGCGGAGCG
Organism: Pseudomonadota bacterium; assembly: GCA_022545455.1. Taxonomy (GTDB): domain Bacteria; phylum Pseudomonadota; class Alphaproteobacteria; order Rhodospirillales; family 2-02-FULL-58-16; genus JACZQZ01. The sequence continues at coordinate 19,745 of JACZQZ010000027.1, forward strand.
CACCCGGATTTCCATCGTATCGCCGTCACGGAACACGGTCAGCGGCACCTCCACGCCCGCGTCGCCCAGCGCCCAGACGGCGCGGAACATGGCCACCAGCTCGGCGACGGGCTTGCCGTCGACGGCCAGGACACAATCGCCAATCCGCACATCCCCCAGTTCCGCGGGTCCTCCGTCGGCCAGGCCGGCGACCACGAGATTGCCGTCGGCCTCCGCCGCATACATGCCAAGCCACGGGCGCGGCGCCTTCGTCGTCCGGCCGAAGCTGAGGAGATCGTCGAGGATGGGTTTGAGAAGATCGATGGGAACGACCATGTTGCCTTCGAAAGGCGCTTCGCCCGGGGGCGCCTGCTGGACAAGAAGGGAGCCGATGCCGTACAGCTTCCCGTCCCCGCCGATGAGCGCCGCGCCGCCCCAGAAGGGATGCGGGGGCACCGTGAAAATGGCCTCGTCGAGCACGTATTCCCAGTACCCCGCGAATTCGTGCCGGGAGGCCACGCGGGCGCTGACGGCCTGGCCGCGTCCCCCATGCCCGGCAAGGATCACCGCATCCCCCTTGCGCAGCCGGCCGGAGTCGCCGAGCTCCATCACCGGCAGGTCCGGGAGGTCCAGGGCCTGCACCAGGCCGAAGCCGCTCTCTTGATCGTAGCCGACGACATGGCCGGCGCGCGCCTGTCCGTCGCGGCCCACCAACCACACCGACTCGGCCTCGGTGATCAGGTACCCGATGGTCAGGACCAACCCGTCGCCGCGGATGAGGACACCGTGTCCCTCGCGCTCGGTGCCGAGGGTCGGCGCGGTGAAGGCGTCGTCCGGAACCTTGGCGCGAAGCGAAAGGACGGCGGCCAGGGCGTTGTCCAGGTCGAAGGAAACGTCCCCGGGAGCGGGACGCTGCGCTTCCGGTATCACCGGCTCGAACAATTCCGGCATTTTCAAGCTCTCCCGCGGTTCCCGCCGGCTTCGATCGCCAAGTCCCTCACCGCCGGACCGGCACCGTCGAGGATACCAGCTTTGACCGGCAGGTAATACGGGCCCGCGCCGCCGGTAGTGTCTCAGTTTGAAATTTGATGCGCTGAAAGCGCAAAGCGGACTCGAATGTCCGATTTTGGGGGCAAAGCGGACGTCGGAGGATGGGGTCTTTGACGTCTGCTTATAGCCATAAGCGGACCTAAGGACGAGGGTTGGAGGTCCGAGAATCTCCGTTCACATCAACTGAACGATGGAATAGGGGTGATGGTCTGAATCCTGGTCTTCCGACCGGCGTTACACTCCCAGCCCGGCGAGGGCAAAGAGGAACAGGGGAAGGGCGGCGGCGTACTGCGTAAGCAAAACCCCACCGATGGGCGCGGCGTAATGCAGCTTCATCCTGGCGAAGCCGCAGGATAACGGCTGACTGGGTTTTGTGTAGCAGACCGGACGGTAGAACTATCCGATCACCGCTAGGCTTAAAAAGCACGCGGCCAAAATGATCATCCCGATCGTGAGGCGGATGGTACGTGGCGACATGGTTTCCGTCTGCGTGTTTGGGTTGACAGCAAGCAATGACCGGCGGCGCCCGGGCACACCCGGCGTTCACGAGACAAACGCTTGTGAACCTTAAATGCTGCGCCTGTCCGGCTGTTGCCGCCTGTCCGTACCGGAGCGCCGGTCCAGTTTATCCCACCATTCGTTGGCGTTCCGGCGGATGTCCTCGTCGGACCGTCCTTCGCGGTCTAACAGGCGCTCAAATCCCCTGCGCCTGTCCTCGCGCCATGCTTCGCGGTCGAACCCGCGCCGCAATTCCATGCGCCGTTCCCCGCGGGTCCGTCGGTCAGCGAGTCGGCGTCTGCGTGGACCTTTTCGTTTTTCGTTCATCGCCGGCTCCTCGGCGCAACCAAATCACACTGCGGGCTTTTCCCGGGCCGCCCTCATCGGTCCCGCGACACTTGCACCCGGATTCCCGAGGACGGACGGGCTACCGCGATTCACCCCTGGGCGCAGGGTAGCGACGGCAGGTTACCAATGTATGAATGGTGCGGCGCGCCGTCGACATGACGCTTGCCGAGCGCGATTGGTGGACAGCACCACTAGTGGTATACTTGTGAGCAACCTCCGCGGGGAGGAAAACCATGACCACACCGAAAGCCAAATTCTCGGGCCTCGCGCCTATCGCGGCACTGTGCGCGAAAGGGCCGCGGTCCACGACGCCGCCAGACGACAACATGATCGAATCGAAGAAGTTGGTCATTACGATGTATGAATGGGAAGTCGCCATCCTTCGCGGCAACATCAACGCCTATGCGCTGTGGTGCGCTTTGCAAAGTTGGTTTGGGCATGTGCCCGAACCCATGACCTTTTCCCCGTCGGCGCTAGTTGAGGCCGACATGATTCACGGCTGGGACAAACAGCGCTATCGGCGCGCGCTCAAATGGCTGGTGGACGCGCATATGCTGAAAGTCCTCAATCAAGGCGGCGGCAAGGGGAACAGGTCGGTGTATTGCTTCGACAAGCCATCCGAGGAGGCGATAGAGCGGGCCGTTGACCAGTTTCGCCACCCGCGCCGCCGCAAAGAAAGACGATCTTCTCTAGCGTCGCGATTGCCGTGGTTAGCGCATCAACATTGACGAGCCAGCGTGCATCCCTGCCGACAGATTGTTAATATCCATCTATGGCTGCCCTTGGGGGAAGTAGCGAACATGGTCTTATTCCCCACAGCGCTCGAGAAAACATCAGATGGCGGCTGACTGCATTCTTGACGATGGAGTTCGGTCTACCATTCTTGTGGGGACTGGCCTGCCTATATCTAGCGTTGTCCAAAATTCTCGGTTGAACGAGACCGGGCGCAAACATGGTGCGCTTCCCAGCTTTATCGGGGGCACCGCAAGTGGCGACAGATGCGGCCCAAGATGATCGCGATCTTCCATTTCTGACGGGCAATCAAGATGTCCGCTTTGGGTTAGGAGCGGACATCCAGCGCCATAGCCAATTACGTCCGCTATTGAGGGCTAAGCGGACATAATCAGCTCGAAAGCGGACGTTCAGGGCGTTGGTTCGCCACGATTTCAAACCGAGACACTACCGCCCCGCCCCTTGCAATCCCCACGGGGAGGCGCGATTCTTCGCCGATGCAGATCGACACCTCACGGGACCGCTCGCGCATCGTCGCCGTGCTCGGGCCGACGAACACGGGCAAGACCCATCTCGCCATGGAGCGCATGCTCGGCCACGCCAGCGGCATGATCGGGTTCCCGCTGCGCCTTCTGGCGCGCGAGAACTACGACCGGGCGGTGCGCGTCAAGGGCAGGCGCCACGTCGCCCTGATCACCGGCGAGGAGAAGATCGTGCCGGCCCATGCGCGGTACTTCCTGTGCACGGTGGAATCCATGCCCGTGGACCGGCGGGTGGCGTTCCTCGGCGTCGACGAGATTCAGATGTGCGCCGACGCCGACCGCGGCCACGTCTTCACCGACGCCCTGTTGTCCGCCCGCGGCGAGGACGAGACCATGTTCATGGGCGCCGAGACCATCCGCCCCCTTCTCCGCCGGCTGGTGCCCGAGGCCGAGTTCCTGTCGCGGCCGCGGTTCTCGACGCTCACCTATTCCGGCCAGCGCAAGATCACCCGGCTGCCCCCGCGCAGCGCCGCGGTCGCGTTCTCGGCCGCCGACGTCTACGCCATCGCCGAGGTGGTGCGCCGGCAGCGCGGCGGCACGGCGGTGGTGCTCGGCGCCCTGAGCCCGCGCACCCGCAACGCCCAGGTCGCCATGTATCAGGCCGGCGACGTGGACTACCTGGTGGCCACGGACGCCATCGGCATGGGGCTCAACATGGACATCGACCACGTGGCCTTCGCCGCCACGCGGAAGTTCGACGGGCAGCGCGTGCGCGAACTGACACCGGCGGAACTGGCCCAGATCGCCGGGCGCGCCGGACGGCACATGAACGCGGGCACCTTCGGCACCACCGCCGACGTCGGCCCCTTGGACCAAGAAACGGTCGATGCCATCGAGAACCACCGTTTCCCGCCGCTGGCGGCGCTCTTCTGGCGCAACGCGCACCTTCGCTTCACCTCCCTGGACGCGCTTCGGCGCAGCCTCGCCGTGCCGCCGGAGATGCCCGGCCTGGTCAGGGCCCGCGAAGCCGACGACGAGGCGGCCCTGGCGGCCCTTTCCGCGGACGCGGACATCGCCCGCCTCGCCACCGGCGCGGACGCCGTGCGCCTGTTGTGGGAGGTGTGCCGCATCCCCGACTTCGGCAACCTGATGAGCGACGCCCACACCCGACTGATGGGACGGATCTACCGCCACCTGATGGGACCCGCCGGCAGGCTGCCCACCGACTGGGTGGCCGACCAGGTGGTCCGCATCGAGCGCACCGACGGCGACATCGAGACCCTGGTTCAGCGCATCGCCAACGTCCGCACCTGGACCTATGTGTCGTACCGCGGCGACTGGCTGGCCGACGCCGGCCACTGGCAGGAAAGGACCCGCGCGGTGGAGGACAGGCTGTCCGATGCCCTGCACGAACGCCTGACCCAGCGTTTCGTCGACCGCCGCTCCGCCATCCTGGTCAGCCGCCTGATGGAGAGCCAGACGCTCACCGCCGCCGTCGACGGCGACGGCGAGGTGCTGGTGGAGGGCCATTTCGTCGGCCACCTGGACGGCTTCCGCTTCGCCGCCGACGGGAGCGGCGCCGGCGCCGCCGCCAAGCGGGTCAGGGGCGCCGCCATGAGGGCCCTCGGCGCGGAGATCGCGGCCCGCGTCGGGCGGCTCGAGGCCGACGGCGACGAGGCGTTCGCGCTCGCCGACGGCCGGCGGCTGCTGTGGCGCGGCGCCGACGTGGCGCGGCTCGTCGCCGGGAAGGACGTGCTCAGCCCCGGTGTCGAGGCGATGGCCAGTGACCTCCTGGAGCCGGACATGCGCGAGCGGGTGCGCCGCCGCCTCGCCGCCTGGCTGGCGGGCACCATAGAGGCGTGCCTGGCGCCGCTGTTCGAGGCCCGCCGGGCACCCCTGAACGGGGCGGCGCGCGGCCTCGTCTTCCAGCTGTGCGAAGCCCTGGGGTCGCTGCCCCGGCGCCGCGCCGCAAGCCAGGTGGAGGCGTTGGGGCGCGACGGCCGCAAGGCGCTGAGGAAACTGGGCGTGCGGCTGGGCCGCGAAAGCGTCTTCATGCCGGCGCTGATCAAGCCCCGGGCGGTGGAGATGCGCGGGCTTCTGTGGGCGGTCAACGAGGGTCTGGGGGACTCCGCGGTCCCGGCCCCGGGCCGGGTCTCGGTGCCCCTCGACAAAGGTGTCCCGCACCGGTTCTACGAGGCGGTGGGCTACCGGCCGCTGGGCCCGCGGGCCTTGCGCGTGGACATCGTCGAAAGGCTGGCGGAGCGCGCCTGGAAACTGTCGCGCGCCGGCCCCTTCGCCGCCGGGCCGGAGTTGCTGTCCCTGGCCGGCTGCGCACCGGAAGAAATTTCCGGCGTGCTGGCGGCGCTCGGCTACCGGGCGAAAGACACCGACGGCGGGGTCCGCTACGCCCCGGCGCCCGTGCGCCGGCGCAAGGGGGACCAGCGCCGCGCCCGCGAGGCCGCCGGGCGGGCGGCGGAGTCGCCGTTTTCCAGGCTCCGGGACCCCGCGCCGAGGCCATGACCGCGGAGTCTCTGCGCGTCGACAAGTGGCTGTGGTACGCCCGCTTCTTCAAGAGCCGCACCCTCGCCGCCCGGCTGTGCGCCTCGCGCCG
>JACZQZ010000131.1 GCA_022545455.1 Pseudomonadota bacterium
CGTTGCGAGGCTTCCGGGGGGACGAGGGGGGTGTCCGCCCGGCTACGTTATGCGGGGGGCGCCCCCGCGACCCCCGAGGGGACGGGAAAAGCGACCCGAAGGGCGGCGTTGCGAGGCTTCCGGACGTCGTCGCGCGCCGCTTGTGGTGCACATACACCAAGGCGCGACGCGCTCCTAGCCGGAAACCTCGCAATGCCGTCGTATGGGCGCAATTTAGCTGATAAAGGCCACTAGCTTGCCGGGACGCGTTTTTTGAGAGTATGGTCGCCGCTCACGCAGACCCAAACCACGGGAGGAAGGCATGTTCAAGGGGTCCTTTGTCGCCCTGATCACGCCGTTCAAGGACACCATGGTGGATGAGCGCGCCTTCCAGTCCCTCGTCGAATGGCACATCGAACAGGGCACCGACGGGTTGGTTCCGTGCGGAACCACCGGCGAATCGCCGACGCTCAACCACGCCGAGCACATGCGTGTCACCGAGTTGTGCATCGAGGTGGCGCGCGGCAAGGTGCCGGTCGTCGCCGGCACCGGCTCCAACTCCACCGAAGAGGCGATCCAGCTCACCTGCCACGCCAAGAAGGCCGGCGCCGACGCGGCCCTGGTGGTGACACCGTATTACAACAAGCCGACCCAGGAAGGCCTCTATCAACACTACAAGGCCGTCCACGACGCGGCCGGCCTGCCGATCCTCATCTACAACATTCCCGGACGCAGCATCGTCGATATGTCGGTAGAAACCATGGCGCGGCTGGCCAAGCTGCCCAACGTGATCGGCGTCAAGGACGCGACCAGCGACCTCGCCCGGCCCATAATGACCCGCATGGTCATCGGGCCTGAGTTCTGTCAGATGAGCGGCGAGGACGCGACCGTGGTTCCGTTCCTGGCCGGCGGCGGCCAGGGCTGCATCTCGGTGACCGCCAACATCGCGCCCAGGATGTGCGCCGACCTGCACAAGGCCTGGCGGGAGAGGGACCTGGATACGGTCATGGAGTTGCAGGACACCCTGATGCCCGTGCATTTGGCCATGTTCTGCGAAACCAGCCCGGCCCCGGTGAAATACGCCGCCACCCTGCTCGGCAAGTGCTTGCCCGAGGTCAGGCTGCCGATGTGCGAAATCACGGACGCCAGCAAGGCGCAGGTCAAGGCCGCCCTGACCGGGGCCGGCCTGCTGGCCTGACCCGTAACCTTCTATAGGCATTGGGCCGATGGCGCGCAGGAAAAGCCGCGGCACCATGGTGGCGCAGAACCGCAAGGCGCGCCACGACTATGCCATCGAGGAAACCTTCGAAGCGGGCATCGTGCTCACCGGCACCGAGGTGAAGTCCCTGCGCCAGGGCCGCGCCGCCATCACCGAGGCCTATGCCGGCGAGCGGGAGGGGGAGCTGTTCCTGCTCAACGCCCACATCCCCGAGTACACGGCGGCCAGCCGCTTCAACCACGAGCCCCGGCGGCCGCGCAAGCTCCTGTTGCACCGGCGCGAGATCGCCAAATTGATCGCGGCGGTCCAGCGCAAGGGCATGACCGTGGTCCCGCTTTCCGTCTACTTCACCGCCACCGGCCTGGCCAAGGTGGAACTGGCGCTGGCGCGCGGCAAGCGCACCTATGACAAGCGCATCGCCGTCAAGGAGCGTGATTGGAAGCGCCAGAAGGCGCGGCTGTTGCGCGACAGAGGCTGACGGCGGCGGGCGAGGGGAGGGGGAGGCTTAGCTTTTCCGCGGCTCCACGTCGAGGATTTCGGTGACCGGAAGGACGCCGATATCGTGGAATTTTTCGTACCTGGGATTCTCCAGGTCGACCAGGTTGCAGATGCGCGAGTAGGTGGTGGGAACGACGATCTCGGTCCCATCCTCGCCGGTTCTGCGCACCCCGAAATGGACCCCGGCGCGCTCTTTCGACGACAGTTTTCCGAGCATGCTCTTGGTCACCCAGACGGCGCCGGAGCGGGCGAAATCGCTGAGCCGGCCGGCCGTGTTGATGGTGTCGCCGAGGACGGTGAACTCGATGTGGGTGGCGGTCTGGTAGGTGCCGAACCACTCCTGCCCTTCGTCGAGACCGATATTGAACCGAAGCTCATTGGTCCAGTTCTTGCGGTTGCGCCACGTGCGGCTGATTTCGCGCATGGTGTCCTTCATTTCCTGGGCGCAGCGGATGGCGTTCATGACGTAGCTGCAGTCGGGCTGGGGGAAGAAGTAATAGACCATGCCGTCGCCCACGTGCTTGCCGTGGGTGGCGTAAAATTTGCGCAACAGGGGCTCCATGGCGCCCCACACGTCGTTGATCAGCTCGAAATATTCCTCCGCCGGCAGCTCGGCGCAGATCTTCATCGAATCCTGGATGTCGGCGACGACCACCGCCAGCGGCGTCAGGTACGGACGCCGTTTCTTGACGAAATCCCGGATGACGATGTCGCGCCGGGCCAGGAGCTGGAGCAGGGTTTCGCTGCTGTCGCCCGCCGGCGCATAGGCGAAGAAGATGCCTTCGCGGAAAAAGCTGGCATAGAGCGTTTGCCACTGGTCCGGACTCCCGGGCTTGGCCAGGTTGACCTCGGTGTGCAGGATCTGCTTGCGGCCGGCCGGCTCCACCGCGTCGTACAGGCGGACCAGGTTTGCCGCGTCTCCTTCCCCGGCCGCAAGATCGAGACCGAGCAGGGCCGCCTTGGAGACCCGGTTCTTGGCGATGGACAGATGGAAACGGAGGATTTCGTCGCGGCCTTCGGCCTGCGTCACCATGCCGCTTTGCAGAAACAGGGTAAAAAGGTTGCGCTCGGTGATATCGCTGGAAAGTTCGCCGTCGGCGCCGAGGATCTGCGCCTGGGCCTGATCGTTGGCCCACACCAACTCGAACCGGCTGTTCACCAGGTAAGACGGGTAATTGATCTGGTCGAGGGTCAGCCTTACCCGTTCGCCGCCGTCCTTGGGCGCAGGTTTTTTCGGGTGGATGAACTCCACGTCGCTGGCATCCAACTTGGACGTCATGGGCGATCCGGACCGGTCCCGCGGTGAATGATGGTCTTCTCCCCCCACATGGGAGGTCAATATATATCATCGGTCCATGGGCCTGTGTCAAGGATTCCGTAAAATCGGCCCTCGAGTGCAAGTAGACGAGGACCGGAATCCAAATAGACTGAGTTCAAATATCAAATATACCGCTACTGGAATCTGAGCCGCCGGAAAAAGGCAACTTAACCGTATTTGTAGAGAAAGAGTTGGGACCGATGGGACCTCGGCCACGGTTAACGGGGCGGTGGAAAGTTGTCCGCCGGCCGGGCGGCGCCGCAAAGGGCGGCGCCGACGCGCCGAACTACCGGCGCTTGTACTGCTCGGCGCCGAAAAGGACCGAACGCGCTTTCTCGTCCATCTCGCCGGGCGGCCGGCGGCGGTCGGCCAGCACTTGGAGGCCTTTGTGCACCGCCGGGCGGTCGCCGATGGCCTCGAACCAGCGTTTCACGTTGGCGAAGTCCTCGAGCTTCTGCCCCTGGCGCTCGTAGGACCGGATCCAGGGAAAACAGGCGATGTCGGCGATGGAGTAGTCGCCGGCCAGGTATTCGCTATCGCCGAGCCGGCGGTCCATCACGCCGTAGAGGCGCCCGGTTTCGTTGGTGTAGCGGTCGATGGCATAGGGCAGGGGTTCCGGGGCGTACTGGCGGAAGTGATGGGCCTGGCCCAGCATGGGGCCGATGCCGCCCATCTGGAACATCAGCCACTGGATGACCCGGTAGCGTCCGGCGACGGCGGACGGCATGAAGCGGCCGGTCTTTTCCGCCAGGTACATGAGAATGGCGCCCGATTCGAACAGGGCGTACGGGCCGCCGTCCGGCCCGTCGTGGTCGACGATGGCGGGCATCTTGTTGTTGGGGCTGATTTTCAGGAACTCGGGCTTGAACTGGTCGCCCGCGGAAATATCGACCGGGATGACGGTATAGGGCAGACCCGTTTCCTCGAGCATGATGGAAACCTTGAACCCGTTGGGCGTGGGCCAGGTATGGAGATCGATCATTTTACGTGTTCCCTCGGTCGATGGTCCCGGGCGGCGCCAACTCCGTCCCCGGGGGCCGCGGGGGCGTCCCCCGCATAACGTTGCCGGGGGGGCACCCCCCGTGTCCCCCCGTGTCCCCCCGGGGCCCGGTTTTGGGGATGTCCGCCGCCCCCATGATAGCACCGATTTGAAACGGGGCTCCGTTTGGGGGTGAAATCGGCCACCGGCACACTTATACCAAGGAGCCTTGATCATCGGCGCGGAGGATAATCCATGGCAAAGCCGCTGCTTCATCTGGTGTTTGGTGGCGAAGTGAAGGATTCGCGGGGGATGGAGTTCACCGACGCCGACACCCTGGACGTGGTCGGCATCTTTCCCAACTACAAGACGGCGCTGGACGCCTGGCGCGCGGCCAGCCAGGCCCATGTGGACGAGGCCCACGTCAAGTACGTCATCGTGCATTTGCACCGGATGCTCGATCCGGAAAAGGAGGACCATGGGTGACGCCCGTTCCTCCGCCCTCCGCGCTCTTGATCTTATTTCCGAAGAACTTCAGTTAACACCAGGATAATAAATCAGGATTCCTTGTCCCCGCAGTACTCGCTGGCCTCGAGAAACCGGTCCTGCAGTTCGCCGTATTCGCGGGCCACGGGGAACCGGGGAAACTCGCGCGCCACGTTGTCGGGGGGGCGGAACAGGATCCCCCTGTCGGCCTCTTTCAACATGCCGGTGTCGTTATAGGAGTCGCCGGCGGCGAAGACCTTGAAATTCAGGCCCCGGAACGCCGCCACGGCCCGGGTCTTGTGGTCCCGCATGCGCAGGCGGTAATCGACCACCCGGCCGCCGCCATCCACCTGGAGGCGGTGGCAAAACAGGGTCGGCCAGCCGAGTTGGCGCATGATCGGGTGGGCGAACTCATAAAACGTGTCCGAAAGAATCACCACCTGGAATCGCGGGCGCAGCCAGTCCATGAATTCCGTCGCCCCCTCCAGCGGCCCCACGGCGTCCGCGGCCGCCTGGACATCGGGCAGCCCCAGGCCGTGCTCTTCCAAGATGCGCAGGCGTTGGCGCATCAGTGCGTCGTAGTCGGGAACCTCGCGGGTGGTGGCGCGCAGGGCCTCGATGCCCGTGCGTTCGGCCAGGCTGATCCAGATTTCCGGAATGAGCACGCCTTCCAGGTCGAGGCAGACGATCTCCACACCCATTCTCCCATTTTTCTTGGATATGCCTGCAGGGGTATAGCAAGCGGAGCCGAGGCGCGGCAAACGCCAAATTTCAGGCGCCTAGCATCGGCACCATTCGCTCGAACACGGCGTGGAACATGGCCTCGGTGAGCCTGCCGGTATTGGTGTTGTAGCGCGAGCAGTGGTAACTGTCGGCCAGCACCAGGCCGCATCCCAGGCGGTGCACGGCGCCGTGGCGGAAGGGCCAGGCGCTTTTCTTCTCGCCCAACGCCGCCACCACGGCGCCGTGGGCGACGACGCCGAGGGCGAGGACGACCTTGAGGTGGCGAAGGGCGCCGATCTCGCCGGCCAGAAACGGGCGGCAGGCCGCGATCTCCGGGCCCGTGGGCTTGTTTTCCGGCGGGACGCAGCGGACGGCGTTGGTGATGCGGCAGCCGACGAGGCGGAGCCCGTCGTCGGCCCTGGCCCCGTAGGTCCCTTCGGCCAATCCGAACGCGAGCAATGTGCCGAACAGCAGGTCGCCGGCGACATCGCCGGTAAAGGGGCGGCCCGTGCGGTTGGCGCCGCGCAGCCCCGGCGCCAGCCCGACGATCAGCAAGGCCACATCGGCCCCGCCGCCGGCGCCGTCCGGGGCGAAGGCGGGAACCGGCGCATTATGCCACTGGGCATGGGCGGCCCGGTTGGCCCGGCGGTATTCGACCAGTCGCGCACACCGCGGACAATCCCGCCCGGGGGCCGCGGGGGCGTCCCCCGCATTTCGTTGCCGGGGGGACATCGCCGAAGTCCCCCCGGGGGCCGCGGGGGCGGAACGCACGATCTCTACGCCGTCTCCAGGTGGATCTCGGAATCGGGCGGCAACTGGTCGTCCTCGTCCTCATCCTGGACCTGCACCTCGCCTTCGCGGTCCCTGATACGGGCGATATCGGGCTGCAGGTCCTGCAATTCCATGAAGTAGTCGGCCTGACGCCGCAACTCGTCGGCCACCATGGGCGGCTGCGACCGCACGGTGCTGACGACGGTCACCCGGACGCCCTTGCGCTGAACGGCTTCGACCAACCGGCGGAAGTCGCCGTCGCCGGAAAAGATCACGATGTGATCCAGGCGCTCGGCCATCTCCATCACGTCGATGGCCAGCTCGATGTCCATGTTGCCCTTGATCTTGCGCCGGCCCTGGGAATCCGTGAATTCCTTGGTCGGCTTGGTGACCATGGTATACCCATTGTAGTCCAGCCAGTCGACCAGCGGACGTATGGGCGAGTATTCCTGCTCCTCCATGAGGGCGGTGTAATAGAAAGCGCGGATCAGGCGCCCTTCGGCGGAGAAATAATCGAGAAGCCGTTTGTAGTCGATGTCGAAGGCCAGGGCGCGGGCTGCGGCGTACAGATTGGACCCGTCAATGAACAGCCCTATGCGTTCCTCGGGATAAAAGGTCATCGGTAAAGTCCTTTTTCTTCATATGCTTGTACCCACTAAATCGATCGCTTCGGAATGGCGGCGCCACGTAATTGGGGTTGCCCGGGCGCCACGAGCCGCCAAAATGCCATACTCCCAATAGGTAAGGCGATCACCGCATGGGCGCAAGCAAAGAATCGGACAAAAACGCTTTGATTTTCATTGGCCTAGGCGCCAACCTGCCGAGCCCCCGCCACGGTCCGCCGCGAAGCGCCTGCGAGGCCGCGCTCACCGCCATGACCGAGGCGGGACTCGAAATCGTGGGGTGCTCGCGCTGGTACCGAAGCGCCCCGATGCCGGTGTCCCGGCAGCCCTGGTACGTGAACGGCGTGGCACAGGTGGCCTCGGTGTCGACGCCGGCCCGGCTGCTGGAACTCCTGCTCGGGATCGAGGGTCAATTCGGGCGCCGGCGCCGCGAGCCCAACGCGCCGCGAATCCTCGACCTCGACCTTCTCGCCTTCGGCGACCTGGTGACCGGTCTCGCCGATGGGGTTCTGGTGCCTCATCCCCGCATGCACGAACGCGCCTTCGTTCTGCTGCCGCTGATGGAACTGGCGCCCGGCTGGCGCCACCCGGTTTCCGGCCTGGGTGTCGGGGACCTCATTGCCGCCCTGCCGCCGGACCAGGTCGCCGAACCCATGGACGGGGCGCCGACACCACCCGCGGGCGCCGGGCGCCGGGGCTAATACCAAGGAGCGCTGATCATGACTCAAAGAGATCGCGTAGGCGGCTCGTCGGGCAGGAGGAAAGGTGCAGGCGATGCGGCGCATCGTCAAAACTTTTCGACGCCCTCCGACGGGCCGCATACGCGACCGCAACGGCGGCTTACCAAGGCTTTCGGACGGCGTCGCGCACGTTTCGCGATGCCCCGCATCGCC
>JACZQZ010000028.1 GCA_022545455.1 Pseudomonadota bacterium
CTACCCATGAATCCCCAAAACCGACATGGAAAAAATTTTCCCCAAATTTTGAAAATGGCGTAATTGTGGTCAAGGACATGGCGGGGCGGAAGGGGAAGGCCGGGCAAAAAAAGAGCCACCTCGTGAGAGGCGGCCCGAGTTTAACAGGGAGGCGTCAAATGGACGAGACGATTGAAACGGTCGAAACGACCACGCCTCATCCACCCTCGACCATGGCCGGGACATCTTAAATTTTCCTTAACGTCTCGGCATTTTATCGGCGGTTTTCGACTCCGGATTTCCGTGGCGGCCGACCGGGCGGGCGCCAGGTCGTGTACTCATAAACGAGATTTGGGTCAGCGGCGGGGCGCCGATGTCGGCTTTAGGGCCAACACCGGACGTTCAGTAGACCCGCGCTGGATGTCCGCTTATAGCCATAAGCGGACATGGAGAGGTTCCGGTCGGAACATCTTAATTCGCATTGGGCTCGCACATAAAATGTGGACTCCTCAACGGGGGCAGGCCACCCCCCAAGTCGGGCCGTGAAGATATGATCGGCCAATTAGAGGCAGCGCTTAGGGCAGAGCGGATCGCCGTCCATAAGATTGGTCCCTCGTGGATGCTTTTGATGAAACCCCAAGGCATTGCTAATGCTGGATTTACCTGACAAAATTGTTTGGGTCCCGGATTGAACCGGAATTTATGGATACGCTCAGGGAAAAGCTCACCACGGTTGGTCGGCCTGGGCTGAACCCGTTAAGGCAAAAACAGACCCCAAACAAGACAGGGAAATTCAATCATGAAGATCGTGGCTTTGATTTTTGGGGTATTGGTCTATTCGTTGTTCCCTAACGTTACCTTGGCAGCCGACGCGAAGTTGATCACGGTGCAAACGCCGCGGGGCGCCTCGCAACCGTTTCTTTTCGCCGCTCCGGATAAGCCGAAGGCGGGCGTCATTTTATTCGTTGGCGGAGACGGGTCGCTCAGCAAGAACGAAAAAAATTTCCTGTTAAGGACCTACAAGGATTTCGTGAACAAGGGGCTCATGGTGGCACTCATCGATGTGCCGTCCGGGAAGGAAAATATATTTCCGAAGTTCCGTATAAGTAAGAAACACGCCAGCGACATGGTCGCCGTGATTAAGTACATGAATAAAAAGGCGGACGTTCCGGTGTGGTTGGTTGGCACGTCGTTAGGGACATTCTCGGCGGCGAGCGTCGCGATCAAGAAACAAAAATGGGTATCAGGTCTCGTTCTCACATCGACGGTCACGGCGTTGGATAAGAAATACGGATGGTCCAGGAAATTCCCGAAGGGCGTTCTGGGTTTGAATCTCCAGAAACTCAAGAAGCCCGTTCTGATCGTTGCCCATAAGGGCGACGAGTGTGCCGTGACGCCACCGGCCGATGCATCGAAGTTGAAAGGCAAGCTATCCCGGTCCCCGCGTGTTGAAATCGCGATGCTAGAAGGCGGATCTTTCCCGGAATCCGACCCCTGCCACGCGTTATCGCAACACGGGTTCTACGGGATAGAGGGCGAAGCCGTGAACCGGATCGCCGCCTTTATCCTTCAATAGGATGACCACCGCAGAAGCGAACGGCGTCACTTTTAAAGTTTAGAATCGGTTGCGATGGGAAGGCCCAACCGGGCCGTAGCTCGTGTACATCAAATGTCCGCTTTGGGTCATAAACGGACATCAGCACCGGCCCCGAGATTGGTCTGCTATGTGGGGTAAAGCGGACATCGCCACGCGCAACACCCGTTAATGAGTCCATGCGCTAGCCCTCCCCGCGCCCGGCATGGGCCTCGCGGATCATGGCGTCGAGCCGGGCGACGCGCAGATAGAGCCGATGACTGCGCGCCAGCAGGCCCTGCAACCCTGACGGAAGGGCGAGATGCCCGTCATTCCGGTCGTCGAGGCAGGGGTCGACGCCGTCAAGCCGGGGCAGGGTGCGCAGGGTCTCCGCCGCGTCGATTTCGCCGGCGCCGACGGCCTTTTGATAGAGCAGCCAGGCCATCACCCCGGCCAGCCGCGAGGTCACCCGCAGGTGCGAACCGGCGACGGCCAGCCCTTCCATCGGCGTACGCCGATCGTCCCGCGCCGAGGGGGAAAAGGCCGCGTAGTTCCGGGCCTCGACCAACAGATCAAGGGTGTCCTCGAACGTCTTGTCGATAACCGCGGAGAAGGTTTCCCCTTCCGGTTCACGCGCCACGGTATATGCACTCCGTTCTCACCCCAAACCCACACCCGTGCCGGCGCCATGCCCGGGTAACCCGGTGCGTATACCAAGGTGCGCGCTTTATCGTTCCACCGCCATTTCCCATGGATCGTAGCGGCCACCGGGGCCCGTCGAAATTATCCAGACGGGTACCGGCCGTCCGGCGCCGGCGGCGGCTCCCCTCCAGGCGATCGTTGCCGCCTCAGGACGGTCGGGCGGGAACCGGATCGGCGCGCCGGCCCACCCCACCGGTGCCCGGCCGGGCGACCGAGGGAAAGGCCAGCGCGCTGACGACCACGCCCACGGCGAGGGCGGCGAGAATCCAGAACACGGCGCCGAATCCCCCGGTTTCGTCGCGCACCCAGGCGATCAGCGGCACCGTGCCGGCGCTGACACCCAGTCCCACCGTGTACTTGAGGGCGTAAATCCGCGACCGCCAGTGACCGGCCGCATAGCGGGCGATGATGGTGTCGTAAATGGGGATGGCGCTGAAGACCAGCAGCATCACGCCGGTGGCCACCGCCAGCATGGCATAGTCCGAGGCAAACACGGCGAGGGTCATCATCGGCACCTGAAGCATGGCGACGCCGACGAAGACCCGTTTCAGGGGATAGCGGTCGATCAGGTGCCCGACGACGATCTGGGCCACGGCGGCGACCATGAAAACCCCGGTCACCAGGCCGCCGATGCCCATCGTCGTCCCGGCAAGGTCGGACAGCCGGTCATCGAAGACCTTGGGCAGGGAGATCGTCGTCGCGTTGAAGATGACCCCGCCGCAGAGCGTCGCCATCACGAGAACGGCGAAGATACGCCGCACCGTCCCGGGCGCGACGCCGGGGGCGGCGACGGCGGCGCTCCCCCACCGTCTCTCGCCGGCGCCGGCGGTGCCGAGGGCGAAGACCAGGCCCGTCGCCACGGCGACGACGCCGGGGACGATGAAGGCGGCGCGCCAACTGATCATGTCGGTCAGCGCGCCGGCGGTGACGCCGGCAAAGGCCACCCCCAGATTGCCGAAAACCCCGTTGAGGCCCAGCGCCTTGCCCACCCGCGCCGGGTCGGTCTCGGCGACCATGGCGATGCCGACGGGATGGTAAATGGAGGCGAACAGCCCGACCAGGCCGAGGCCTACGGCGATGTCCACCGTCGAGCGGGCGAGGCCGGTGAGGATCGAGGCGAGGCCGATCCCGACGAAGAATACGATCATCATTCCGCGCCGGCTCCAGCGGTCGCCCAGCCAGCCGGCGGGCAGCGCGCCGGCGCCGAAGGCGATGAAGCCGTATACGGACAGCGCCAGCAATTCCCCGTAGGACGCCTGGAAGACGTCCCCGAGGGCGAGGACGACCGTGGGATAGAGCAGGATGAACAGATGATCGTAGGCGTGCCCGAGGTTGAGGAACGCAAACGTGCTCAGGCGTCTGTCGAAGCGCACCGCGCTGCCTCCGTCCCTTTCGTATAATACCGCCGCCCCCAACGGCGGCGGCGGCGCGGTCTGGTCACGCGGTGTTGGATAGCAGGCCCGCGACCATGGGCCAAGTCATATCGCCGGACGGCAACTTCTGCTAACGTTCCGCCCGGCCGGCGGTCCGGCCGGGAAATGTGGGGGCGCATGGCTTCGCAGGCGGATGGGTCCGAGCACGAATTCCTGGGCGGCCCGACCACGATCTTCGACCTCGAGTTCACGGCCTGGGAAGGCTCGGCGGCGCGGGGCTGGAGCGGCCCCGACGAATACCGGGAAATCGTCCAGATCGGCGCCGTCAGGGTGGATGGCGGAAAGGCCTTCGCCGAAGTGGACCTTTTCACGACCTACGTCCGTCCCGTCAGGAACCCGGTCCTCAGCGACTATTTCATCTCCCTCACGGGCATCACCCAGGCCGACGTGGACCGTCACGGCGTCTCTTTCCCCGAAGCCCTGGCCGCGTTTTCCGAATTCGTCGGCGACGACGGCGCCGCCGTCGTTTCCAACGGCGCCGATCACGGCGCCCTTGACGAGAACTGCGCCCTCCACGGCATCGCCTGCCCCATCGACGCCGACAGATTCGTCGACATCCGGCCCCGCCTCGCCCGCCTCCTCGGGCTCGCCACGCCCGAGGTGATCAGCGCCAAGCTGCCCTCGCTGTTCAGGCTGCCCGGCCGGCGCAAGGAGCACGACGCCCTGGCCGACGCCCGCGCCATCGCGCAGGCCCTGCGCCACCTGCGCCAAACGGGGCGGCTTTAGACGATCAGGAAGTCCGGTTTAGGGTCAAGCGAAGGGACAGGTACGGCGAGGTCAATAGCACCTTGTCCGTACGCCCCACTGGATGCGGCCGTCCGCAAGGGTGCGATAGACCCTGTCCCGGTAACAAGTCGGGCGATAGGCCGGCGCGTAGACCACCGGCGCCGGCCGGTAATAAGGCGGCGGGGCCAGGAGCGCGCCGAGAAGAATGGCGCCGCCGATGATCCCGACGGCGATCAGGGCGCCGTCACCGCCGTGGTGGCCGTGATGGTACCCATATCCCCCGTGGCCGTAGTAATGGCCGTATCCCGCCTGGGCGGAAAAGCTCGCCAGCACGAGGCCGGCACCCAGCAGTCCCGTCAACACGAGCTTTTTCACTGACCCGCTCCTCCACGCCGGCCCGCCCCCGGGGGCGGTCATGACACCGGCCGACAATGGAAACCTTAGCACGGGTCCGCCCCCAGGGCCATGGCGATGGATCGTCGCGGCTAGCAATTCGGACAGGGTTCCACCGGCAGGCCGCGCGTCACCCAGCCGGGGCCGTAGGGCCCGCCGATAAAGCCTTCCCTGATGTTAAACACCCGGGTGAATCCGGCCTCGCTGAGCGCCTTCTGGGCGATGGTCGAGCGGTTGCCGCGGGCGCAGATGACGGCGATGGGCTTTTTCAGGTCGCCGCCGACCGCCGCCGCCATCGCGTCGACAAACCCCTTGAGGCCGTCCGGATCATGGATGGTCACCCGGCGCGCGCCCCTGGGCACGCCGGTCTGGCGCCACTCCTGGGGCGAGCGCACGTCGATCAGCACGAGCTCGCCGGACTCCACGCGCACGCTCGCCTCGTCGGCGGTCATCACGAAATGGCCGCCGAGGACGGCGCCGGCGGCGCCGAGAACCAGCGCGCACGCGGCCAGCCCCGCCGCCAGGGTGCGCCGTGGGCCGCGGAACAGGCCCGCCGGGCGGCTGCGGTGATTTCTGGTGGTCATGGTTCCGGCCTCCCCCCGGAGAAGGCGTAATAGTTCAGGCGGATTAAATATGGGTCTCCCCCGGCCCCGGTGGTAGCGAAATTACCGATCCGGGACCGCCGGAGTGCGCTCCCTGGTATCAGGTGATGCGCCGGCGCACGGTGGCGGAGACGAACTCGCTCACCACCACCACGCCCAGTATGGCGGCCAGCATCACCGACACTTCGTGCCACGCGAACTGGTTGATGGACGAATACAGCATTATCCCGATGCCGCCGGCGCCGACGAAGCCGAGCACCGTGGATTCGCGGATGTTGATGTCCCACCGGTACACCGTGGTGCCATAGACGATGGGCAGGACCTGGGGCAGCACGCCGATCAGGAGAACCTGGAGCCGCGAGGCCCCGGTGGCCTCTATGGCCTCGACCGGGCCGGTGTCGATTTCTTCGATGGCTTCGGCGATCAGTTTCCCCATGAAGCCGATGGAGCGCATGGCGACGGCCCAGATGCCGGCCACCGGGCCGGGCCCGAAGATGGCGACGAACAGCAGCGCCCACACCACCGTGTTGACCGAGCGCGAGGTCACTAAGATAAAGCGCCCGATGAACCAGGTCAGGGCATTCGGCGTGGTGTTGCGCGCCGCCAGGAAGGCCAGGGGAAAGGCGATGACGAAGGTGACCGCGGTGCCCAGGGTGGCGATGTGGATGGTTTCCACCAGCGGATCCAGGACCTGCCCGGCGAAAGCCCACTCGGGCGGGAACATGCGCGATACCAGGTCCGCCACCTGCACGTGGGCGTCGAGGAAATAGAACCACGGGATGTCCAGGTTGCGCAGCGACCACGCGGCGACAAAGACGATGCAGGCGTACCAGACGTAACGCACCAGCGTCTGGCGCGGCGTGAAGCGGCGCCACACGTCGGGATACCGGCGGGCGTGTTCGCCGACGGTCACCTGAGCCGCCCCCGCACCCAGTTGCTGAAGAATTCGCCGGCGAAGACCAGGGCCACGATGGTGAGCAGGATGGCCAGGCTGAAGTCGTAGTCATAGCGGGAGAACGAGGCAGACAGCGTCTGTCCGATACCCCCGGCGCCGACGATGCCGACGACGGTGGAGTGGCGAACGTTGGCGTCGAGGCGGTAGATCGACACGCCCAGGTACCGGGGCAGGATCTGCGGCGTGATGGCGTAGATCAGCACCTTGGGGAAGCTCGCCCCGGTGGCGCGGATGGCCTCCACCTGGCCCGGCTGCATGTTCTCGATGTCTTCGGCCACCATCTTGGCGATGAAGCTCACGCTGGCGACAATCAGGGTCAGCACCCCGGCCAGTGGGCCGAAGCCGAAGACCTTGACGAAGACGATGGCGACAATGACCTCATGAAAGGTGCGGGTGAAAACGATGACGCTCCGCGCCAGGAGGTAGACCGGCATGGGCGCCAGGTTGACGGCGGCGCACAGACCCAGGGGCACGGCCACGATCATGCCGACGAAACTGGCCGCCAACGCCATCTCGACGCTTTCGGTGACGCCGCGCAGAAGCAGTTCCCAGCGGCTGAAATCGGGCGGGAACATGCGCCCGAGGATACCGCCGGCGCGCGGGAATCCCTGGGCCACCCGGTTCCAGTCGACCTCGAGCGAGCCGACCGACCACAGCACGTAGCCCCCGGCCAGGGCCATCAACCCGTACCGGTAGAGCGGATTGGGAACCAGGCTGGGCGGCCGCCAGGTGGCCGGAGCGCTCATCCGGCGGCGGCCTCCCGTTCGATGTCTTCCTTCGGGCGGTCGCCGGGCGCGACCCCTTTCGGCCTGACCACCGTGGTGCTCCAGTCCTCCTCGCCGTAGATGTCGGTGAGCACCTGGTGATTCAGTCCGTCGGCCGAGCCGTCGAACACGATTTTCCCCTCGCGCAGGCCGATGATCCTGTCGGCAAAGGACTGGGCGAGGTGCACGTCGTGGAGGTTGACCAGCGCCGGCGTACCCCGTTCATGGGCCAGCTCGACGATGATCCGCATGATCTGGCGGGCGGTCTTGGGATCCAGGCTTGCCGTGGGCTCGTCCACCAACAACAGATCGGGCCGCTGCATGAGCGCCCGGGCGATGCCCACCCGTTGGCGCTGGCCGCCGGAAAGGGCGTCGGCCCGCGTGTCCTGGTAGCCCGTGAGCCCGACCCGGTCCAACAGCTCGAACGCGGCGGCCACGTCCGCGGCCGGATAGTTGCGCCGGTAGGCGCGCCAGAAGCTGACATAGCCCAGGCACCCCGACAGCACGTTCTCCATGACGGTGAGGCGTTCCACCAGGTTGTATTCCTGGAAGATCATGCCCATGCGGCGGCGCACCTTGCGCACCTCGCGCCGGCTCATGGCCGTGACCTCGACGCCGTCGAGAACGATGGTCCCCGACGTCGGTTCGACCAAGCGGTTGACACAGCGGATGAGCGTGCTCTTGCCGGCGCCGGATGGGCCGATGATGGCGACCACCTGGGGTTTGTCCACGGTGATGCTGACGCCCGCCAGCGCGCTTTGGCCGGTGGGGTAGACCTTTACCAGATCGGTAATTGTCAACATTGAACAAACTAACTTCAGGGCCGCGGCCGGTCTCGGCAGCCGCGGCCCCCAAGGGCAAGCCTCATTCCATATTGGCTTCTATTTCTTCTTCTTTTTCTTCTTTTTGACCTTCAGGCCGCGCAGGGCTTCGCGGCTGTAAACGGTGCCGTTCACCTTCTGGATGGTCCGTATGTCCGCCCAGTGCTCCTTGAACGTGATCGGGATGAAACGGTCGGATTTGCGGCCGAACTCCTTTTTCAGGGCCGTGCCCGTCCAGTCGAAGCTCAGGAACGCGTCCTTGATCTTCTTCTGAAGGTCCGGCTTCAGGCTGTGCACGTAGCCATACGACGTGGTCGGGAACAGCTTGGATTCCCAGATGATCCGGAGATCGTTCTTGTTGACCACGCCCTTGTCGTGCATGCGGTCGAGCACGCTGGAAGCGATCGGCGCGGCGTCGTAGTCCTTGTTGGCCACGCCCATGATCGAGTTGTCGTGCTTGCCCGAATAGATGACCTTGTAATCCTTGTCGGGCACCACGCCCATGTTCTTGAAAAGCGCCCGCGGGGCCTGGTTTCCGGAGTTCGACGTCGGGGTCACGTGGGCGACCTTGCGGCCCTTGAGGTCCCTGACCTCCCTGATGTCCGAATCCTTGTGGGTGATGAGCTGCAACTTGTACCCGAAGCGGCCGTCGTGCTTGCCCATGATGGCGATCGGCACATAGCCGGCCAGGTTGACGCCGAACACCGTCGGACCCGTCGAGATGCCGGCCACATGCAGGCGCCCCGAGCGCATGGCCTCGACCTGCGCGGCATAGGACTCGGCGCCGTACCACTTGACCTTCTTGCCGGTCTTCTTGGACAGGTACGCCATAAACTCCGTGAAAACGTTTTCGTAAACGGCCGGATCCTCTACCGGGGTGTAGGAAAAGATCAATGTGTCGGGATCGAGCCATGTGCCGGGATCCTTCGGCGTGTCGGCGACCAGGTCGCCGTCCTCGTCGCAATAGCGCACGTCCAGATCGCCCCGGCTCTTGCACTCCGCCGCCGCCCCGGCCGCGCCGACGACGAACGTCAGCGCCGTGAACCCGGCGACGCCGGCAAGGAAAGACCGGCGGAACAACGATGCCATAACCATGATTACCTCCCCGAACGTGAAATGCGGCGGGAATTCCGCGGCCCGTCCGCGATCCCGCACGTTGATTTCGCACGAAAGCGGCCCCCATCCCGTGTGCGGACCGCCCGCGCGGTTCATCTGCCTGATATTTCTGACATTTACGGCGGCCTAAATCAATGGCGGCACTAGCCGCGCGCCTCGAGCAGCGCCGCCGCCAGTTCCGCGAAACCGGCGCCGGACGGGGCTTCCGTCACGTACGCCGGCGTGGCCGGCATGCGGTCCTCCACGTCGCGCACGTTGGCGGTTCCCACCGCATGGGGGAAGAAGGCGAACATGGGCGCGTCGTTGGGGGAGTCGCCGATAAAGACGAAACTGTCCTTCTCCGCGTCGAGGTCGACGGCGAAGCATTCGGCGAGCATGATCCGCGTCATGGTCAGCTTGTCGTAGGCGCCGAACCAGCCGTTGACATGGATGGAGCTGATCTTGGCGGTGGCGCCCGCGGCGGTCATCAAGTCCACGATGCGGTCGATGTCGGGGCGCGCCAGGGGCGGCACGTCCTCGCAAAAGTCGATAGCCAGATCGGCCTCGCGGTAGGGCTGGTCCGACGCCACCGCCGCCCCCGGCACCTCCTTGAGGATTTCGTTACGCAGCGCCTCCAGCCGGCGCCGGTTGGCGGCCCGTTCCTCGTCCGTGAGGAGGAAGCGCCTGGTCATTTTGCGCCTGTCGCGGTCATAGCGGAAATAGAACGCCCCGTTCTCGCCGACCACCGCGTCCACCGGCCACATGCGCGCGATATGGTCGCACCAGCCGGCGGGGCGCCCGGTGACGGGAACGACCACAAGGCCGGCGCCGTGGAGGCGTTCCATGGCCGCATACGCCTCGGCCGTCAGCCGCCCGCCGGTGGTCAGCGTGTCGTCGATATCGGTGAGCACGCCCTTGACCAGGCGGCGCGCCTCCATGGGGAACCCATCCAGGGGCCGCATGTGCCGTGACCTCCCTCGCCGCCCCATTGGAACCGCATGGGCGGCGTGGGCAATTATAGCCGCCAAAGGCGGCGCCGCCCGACATTTCCCGTGCGCGAAAGGGCGCCCCTGGGGGTGGACGCGCGCCCGGGCGCCATCTAACGTGCGACCGGTTTTGGAACCCACAGTGGCGGACCGGTAACGCAATGGCAGAGATCAACCGCCAGTTCCTCCTGAAATCCCGGCCCGTGGGCCGGATCAGGGAAAGCGACTTCGCATACCGCGAACAGCCGGTACCCGCGCCGGGGGCGGGCGAGGTGCTCGTCCGCAACATCTACCTGTCGCTCGATCCCGCCATGCGGGGCTGGATGAATGCCGGCCAGTCCTACATTCCGCCCGTCGCAATCGGCGACGTGATGCGCGGCATCACGGTCGGCCGGGTGGCGGCGTCCAACCACCCCGGCTTCGCCGAGGGCGACATCGCCAGCGGCCTGCTCGGCTGGCAGGACTACGGCGTCGCCGACGCCAAGCACCTGGAGAAGGTCTCCCACGGCCTGCCGATGACCGCCTCGCTCAGCGTCCTCGGGCTCACCGGCCGCACCGCCTACTTCGGCCTGCTCGACGTCGGCAAGCCGGAGAAAGGGGATACGGTGGTCGTCTCCGGGGCGGCCGGCGCCGTCGGCTCCGTCGTCGGCCAGATCGCCAGGCTCAAGGGCTGCCGGGTGGTCGGCATCGCCGGTTCCGCGGACAAGTGCGCGTGGCTCACCGGCGAGCTGGGGTTCGACGCCGCCGTCGATTACAAGACCGGCGACCTGGAGCGGGACCTGCGCCGGCACTGTCCCGACGGCGTCGACGTCTTCTACGACAACGTGGGCGGCGAAACCCTGGATACGGTGCTGCGCCTGATCAACACCGGCGCCCGCATCGTGATCTGCGGCGCCATCTCCGCCTACAACGCCACCGAGCCGGTGCCCGGCCCCTATAACTTGCGCATGCTGCTGGTCAAGCGGGCGCGCATGGAGGGTTTCATCGTCTTCGACTACCGGGACCGCTACGCCGACGCGACGGCGCAACTGGCCCGGTGGGTCGAGGAGGGAAAGATCGCCTACGCCGAGGATGTGGTGGACGGGCTGGAGCAGGCGCCGAAGGTGATCAACCGCCTGTTCGACGGCGCGAACACCGGCAAGCTGATCATCAGGATATGCGAAGAGCCCTGAGCGGGGCCTTCCGCCCCCGACGCCACGGGCGGGCGAAAAGGTGGCGGCCCAGTGCCAGGGAGAAGTTAACCCACTGCCGCCCGGCCTCACTTCCAACCGAAGTTCTTGCTCCACATCTTGACGACCTTGTAGGAGCCGCCTTCTTTCTTCAACACGAACTTGCCGTCGTGCGGCGATTCCACCTGATTAGCGGAGTTGGGGAGCCACGTGTATTCGGCCTTCACCTCGATCTGATCGCCGGCAGAACCCAGCTTAAACAGGGCCTTGAACTTGCCCATTGTGCCGCCGAGACTGGAGTTGGGATGGTCGTAGCTTTGGCCGGGGCCATCGTAGTATTCCCGTATCGCCTTTATGATTTGCGGGCGGTCCCGTTCGAAATCAATGGGCGCGGCAGGCTGCGCCACGAGGCCCGCCTGCTGGTCGGCTCCGGCCGCCGGGGCCGTTTTTTCCACGGCCTGCTCTTGATCGTCCCCCCCACCTTCTTCGTGCGCCGTGAGAAACATTGCTTTTCCCAGGGACGCGAAGAATTTCTGGTAGGGTTCGGGTTCGGTGACTGGTTTAAGTCCGAAATTCGCATTCGCGCGGACGAGCAACTGTGTCTGCCCTCGCGGCCGCACGCTCACCGTCATGCGCAGCATGTAACGATCGAGTTTGGTTGCGGTGACGGTTCCCAACGTCAGGTCCGCCTTGTCGATGACGAAGTTGAGGTCCTGCATGGTGGCGATGATCGTCCGCAGGGTCTTTTCCTTGTCCGTCGTGTCGAAGCTGCGGGTCTGGATGCTGCGCAACTGAACTTGGCTTTGACCGCTGTCGAGCAGCGCCTGCTCGGGTGTCTGACACGCGGCAACCAGAAACCCGCCCAAAAGCGCCGCGGCGAAGGCGCGAACCGGTAACGGTTTCCTCATATCTCGTGCGCCTCCAGGAAAATGGACTTGGAGAGCTTGGAGAAAAATTCCTGATAGATTTTGGGATCGTTCATCCGTTCCGCTGTCGTGACCTGACCGTGGGAATTCCGGACGATGCGCTGGAATGTGATGCGGACCGCGGTGCTGTCGCCGGTGTCGCCGATCGGACGTGTCACGAGGGACGCCCGCATCTTCTGAGTCTCATCGATGGGCATGGCGCCGCCCCCAAGCCCGGCGATTATGATAGCAAAGATCACCTGGCCCGCATTGACGGCGCTACGGTCCTTGGATCCGACGATCAGGCCCAGTTCGGTCTCGCTTTCGTCGAGGGTGAAGCCCAGGTCCTGCAAAAGCAGGGCGGAGGCCGACAACAACTTTGCCTCGTCCCGGGTCTCGAAACGCCGCGTCTGAAGTTGACGATCCTGGAGGCTTTCCGGCGAAAGTTGCAGCGCCTCCTTGGGGATGCCGGGCTCGCACCCCGCCAGCATGACTGCGAACACGACGTACAGCGGGATGTGCCGCGCTATTCGCCGCATGGATATGCCTCCCTTAGAAACGCGACGTGTGGTACGCGAAATCGCGCACCTTTTGGCCCTTGTCGAACTTGATGATTATCGTGAGCGTCCGTTGGGTCGTCGTCACGGCGCCGGCGGAACTGCCGTAGTACGGCACCGCGGCGCCACCGACGAGGCCCCCACCGACCAAGGCGCCGCCAAGGATCAGGGTCGAAATCCCCCCGGAACTCGTGGAGTACACGCGATCCGTCGCGATCTTGTCGTAGGTCCAGACTTCCCGCCGTTTCTCGTCCGTCGTCACGATGTTGGGCGAACCAAGCACCTCGATCACCTTGGCGCTGGACATGCCGACGCGAATCTCGCGTTGGACCTTGCCCACCGTCAACCGGTCGCCGGCCGGGTCCTGTACGGCGCGGCGGTGATCCGCAGCGGACATGCAGCCGCTAAGGGCAAATCCCGCCAGCAGCGCCGCGAATATGGATTTTGATGGTGACGTGGTCATCCTCCGGAACCCCCAAACCGAAGCGAACACGTATCACGCGATTTAAAGCATCGCATATATCGCGCATCATATGAAGACATTTGATCGCGACTAGTTCGCCTTTCGATTGTTCCCTCGAATTCCGCCCGATCGACGGATTTGCGCACAAAAAGGTGCGCACGCGCCCATGGCAACAGCGCGACCTGGAAATTCAAAATTTTTGGAGTTCCAAAGGAACCACCCGGCGGTGGTTTCCCGCCGCCGACGCCGCGGACGGACGTTCGAGCCCGCCGGCGACAAGCCCGGTAATCAGTTATTGCAGTTCGGACTCGCGGCGGCGTCGCAAGGATTTTCCGCGGAATTGTAAATCACTTCATAATTGACTTTCTGGAAGCCGAGCAGGTTGTTGAGCGCTTCGATCAGGGCAAGGACCCAGGCCGGCGGCACGCCCGGCGGGGTCATGCCGCCGCCCGGGGTAACGACCGTCCCCGTCCCGGGAGTGCAAAGCTTGATGATCTGCCCGAGGAGGTTTTCGACGTAAACGCAGCTGGAGGGCTGTTCCAGGGTTATCGCCGTGGTTCCGTCGGGCAAGACCACGACGGTGAAGATGGTACCGCGGATTCCGATGGTCGCCGTCGGCGTCTTGATCACGTAGGCCGAGTTCTCGAGGTTGCCGGAAAAAAACCGCAACACGCCCTCGGTCGCCGTCATCACGAACGTGCTGCGCCCGGGTTCGGGGTCGAAGACGAACTTATCGAGGGTCATCCGCACGTTTGGCCCGAGGGAAATCTTGGTGCCGTCGAGGAAGTCGATCTCGGTGGCGCTGTTGGCGCCGGTCGCGATGACCTCGTTCAGGTAGACGCTGTCCTTGACCACGAGGTGGCGGACCTTTTCCTCGATCTCGCCGGTCACGGTCCGGACGATAATCGACGTGGCGCCGACGTTGACGGACTCGACGGCCCGCAGCGGCGCGCTCGCGGAAACGACCGCCGCCGCAACCGCGGCGCCGGTGGCCCATCGACTGGCCCGTGCCCGAGCAAAAACCGTGAACCACCCTGTAGTTTTCATGCCCTCCCTGCGCTCCGGCAGCCTGATTGACGGCGTAGCTGCCATTATCGATTGTAGCTTTGTTAATAGTATATCGATTGCGTGCGGACATGCAAATCGCGGAGATTTGCCCGGAAAAGCCCCGTATTCCACCGTTTTGCGCGGGTGAAGCGGGGCGAGGCCGCCGACGTTCGCCCCCTGTGCGAGGGATTCCGGGCGCGGGCGTTCCCCGGGCCGGAAACCGCCGCCCGCGGGCGTTTGCGGGCGGTTCCGCCTTGGTTGCGGCGATTGCCGGTTTGAACGGTTCGGGACGCCCTTACTTTTCGGTCATGACGATGGTGGTGCCGGTCTCGCCGGCCCGCAGGCGTTTCAGGTGGAAAGCGGCCAGCGGATCGTCGGGATAATTTTCGGCGAGGGCGGCGAAGGCCGTGTCGGCGTCCGGGTCCCGCCGCTCCAACAGCTCGAAGGCCGCCAGGTAGGCGGCGACGGCCGAAGACCCGGCTTCGGCCTCGGTCAGGGGCTCGAAGGCCTCGATGCCCTTGGTCTTGCCCTTCAGCACCAGGGTGCCGACGGGCCGCCCGATGAAATCGGGGCATCCGGCAACGGTGAAACCACTTATGCACACCCGCGTTCCCAGGTGCTTGTTGACGCTTTCCATGCGCGCCGCGGTGTTGATGGCGTCCCCGTGGGCCGTGTAGTCGAACACCGTGTCGCCGCCGAAGTTGCCGATGATGACGAGGCCCGAGTTGACGCCGATGCGCGTCTTGCCAAGGGGAATTCCCTCTTTCCGCTTGGCCTCCGCAAAGGCCTGGGCAAAGGAATCCATGGCCAGGGCGCAGGCGATGCCGCGCGCCGCGTGGTCGGGCTGGACGACGGGCGCGGAGAATATGATGGTCACCGCGTCGCCGACGATCTTGTCCAGGGTGCCGTCGTGCTGGAAGGCGATCTGGACCATTCCGTCCAGGTACTCGTTGAGCAGGGAGACGATCACCTCGGGGTCGGATTGTTCCACCAGGGACGTGAAATTGGCCAGGTCGGTGAACAGGAACGTGCATTCGCGGCGCTCCCCGCCCAGGCTGAGCTGGTCCGGATTCTCTATGAGGTGCCACACCAGGTTGGGCGACACGTAGGACGAGAAGGCGTCGCGTATCCAGCGCTGCTGCCGTTCCGTGTGCATGTGGCGCAGCACCGAGCACACCAGGTAGACGGCAACGGTCGTCATCACCGGGGAAAGGGGATCGAAGAGCAGGTCCGCATTGACGAAGGCGTACCAGGAAGCGGCGCCCGCGCCCGCCGCGGCGGTGAGGCCGATGACCGCCGACCATAATGCGCCCAGGCCCGCGATCAGCAGAACAAGGGCCACCGACACGGTGACCATAAACAGGAGCTCGGCCCCGTTGGCCCAGTCGGGCCGGGTCAGATACGTGCCCTGGATGATCTGCTCGATGGCCTGGGCGTGGATCTCCACTCCCGGGATGACGTTGCCGAGCGGGCTGAAGCGGGTGTCCTGCAACCCCGCGGCCGAGCTGCCGACGAGGACGATGAAGCCCTTCACGGAGTCCGCGTGCACCTGACCCGCCAGCAGTTTCCACGCCGGGAGGTACCGTTGCGCCACCGCCCTGGTGTAATGGATCCAAACCCGCCCCTCGGCGTCCGTCGGCACGGGGATGGTCCCCACGCGCACGGTGGTGATGCCCGTATGGGCGCCGAAGCTGATCTTGGCGCTGGCGCCGGAGGATTTGACCACGTAGCTGGAGGCGCCCTGGGCCACCCTGAGCGCCTCGGCGACCAACGTCGGGTAAAGGGTTTCACCCAGCCGCAGCAGCATGGGCACGCGTCGGATCACCCCGTCCCGGCCGGGCGTGAAGTTGAGGGCGCCGTTGCCCGCCGCCGCTTCCTCGAACTGGGGCAGGGTCGTCACCGCACCGCTATGGACGGGCAGGAACAGCCGGGGGTCGTCTCCCGCCGTGGCGAAGCCCGCCTTGATGGCCGGCGCACGGGGCGTCGGCCGGTTGACCAGGACAAAGCCGGTCACGACGCGTCCCTTGCCGAGCGACTCGGCGAAGATCCGGTCATGGTCGGGCAGGTTCGTCTCCAGGTCCGGGGCCGGGGGGGTGCCGGTCCACTGCTTGAATACCCGGGCGGGAGAGGTCCGGTCGGGCTCGGCGAAGACGATGTCGAAGACGATGGCCGCCGCGCCCATGGCCTGAAGCCGGTCGACCAGGCGGGCCAACGTGTTCCGCGGCCACGGCCATTGGCCCAGCTTTTCCAGGCTTTCGTCGTCGATGTCGAGGATGCGTACCGGCGCCGCCTGGTAGTCCCGGGGACTCCATCTTTGGTAAACGTCGAAGGCGGCGTCGCGCAGGGTGATGATGATCGCCGGCTTGGCCAGGTGGGCCGAGAGCGCCACGGCAAGAACGATCAGGGACAGCCAGATATGCGCCAGGCGCATCATGGCCGCGACGGCTCTCCGGATCATCCGCAGACCGCCTTCGGCGCCGAATCAACCGATCCGTTCGACGGCCACGACAGGCACTTGGGTAACAACGGCACCCCCCCCGCGGACAGGGTCCAATCCCTGCTCTCCTGTGGTCCCCCAATGCACGAATCGACCGCCGGACGCTACCATAAATCCGCCCCCGGAGCCATCGGACGACGGCATCCGGCCGTCGACGGCAGGGAACACGCCGCCCCCGCGGCGACGGAATAGCGTTTCGGATTTAACCAGACACGGTTCCTTGGTATGACGCGCTTCGGCGGCGCGAAAGGCCGGTGTCAGGGTTGGGCGCGCCGGCGGCGAAAGGCCTCGGCCAGGGCCGGCAGCAGCGTCGCGCAATCCCCGACGACGCCGATATCGGCCCAATCGAAGATCGGCGCCTCGGCGTCGGTGTTGATGGCGACGATGGTGCCGACGCCTTTCAGGCCGACGGTGTGGTTGGGTGCCCCGCGCACGCCGGCGGCGATGTAAAGCCGCGCGTTGACGCCCTTGCCCGTAAGCCCCACCTGCAACTGACGCGGAAGCCATCCCTTGTCGCAGACCCGGCGGGTGGCGCACAGGGACGCCCCGAGCAGACGGGCGAGCGCCTTGGCCTTCTCCACCCCGTCGGGGCCGCCGATCCCCATGCCGAGCCCGATGACCGTATCGGCACGCTCGAGGGGCGCGATGGTATGATCGATCAGGGAATGGGAACGGATGACCGTGCACAACGGCGTCCCCACCCGGGGGCGAAGGGTGATCACGTCGGCCTTGCGTCCGGCGACCGGGGAGCCGAGGCGCAGCATCCCGGGCCGCACCGTGGCCATTTGCGGATAGGTCCTCGAATAGATGGACGCCACCAGGTTGCCCCCGAAGGCGGGCTTCAAGGCGATCAGACGGCGGTCGTCGTCGACCTCCAGCCCGATGGCGTCGCCGGTGAGTCCCAGTCCGAGACGCGCCGCGAGCCGCGGTCCCCAGTCGCGGCCCGTTGCCGTGGCGGGAAGGAAAAGGCCCCACGGCCGGCGCTCGGCGACCAGGCCGGCGCAGGCATCGGCCACCGTGTCCGCCGAACAGGCCGCGGACGCCGGAATGTCGAGCACGAATACCTGGTCCACGCCGTAGGCGGCCAGCGTCGGCGCATGGCGGGCCATGTCCGCGCCGATCAGGATCGCCCCCAGGGCGCCGCCGATGTCATCGGCGATCTCGCCGCCGCGGGTGGCGAGCTCCAGGCTTACCCCGGTGAGGTCGCCGCGGCTGTCGGTCTCGCACGCGATCCAGACGTCCTTGCCGGGCTTGGGCTGCCGTTGCACGGCGCTTACCGGCGGAGGCTGCGGCGCTTCGCCATCCAATAGGCCCAGCTCCTTGAGTGCGCGGACGGTCTCGTCGGCGGCGGACGCCGGGTCCCGGCCGTCGATCCGCCTGCCCGGGCCGTGGCTTTGCTCGACGATGTTCACCCCCTCCACCCAGGTCGGGGACCCGGCGATGCCGTAATCGCCGGCGTCGCCGCCCAGGTCGGCCAGGCGCACCACCTCGACCGGTTTGGCGTCGGCGTCCTCGCGGACCTCGGGGGTCACCTTGATGGGGGCGATGAGACGCTCGGCGCAGGTCAGAAGCGCCGGCATCCGGCATTCGACCAGGTCGAAGCCTTCGTCGCTCTCGCGCTCGGCGCGGAGCGTCTCCCCTGCGATGGCCAGCTTCCTGACGCCGGTGATCTGGGCGATTCCCAGCAGTTCGGCGACCTCCGGGCCGACCTGGCCGGTTTCGGCGTCGAGGGTGTACTTGCCGAGAACGATGAGGTCGAAGCCGTTCGGCTCGAGCCATCGCGCCAGGGCGCGCGCCGTCGCCAGGGTGTCGGCCCCGGCGCATCCCCGGTCCTCGATATGGACGCCGCGGTCGATCCCCATGGCGAGGGCGCCGAGAAGGGCCTCGCGCGCCTGCGGCGGCCCCATGGTGATCACCGTCGTCCGGCCGCCCAGCCGGCCCTTGAGGTCGACCGCCAGCGCGATGGCGCGAAGATCGAAGGCGCTGATCACGTTGGGGCCGTCGCGTTTGATGGTCTTCGATTCGAAATCGAAATTGACGTCCTCTATGAGCGGCACCTGTTTGATGCAGACGGCGATTTCCACGACGATGGTCTCCTGCTCAATGGTCGTGCCGGGCTTGCCCGGGGTTTTTCGGCGCTCCTTGGTATTAGCCCGATTGTTTCCCCGAAAAAAACAAGGGGCCAGCCCTGTTTGGCCAATCCCTTGATTTCATTGGTCGCGGCGGCGGGACTCGTTCGCGCGCCGGGCGTCCCGCACGCCGGCCCCCGGCACGCGGGTTATCGCGCCACGCGGCTCATGCCTCGGCCAGCTCGTAGCGCACGGGCGTCGTGTAGGCCGGATCGTCGTGCAGCCGCCAATACATGTCCTTGAGCCGCGCCGTCACCGGCCCCGGCCGGCCGTCGCCCACGGGCCGGCCGTCGATGCTGCGCACCGGCATGATGCCGCCGGCGGTGGACGTCAGGAACACCTCGTCGGCGGCGCAGAGGTCGTCCGCGCCCATGCGCCCGAGCCTTCCTTTGATGTTGAGCGCTTCCGAGAGCTCCAGCACCGTCCGCCGCGTGATCCCCTCGAGCACCCCGCGGTCGGGCGAGAGGAGATCTCCGGCCCTGAGCGCGAAGATGTTCCAGCCGCGGCCCTCGGTCACGAAGCCGTCCCGGTCGAGCAGCACCGCGTAGCGGGCGTCCCGGTCGTAGGCCTCGAACAGCGCCCTGACGAAATCGAGGCGGCCGAAGTTCTTCACCGTCGGGTCCACCGCCTCGGCCGCGATGCGGATGGTCTGGGCGATGACGATGTCGCACCCGGTCTCCAGCTCCTCCTCCGAGACGACCGCGGAAAACGGCACCGCCCAGGCGACGAGGCGGTTCTGGCACGTGCGCAGGTCCTTGTGCGCCGTCTCGGGCGAGCCGCGGGTGGCGATCACCGTGACCATGGACTCGGTCAGCCCGGCCCGCGCCACGCAGCCGTGCAGCACGTCGGCGACGCCGTCGCGGTCGTAGCCCAGGGTATCGTAGCGGCGCTGGGTGAGCGAGCGCTGCCAGCGCTCCAGGTGATCGTCGAGGCGGAAGAACCGGCCCTTCCACACGTGCACCGCGTCGTAGCACATGTCGGCGAGCTGGAACCCCATGTCCGTGACCGGCAGGCGAAGCTCGGAAAGGGCCATGAACGCGCCGTCCATGAAGCCGACACCGGCGCTGCCGTACCCCGCCTTCTCCGTCATCGCGCCCCTCCCCCGGCGACCCTCCCCCGTGACACCCGGGGACGCGCCGATCATACCCCGCCGGCGGGGGCGGCAACAGCCCCCGGCACGCGGGTCATGGGTCCGCCGCTCCAACCGACCGGTCCGCTTCGCCCCGGGAAGAGGACGGGCAGCCGGGCGCCCGCCGGTTGTCGGGAATTCCGCCCGGTGTAAGAATGAGGGGTTCGACGAAATCCGAATGAGGAAGTTCCATGAGCGAGCCCCTGTTTCACATGGTCGCGGCCGGCCCTTCGCCGGTGGCCCCCTTCAGCCACGCCGCCGAGGCCGACGGCTGGGTGTTCCTGGCCGGCCAGATGCCGACGGATCCCGACGACAATTCCCGGCCCCTTCCCGAAGGGATCGAGGCCCAGACCCGGAGGGTCATGGAAAATCTGACCATCGTTCTCGGCGGCCTCGGCCTCGGGCTCGAGCACGTGGTCTCCGTCCGTGCGTTCCTCACCCGCTTCGGGGAGGACTACGAGGCCATGAACCGAATCTATGCCTCGTATTTTCCCGCCGACAGGCGCCCGGCCAGGGCCTGCGTCGGCGTCACCGGCCTGGCCCGGGACGCCCGCGTCGAGATCGACATGATCGCCCGCCGCCCCTGAAGACGACTCCCCGCCGGAAGGCCGCGGGGCGGGCGCCTTGTCTTTCCCAGGGCCATGCCGGGGAAGGGTCGCCAATGAGAATCGCGCTTAGCCCTTGAGGCTATTTGCAGAATCATGGTACGGATTCAGCTGGGTTCCTATTCCGGCTCCGCCGACTGAGGGGGAGCGGACAATAAGGAGCGTTTCTCAATCAGGGAGGAATTACACATGCGGATTATCATCAGCCTCTTTGCCGCGTTTTTCATGGCCTCGGCCGCCAATGCCGGGACCTTGGAAGACGTCAAGAAGCGCGGCGTGCTCAACTGCATCGTCAACACCGGTCTGCCGGGATTTTCGTACACGGATAAAACCGGCCGCTGGAAAGGCTTCGACGCCGACATGTGCCGTTCGCTGGCGGCCGCGGTTGTCGGCGACGGGGAAAAGGTCAAGTTCATCCCGGCCACCGGCAAGACCCGTTTCACGCTGCTGAACTCCAAGGAAGGCGACGTCATCTTCCGTAACACCACGTGGACCTTCGTCCGCGACGTCGACGTCAAGCTGACCTTCCTGCCCACCACCTACTATGACGGCCAGGGCTTCATCATCCGCAAGTCCAAGGGCGTCAAAAGCGCCAAGGAACTTGACGGCGCCACGGTGTGCATCCAGACCGGCACGACGACGGAGCTGAACCTGGCCGACTTCTTCCGCGCCAACAAGATCAGCTACAAGCCGGTGCCGATCGAGTCCAACGAGGAAGCGCGCAAGAACTACCTCGCCGACCGTTGCGACACCTACACGACGGACGCTTCCGGCCTGGCCGCGACGCGCGCCACTTTCGACAAGCCTGGCGATCACATGATCCTTCCGGAAATCATTTCCAAGGAACCGCTGGGTCCCGTCGTCCGTCATGGCGACGACCAGTGGGCGGACATCGTGCGCTGGACCGTTTACGCCCTAATCGCGGCAGAGCAGCACGGCATCACCGCCGGCAACGTCGACAAGATGGCCATGGATAAGAGCAACCCCAACGTCAGCCGTATGCTCGGTTCCGAAGGCAACCTGGGCGGAATGCTGGGTCTCGACAAGGAGTGGGCCAAGCGCGTCATCAAGGCGCAGGGCAATTACGCCGAAATTTTCGAGCGCAACGTCGGCTTGAAAACGCCGGTCGGCCTGTCTCGCGGCTTGAACGCCCTTTACACCAAAGGCGGTCTGCAATATTCCCCGCCGTTCCGGTAAAACAGGGTTTGGCCTTGTAAACCGACAAAAGGTAACGCGCCGGGCGGGATTTCCCGTCCGGCGCGTCCTTTTCCCGATATACGAAATCGATGTCCGTCTTATCCGGCCCGGCGCCCAGACCGGATAAGCGGTTAAACAACAAAGGGTGCAAGAACAGGGGGCAAGGGTGTCGGGCGTCGCGAATCAGGCAAGCATAAAACTAGTCGGTATCGAACCCAATTTTCTGCTCAGGCTTTGGCGCAACAAGGACACGCGCTCTATCATCCTGCAGATTCTGACCATGGCCCTGCTGTTCGCGTTTCTGGCCTACATCATCAACAACGCGGTGCTCAACCTGGCGGTTCTCGGCAAGACCTTCAGCTTCGATTTCTTGGGCTTCCCCGCGTCCTACGACATCAACCAACGGCTGATCGAATACACGTCGCAAAGCACCCATTTCCGGGCCATGCTGGTGGGTATCCTGAACACCGCCCTGGTCGCCTTCTTCGGGATCATCACGGCAACCATTGTCGGTTTCCTGTTCGGCATTATCCGGCTATCGAATAACTGGATCGCCAGCCACATCGTTTATTGCATTATCGAATTCACCCGCAATATCCCGGTCCTGCTCCACATCCTGTTGATCCACGGGATCATCGTCCATGTCCTGCCAAGCCCGCGTCAGGCCCATACCCTTGCCGACAGCATTTTTCTTTCCAACCGGGGCTTGACCATTCCCGATCCGATTTTCGGGGAGGGGTTCTCTTTCACCGTGATCGCCTTTTTCGCCGCCATCGGCATCATCATCGGGTTCGCTAGGTGGGCCAGGAAGGTCCGCGACGAGAGCGGCAAGATCTATCCCGTATTCTGGATTTCCACCGGCATCCTGTTCGGCCTGCCGTTTCTGGTGTTCCTGTTGTCCGGCTCGCCGCTCAGTTGGGTGGTTCCGGAACTCGGGCGTTTCAATCTCAAGGGCGGGATCACCATGATCCCGGAATTCCTGGCCCTGTGGCTGGCCTTGTCGCTGTATACGTCTGTTTTCATCGCCGAAATCGTCCGCGCCGGTATTCTGGCCATCAGCAAGGGCCAGTGGGAAGCCTCTCAGGCGGTCGGGCTCCAACGGAACCGGATTCTGCAATTGGTGGTCATCCCGCAGGCGCTCCGGGTCATCATCCCGCCGCTGACCAGTCAATACCTGAATTTGACCAAGAACTCGTCCTTGGCCATCGCCATCGGCTACATGGATATCGTCGCCACCATCGGCGGCATCTCGATGATGCAGACGGGCAAGGAAATGGAATCGATGATCCTCGTGCTGTCGATCTATCTCTGTTTCTCGCTGGTCATCTCGGCGTTCATGAACTGGTACAACAAACGCATAAAGCTGGTGGAAAGGTAGGGGAAGGCCATGACGCCCGGCAAAGAGGAAAAAACCCTGGCCGTCACCGAGGGCGGCGGTTATCTGCCCGGCACCCATCCGGATCTGCCGCCGCCGTCGAGCGTTCACGGCCCCATCCACTGGATCAGGGTCAACCTGTTCGGGTCCGTCACCGACACCGCGCTGACCCTTCTCGCGGTTTATTTCCTGTATTCCGCCATCACCTTCCTCGCCGGCTGGATGTTCATCAATGCCGCCTTTACGGGCGAATCCCGCAACGATTGCCGCGCCGTCGCCGACGGCGCCTGCTGGGCCTTTATCGGCAACCGGCTGTCTCTGTTCATCTACGGTTTTTACCCGGAACCGGAACGCTGGCGGGTCGATCTTTCGTTCGTGCTGTTGATTTTGGCGATCGTGCCGGTTCTCTATGAGGACATGCCGCAAAGGGGCAAGGGATTAGCCTATTCATGCCTGTATCCGTTAATCGCCGCCTGGTTGCTGGTCGGCGGATTCGGCCTGGAGAAAGTTTCCACCGATCAATTCGGCGGTTTGATGCTGAATGTCGTCATCGGGGTTACGGGAATCGCGTTTTCGCTGCCGATCGGGATCGTCCTGGCCCTGGGGCGCCAATCGCAACTACCCATTGTGCGTATTCTTTGCGTGTCGTTCATCGAGATCATCCGCGGCGTGCCGCTGATCACCCTTTTGTTCGTTGCCGCCGTGATGCTGAGCTATTTCGTGCCGCCGGGGACCGATTTCGACCTGTTGGTGCGGATGTTGATCATGGTCACTTTGTTCGCGTCCGGCTACATGGCCGAGGTTATTCGCGGCGGCCTTCAGGCGATCCCCAATGGCCAGTACGAAGCCGCCGACGCCATGGGCCTGAAATACTGGCAGTCCATGCGCCTGGTGGTCCTGCCGC
Source organism: Pseudomonadota bacterium (assembly GCA_022545455.1). Classification (GTDB taxonomy): domain Bacteria; phylum Pseudomonadota; class Alphaproteobacteria; order Rhodospirillales; family 2-02-FULL-58-16; genus JACZQZ01. Next base: position 24,007 of record JACZQZ010000028.1, read on the forward strand.
AGGCGCTCAAGATTTCCATCCCCGGCATCGTCAACACCTTCATCGCTCTTTACAAGGACACCACGCTCGTCATCGTCATCGGGCGGCTCGATATCCTCGGCATCGGCAATTCGTCCCTCGCCGACACCAAGTGGCAGGGGCTTTCGACCGAAGTTTACATTTTTGTCGCCCTCTTCTTCTTCTTCAGTTGTTTTTCCATGTCGCGGTATTCGCTGTGGCTGGAAAAGAAGCTTCATACGGGGCATTAATACCAAGGGACGCTGATCATGACCCATAGAGACGGCTTACCAAGGTTTTCGGCTAGGAGCGTGCGCTGTGGCGATGCGGGGCATCGCGAAGCGTGCGCGACGCCGTCCGAAAGCCTTGGTAAGCCGCCGTTGCGGTCGCGTATGCGGCCCGTCGGAGGGCGTCGAAAAGTTTTGACGATGCGCCGCATCGCCTGCAACTTTCCTCCTACCCGACGAGCCGCCTACGCGATCTCTATGAGTCATGATCAGCGACCCTTGGTATAAACAAGGAAACGGGAAAATGGCTTCCACCGAAAGCCTTACCGAAACCAAAACGCAGATCGAGTCGTCGAAAGGCGAAGACGACATCATCCAAATCGTCGCCATGCACAAATGGTTCGGCGAGTTCCATGTGCTGAAGGATATCAACCTGACCGTCAAGGCCCAAGAGCGCATCGTCGTTTGCGGCCCGTCGGGGTCCGGCAAGTCGACCCTCATCCGCTGCATCAACCGGCTGGAAGAACACCAGAAGGGCCAGATCATCGTCGACGGGATCGAACTGACGAATGACCTCAAGAACATCGACCTGATCCGCCGCGAGGTCGGCATAGTGTTCCAGCACTTCAACCTGTTCCCGCACTTGACCGTGCTCGACAACCTGACGCTCGGCCCCATCTGGGTCCGCAACACGCCCAAGAAGGAGGCCGAGGAATTGGCCATGAAGTACCTGGAGCGGGTGAAGATTCCCGAACAGGCGGCCAAGTTTCCCGGCCAGCTCTCCGGTGGCCAGCAACAGCGGGTCGCCATCGCCCGCTCCCTGTGCATGAACCCGAAGATCATGCTGTTCGACGAGCCGACTTCGGCGCTGGACCCGGAGATGATCAAGGAAGTGCTGGACGTGATGATCGAACTGGCGGAAACGGGCATGACCATGATTGTCGTCACCCACGAGATGGGCTTCGCCAAGACGGTCGCCCACAGGGTGATCTTCATGGACGAGGGCGAGATCATCGAAGAGAACGAACCCCACGCCTTCTTCAACAATCCCCGGCACGACAGGACCAAGCTGTTCCTGAGCCAGATCCTGGCCCACTAAAACAGACGATTCCCGGGAGGCCCGGGAGGATGGAGTCGGCCCGCGTCTCAGCCGCTCTATCTCGACCGGGCAGAAGTGATGCCAAGGGGCTG
>JACZQZ010000029.1 GCA_022545455.1 Pseudomonadota bacterium
ACACCGACATTCGGCAGATGTCAGGCTCGGCGAGTTTTCTGGGTGACCGGCGGGTCGTGTTTAACATCAAGGGTCGGCGTTATCGCCTCGATGTGAAGGTCAGTTACAAAAGCCAGGTGGTACACGTTATCCGAATTGGGACACACGCCGAGTACGACAAATGGAAGTTCTAAGGAGGGCGCGATGCTGATGAAGGTGATCAAAACCGAAACCGATTATCAAGCCGCACTCGCCGGGCTTGGGCGCCTGATCGATCTCGACCCGGATGTTGGCGAGGAAGATGCAGACACCTTGGAACTTTTGGCGCTGCTGATCGAAGATTATGAGGCGAAGCAGTTTCCGATCGGTTTGCCCGATCCAATCGACGCGGTCCGGTTTTGCATGGAGCAACGCGGCCTGACGCAGAAGGACCTTGTTCCATTTATCGGCAGCCGCGGCAAGGTTTCGGAGGTACTTTCCCGAAAGCGGCCGCTCACTCTCTCGATGATCCGTGCGCTGCATAAGGGACTTGACGTTCCGGCCGAGATACTTGTGGGCGAGCCCGGGGCTTCCTTGGCGGAAGACGCGGACATCGACTGGCAACGGTTTCCGCTTAAGGACATGATTGAGCGGGGATGGATCGAGGCTTCCATGCCCGATGCAAAGGACAGGGCCGAAGAGCTGATAACGGCTTTTCTCGAGCCGGTCGGTGGCCTTCGGCACTCGCCCGTGCTTTACCGGAAGAGTTACCCTATACGGGCTGCCCGGAAGATGAACCCGTATGCCCTGGAAGCCTGGCGTGCACGGGTATTAAAGCGCGCGCTGGATGAACATACCTCGGACCATAAACCGTCCTTGATCGACCTTGAATTTATGCGTGACGTTGCGCGGTTGAGCCGCGCCGAGAAGGGGCCGTTGCTTGCCCGTGATTTTCTCAACGGCTACGGCATTATCCTGATCGTCGAGCCGCATTTACCAAAGACGTACCTGGATGGCGCGGCATTTCTGACGCTGTCCGGCAATCCCGTGATCGCGATGACCCTAAGATATGATCGCATCGATAATTTCTGGTTCGTCCTGATGCACGAACTGGCGCATGTATCGAAGCATTTAAGCAAAGAGTCACCGTTGTTTTTCGATGACCTGGATCCGGTGGCCGAAGTCGAGCCGATCGAGCGGGAGGCGGACGACTTGGCAACCGAGGCTTTGATTCCGAATGATAAGTGGCGTGCCAGTAACGCCTTTCAATTTCATTCTGCTTATGCCGCGGAGGAGTTGGCGGAAGCATTGAGGATCCATCCGGCGATCGTCGCGGGGAAAATCCGGCATGAAACAAAGAACTATAGGAAATTGAACCGCATGGTGGGTCACGGCCAAGTGAGGAGATTGTTCGAAATCTAACACCAGGAATCACATATCCCGGGTACGCTTCGGCATCTGGACTAGAATCTTCCACGCGGGCGCCGCCGCGCCTTCCCAGGCGCCGGAGACCCCGTACCCCTCAGGGTTTTAGAACCTTAAGGCCGGGACCACGCCCTACCCCCGCCGCCGTGCCTTCTTCCGTTTGCGCTTGGCCTTGGGCGTCCAGCCCGCCCCTGCCGCCGCCCGCGGCGCGACGCCGGCCCTGTCCAGGCCCAGTTCGGCGGCCTCGATGCGGCGGATCTCGTCGCGCAGCCTTGCCGCCTCCTCGAATTCCAGCTCGGCGGCCGCGCCGCGCATGCGTTTCTCGAGCTCCGCCAGGTAGGTGCGCAGGTCCTTGCCCACCAGGTGCTTGTCGCCGGAAACGCCGGTGTCCACGGTCACGTAATCCTTTTCGTAGACCGAGCCGAGCACGTCGGAGATGGCGTTCTTGATGCTTTGCGGCGTGATCCCGTGGGCGGCGTTGTAGGCCTGCTGCTTTTCCCGCCGGCGGTTGGTCTCGCCGATGGCGTAGTCCAGCGACCCGGTGATGGTGTCGGCATAGAGGATCACCCGGCCGTCCACGTTGCGCGCCGCCCGCCCGATGGTCTGCACCAGGCTGGTCCGGGAGCGCAGGAACCCCTCCTTGTCGGCGTCGAGGATGGCGACCAGGGCGCACTCGGGGATGTCGAGGCCCTCGCGCAGGAGGTTGATGCCGACGAGGACGTCGAAAACGCCGAGCCTGAGGTCGCGGATGATCTCGATGCGCTCGAGGGTGTCGATGTCCGAGTGCATGTAGCGCACGCGCACGCCGTGCTCGTGCAGGTATTCGGTCAGGTCCTCGGCCATGCGCTTGGTCAGGGTGGTGACCAGGGTGCGCTGGCCCAGCGCCGCGCAGGCCTTGGCCTCGGCCAGCAGGTCGTCGACCTGGGATTCCACCGGCCGGACGATGCACAGGGGATCGATGAGGCCCGTCGGGCGCACCACCTGCTCGACGAACACGCCGGCCGTCTGCTCGATCTCCCACGGCCCCGGGGTGGCGGAGACGAAGATGGTCTGCGGGCGCATGGCCTCCCATTCCTCGAACTTGAGGGGCCGGTTGTCGACGCAGGACGGCAGGCGGAAGCCGAATTCGGCCAGGGTCGACTTGCGGTTGAAGTCGCCGCGGAACATGCCGCCCAGCTGGGGCACCGTGACGTGGCCTTCGTCGACCATGAGCAGGGCGTTCTCGGGCAGGTACTCGAACAGCGTCGGCGGCGGCTCCCCCGCCTTGCGCCCGGTCAGATACCGCGAATAGTTCTCGATGCCGGCACACGAGCCGGTGGTTTCCATCATCTCCAGGTCGAACGTGGTGCGTTCCTCGATGCGCTGGGCCTCGAGCAGCTTTCCCTGGCGGGTGAACTCCTCGATGCGTGCCTTCAATTCCTCCTTGATCCCGGGCATGGCCTGCTGGAGGGTCGGCCGCGGGGTGACGTAATGGCTGTTGGGGTAGACGACGATCCCGTCCAGGGCCGAGACCTTCTCGCCGGTCAGGGGGTCGATCTCCCAGATGCCCTCGAGCTCGTTGCCGAACAGGGACAAACGCCAGGCCCGGTCCTCCAGGTGCGAAGGGAAGATCTCGATGACGTCGCCGCGCACGCGGAAGGTGCCGCGGAAGAAGTCGGCGTCGTTGCGCCGGTACTGGAGCTCGACGAGGCGCTTGAGCACGTCGGCGCGCTCGACGGTGGTTCCGGGCCTGAGGGACACCGCCATCTGCGCATAGGTCTCGACGGCGCCGATGCCGTAGATGCAGGACACCGACGCCACGATGATCACGTCGTTGTGTTCGAGCAGCGCCCGCGTCGCGGCGTGGCGCATGCGGTCGATCTGCTCGTTGATGGAGGCGTCCTTCTCGATGTAGGTGTCGGTCCGGGGCACGTAGGCCTCGGGCTGGTAGTAGTCGTAATAGGAAACGAAATACTCGACCGCGTTGTCCGGGAAGAACGCCTTCATCTCGCCGTAGAGCTGGGCCGCCAGGGTCTTGTTGGGGGCCAGCACCAGGGTCGGGCGCTGCACCCGTTCGATCACGTGGGCCATGGTGAAGGTCTTGCCCGACCCGGTGACGCCGAGCAGCACCTGGTCGCGCTCGCCACGGTTCAGCCCGTCGGTCAGGGCGGCGATGGCCTGGGGCTGGTCGCCGGCGGGGATGAACTCGGACACCAGAGTGAACGGCCGGCCGCCTTCCACGGGCGGGCGCTTGCCGGGGACGAAGATGGCGCGGCTGGTGAGGAGTTCCGCCATGGCCCTTATATATGCCCAATGGCGCGCGGCTTGCCAGGGACTTGGCGGCGGGGCGGTTAACGACTCCCCGGGGATGCTTCGCGCCGCCCCGGGCGCCGCGCCGGTTCCCGGTTGCGCGGCCCGTCCGCCGGGCGTAGTGTGCGCCGCCGACCGCCGGACACGGACTCCCCCCGACAGAGAAGGATAGAGAATACGCCATGTCTTTCATCGCCGAGCGCCTTTCCCGCATCAAGCCCTCGCCCACCATCGCCGTCACCCAGAAGGCCCGCGACCTGAAGGCCGAGGGGCGCGACGTCATCGGCCTCGGCGCCGGCGAGCCCGACTTCGACACGCCCGCGCACATCATCGAGGCGGCGAAGGCCGCCATGGACAGGGGCGAGACCCGGTATACCGCCGTCGCCGGGACGCCGGAGCTTCGCCAGGCCATCTGCGACAAGTTCAAGCGGGAAAACGGACTGGACTACACGCCCGACCAGATCACCGTGGGCTGTGGCGGCAAGCAGATCATCTTCAACGCCTTCATGGCGACCCTCGATGCCGGCGACGAGGTCATCATCCCGGCGCCGTACTGGGTCTCGTACCCGGACATCGCGCTGCTGGCCGAGGGCAAGCCCGTGGTTGTCCCGTGTCCGGTGGAGGGCGGCTTCCGCATGCGTCCGGAGGACCTGGAACGGGCGATCACGCCAAAGACCAAATGGTTGATCCTGAACTCGCCGTCGAACCCCAGCGGGGCGGCCTACACCGAGGCCGAAACGAAGGCCCTCACGGACGTGCTGATGAAACACCCCCACGTCTGGGTGCTGACCGACGACATTTACGAGCACATCGTCTATGACGGTTTCACCTTCGTCACCCCGGCCCAGGTGGAGCCCGGGCTCATGGAGCGCACGTTGACGCTCAACGGCGTCTCCAAGGCCTACTGCATGACCGGCTGGCGCGTCGGCTACGCCGGGGGACCCGTCGACCTGATCAAGGCCATGAACAAGGTGCAGTCGCAAAGCACGACCCACACCAGCTCCATCTCCCAGGCCGGGGCGGTGGCGGCCCTCAACGGACCCATCGACTTCCTGGCCCGGCACACCTCCATCTTCGAGGAGCGCCGGGACCTGGTCGTGGGAATGCTCAATCAGGCCAAGGGGCTTTCGTGCCCGACGCCGGAAGGCGCGTTCTACGTCTACCCCTCATGCGCCGGCGCCATCGGCAGGACCACGCCCGAAGGAAAGACCATCGCCACGGACGACGACTTCGTCGGCCACCTGCTGGACGCGGAAGGGGTGGCGGTGGTGCAGGGCGCCGCCTTCGGGCTGTCGCCCCATTTCCGGGTCTCGTATGCCACCTCGACGGAGGTCCTGGAGGAGGCCTGCGAGCGCATCCAGCGCTTCTGCGCGGCCCTCAACTAAGCGCCCGGCCGGGGGGGCGGTCGGAAAGGATCCCGCCCCTTTTTCCTTGCATCCCCGGCAAGGCGCTTTACCCTTTTACGGCGTCAAGGAATACGCACGCCTGGACGTGCACAAAACCGTTCGTGAAGACCAAACCCTGGGAGGACCCCGTGACCAAGAAAGAACCATCGGAACCGCGGTGCGCAGCCATCATCGGGCCCTACTTGAGCGGCAAGACGACGTTGTTTGAAAGCCTTCTTGCCGCCACCGGCGCCATCAACCGCAAGGGTACCATCAAGGAGGGGAATACGGTCGGCGATTCCACCCCCGAGGCCCGCGCCCGCCAGATGAGCACCGAGCTGTCCGTCGCCAGCACCGAGTACCTGGGGGACAAGTGGACGTTCATCAACTGCCCGGGGTCCATCGAGCTGATTCAGGAGGCCTTCAACGCGCTGATGGTCGTCGACGCGGCGGTGGTCGTCTGCGAGCCCGATGCGACCAAGGCGCTGACCGTTGCCCGGCTGCTCAAGTTCCTCTCCGACCAGAAGATCCCCCACATCATCTTCATCAACAGGATGGATTCCGCCGAATCCAGCGTCAAGGCGACGCTGGAGGCGCTCCAGGGCGTTTGCGAGCATCCCCTGATCCTGCGCGAGATTCCCATCCGCGAGGACGGGCACGTCACCGGCCACGTGGACCTGGTCAGCGAGCGCGCCTTCCGTTGGAACCCGGACAAGCCCTCGGACCTTATCGAGGTTCCCGATTCCGTGCGGGACCGCGAAAAGGAAGCCCGCAACGAGATGCTGGAGACCCTGGCCGACTTCGACGACACCCTGCTCGAGGAACTGCTCGAAGACGTAGTGCCCTCCACCGATGAGATTTACCAGAACCTGACCAAAGACCTGCAGCAGGCGCTGATCGTGCCCGTGTTCTTCGGCTCGGCCCTGCACGACAACGGCGTGCGCCGCCTGCTGAAGGCGCTGCGCCACGAAGCCCCCGAGCCGGCCGTAACGGCTAAACGGCTGGGGATCGATCTGTCGGCGGGCACGGCGCTGGGCCAGGTGTTCAAGACCCTGCATGCCGGCCACTCGGGCAAGCTGTCGTACGTGCGCGTGTGGAACTCGGAAGTCACCGACGGCATGACCCTGAACGGCGACAGGGTCAGCGGTGTCTACCGCATGTTGGGAAGCAAACTGGACAAGGTAGCCAAGGCCGGACCCGGCGAGGTCGTGGCCCTGGGCCGCATGGAGAGCGTCGCCACCGGGGCCCTCGTCTCGCCCACCAGGGAGGAGAAGACGGGCGGTTGGCCGGACCCCGTGACACCGCTGTATTCGCTTTCCATCCACGCCCAGCAGCAATCCGACGAGGTCCGGCTGACGGGCGCGCTGACCAAGCTGATGGACGAGGATCCCTCGCTATCGTATGAGCAAAAGCAGGATACGGGCGAGCTCCTTCTCTGGGGGCAGGGCGAGGTGCACCTGCAGATCGCCCTCGACCGGTTGCGCAACCGCTACAACCTGACGGTCAACTCGCACCGGCCGCAGGTGCCGTACAAGGAAACCATCCGCAAGTCCTTCTCCCAGCACGCCCGCCACAAGAAGCAAAGCGGCGGCCACGGCCAGTTCGGGGACGTGCACCTGGACATAAAACCGCTGCCCCGGGGATCGGGCTTCAACTTCGCCAATTCCATCTCGGGCGGCGTGGTGCCCAGGCAGTACATTCCCGCCGTCGAGGCCGGCGTACGGGATTACATGCACCGCGGCCCGCTGGGATTCCCGGTGGTCGACATCGCCGTCACCCTGACCGACGGCCAGTACCACTCGGTGGACTCCTCCGACATGGCGTTCAAGGCCGCTGCCCAGCTGGCCATGCGCGAAGGCATGCCCAACGGCCAGCCCGTGCTGCTGGAGCCCATCTGCCAGGTGGAGATCGCGCTCCCCAACGAATTCACCTCCAAGATCCAGCGCCTGGTCAGCGGCCGCCGGGGGCAGATCCTCGGCTTCGGCGCCAGATCCGGGTGGAAGGATTGGGACGAGGTCTCGGCGCAGATGCCGGAATCGGAGATGCACGACCTTATCAACGAGTTGCGTTCGGTCACCCTTGGCGTCGGCACCTTTCACTGGAAATTCGACCACCTGCAGGAGATCACCGGCAGGGTGGCCGACCAGGCGGTGGCACAACACTCCGAACGGGAAACATAGGCGCCGGCGGGGTCACCGGCCGTGGACGCGGGGAAAAAAATTGCCGGGTCCATTCAGACCCGGCAAGTTTAACAGGGAGGCTTCACGTCTGGGAGACGTGGGGACCCGTTGGGGAACGGGTCCATGTCCGGGCATCGCGCCCGGAACTGAGGCGCAATGTTGCACCGCAACATCACGCAAATCATATATAGTACCCCCGGCGGAGGAATCCAGCCGCAATACCGCAGTTCAGCCATGCATAATACGCATAGCTTAAATACCGGGCGTCGCCGTCACAGGCCGTCCTCGGCGATCCTGCGCACGAGGTAATCGCGGAAGACGCCGATTCGCTTGGAATGACGCAGTTCCTCTGCGTACACGAAGAAGGTATCGACGGTGGGGCCGCGCAGTTCCGGCAGCACCTCCACCAGATTGCCCGATTCCCGGCTCATGTAGTCGGGCAGGGCGCCCAGGCCTAGGCCGCTCTGCACGGCCCGGAAGATGGCGTAGGTGCTGTTCACCTTCAACGCGGCCTGGCGCTTTCGGCTGGGCTTGGTCCCGGCCTCGAGAAGCCAGTTGAGGTTGGGCACGGGCGGGCGCACATCGTCGCCGAAGACGACGATGCGGTGGTTGTCCAGGTCCTCCGGCGTCTTCGGCATGCCGTGTTCCTTCAGGTACTCCGGCGCCGCGAAGACGTGGTAGCGCATGGTCATGAGGTGGCGCTGGATGAGGTCGGGTTGGCGCGGCGGCATCATGCGGATGGCCACGTCGGCTTGGCGCATGGACAGGTCCAGCTCGGTATCGGCGAGCACCAGGGTGACGTCGATATCGGGGTAAAGGATCAGGAAATCCTTTATACGCGAGGTCAGCCACACGGAGCCGAACGCCACCGTCGTGGTGATCCTCAGCGGGCCCTGGGGCCGTTCCGTGCTTTCGCTGAGCTGGGCCTCGGCGATGGTCACCTTGGCGAGGATCTCGTGCGCCGTGCGGTACAGCATCTCCCCCTGTTCCGTCAGGATCAGGCCGCGGGCGTGGCGGTGAAACAGGGGGACCTTGAGGCTGCTTTCGAGCCCACTGATTTGCCGGCTGACCGCCGACTGGCTCAGATTCAGCGAATCGCCGGCGCGGGTGAAGCTCCCCGCCTCGGCGACCGCGTGGAAGACGCGAAGCTTGTCCCAGTCCATGATGATCCTCAGGACCCGTCTATGCTCCCCTGGCCGGAGCCCCCGCTTAATACCAAGGAGCGCTGATCATGACCCGACGAGCCGGCTTACCAAGGTTTTCGGCCCTAAGCGTGCGCCGTGGCGATGCGGGGGCATCGCAAAGGGTGCGCGACGCCGTCCGAAAGCCTTGGTAAGCCGCCGTTGCGGTCGCGTATGCGGCCCGTCGGAGGGCGTCGAAAAGTTTTGACGATGCACCGCATCGCCTGCACCTTTCCTCCTGCCCGACGAGCCGCCTACGCGATCTCTATGAGCCATGATCAGCGCTCCTTGGTATAAGCCGGCGCGCACGAAGCGTTTACTCCGCAGCCTCGGCCTCTGTTTCGTGCTCGCTCAGAAATTGTTCCGCCTCCAAGGCGCCCATGCACCCCGTGCCGGCGGCGGTCACCGCCTGGCGAAAGATCCGGTCCTGGACATCGCCGGCGGCGAACACGCCGGACACGTTGGTCTCGGTGCTGTCCGGCCTGGTGATGATGTATCCCGCGGAATCCATTTCCAGCTGCCCCTTGAACACCTGGGTGTTGGGGGTGTGGCCAATGGCGATGAACACCCCGTGCACGGCAATGTCGGTAACCTCGCCGGTCTTGACGTTCTTGATCCTGACCCCGGTGACGCCGGGCGGATCGCCGGAGCCCAGGATCTCCTCGACCACGCTGTCCCACACCACCCGGATCTTGTCGTTGGCGAACAGGCGATCCTGGAGAATCTTGTCGGTGCGTAGCGCGTCGCGACGGTGGATCAGGGTTACCTGGGTGGCGAAATTGGTCAGAAACAGGGCCTCCTCGGCCGCCGTATTACCGCCGCCGACCACCGCCACCGCCTTGTCCCGGAAAAAGAATCCATCACACGTGGCGCAAGCCGAAACGCCGAAGCCCATGAAGCGTTCCTCGCTGTCCAGCCCCAGCCAGCGGGCGCTGGCGCCGGTGCAGACAATCAGGGTATCGCCGGTATAAAGGGCGCCCGAATCCCCGGTGAGCGCGAAGGGCCGGGCGCCGAGGTCCGCCGCGGCGATGGTATCGTCGAACATGACCGTGCCCACGTTCTCGGCCTGTTTCTGCATCTGCTCCATCAGCCACGGGCCCTGTACCGCGTCGGCGAAGCCCGGGTAGTTTTCCACGTCCGTGGTAATGGTCAGCTGCCCGCCCGGCTGCAAGCCCTTGACCAGCATGGGCCGGCGGTTGGCGCGGGCGGCGTACACCGCCGCCGTATACCCGGCCGCCCCCGATCCGATGATCAGGACCTTGCTGTGGTGGCGAGTCGGCATTGGCGCGGCGTTCCCTAGGATACGGACCGGAAAAAAGCCGTATTTTTCCCTGAAAAAAAGCGTCCCTAACATAAGAACGCGGCGCGCGCGACGCAAGCACGGGCCCCCGGCCCGCCGGCCAGGCACCCCCGGCCCGCCGGCCGCCAAGGGAAGCGGCCTTGGCTTGGGGGGGGCACCATTGTAATATAATTGCGCGAACGAACGCGACCTTGGAGAACAATTACATGCAACGGGTCAAGCTCGACCGTATCGACCGGCACATTCTCCATGACCTGCAGACGGACGGCCGTATCACCAACGTGGAACTGGCGCGCCGGGCCGGAATTTCGGCGCCGCCATGCCTGCGCCGCGTGCGGGCGCTGGAGGAGGCCGGGTACATCCGGGGCTACCATGCCGACCTCGAGCCCAAGGCCCTGGGCTACAATGTGACCGTGTTCGCCCAGGTCGGCCTGAGCAGCCAGGCCGAGCCGGACCTGGAGGCGTTCGAGGATCTGGTCCGGCAATGGCCGAACGTGCGTGAATGCCACATGCTGGCCGGCGAGACCGATTTCCTGCTCAAGATCGTGGCCGAGGATTGGGACGCCTATCAGCGGTTCCTGACCACCACGTTGACCACCGCCCCCAACGTCAGCCATGTCAAATCGGCGCTGTCCATCCGCGCCACCAAGTCCGAAGCCGGCGTTCCCATCGCCTCGGACGAGCCCGTCGGCGGCGAGGTGCCGTGACGCGGCCGGCCTGCCTCAATTGTAGCGGACCTTGACGACCTCGTAGGATTTGGACCCGCTCGGCGTGCTGACCTCGACGCTGTCGCCCGGTGCGGTGCCGATGAGCGCCCGCCCCAGCGGCGATGTGATGGACAGCCGGCCGGCGGAGACGTCGGCTTCGTGGCTGCCGACGATCCGATAGGTGGTCTTTTCGTTGGTGTCCTCGTCGGCCAGGTGCACGGTGGCGCCGAAACGGACCACGTTGCCGGATACCTCGCTCATGTCGATGACGTCGGCGCGGCTGATGACGTCCTCGAGCTCCATCACCCGTCCTTCGATGAAGCTCTGACGCTCGCGGGCGGCATGGTATTCCGCGTTCTCGGTCAGATCCCCGTGTTCCCGCGCCGCGGTGATGGCGCGGATAATGGACGGCCTTTCTTCGGTCTTCAGACGTTTCAGTTCGTCTTCCAACTTGGCCAGCCCGTCGGCCGTCATGGGTATTTTTTCCATCGCCGGCGTTCCCGAAAACTCAGCGCCAAAAAACAAACCCCCACCCCCCTCGACAAAGGGTCGGGCGAAGGCGGTACCCCCAAAGAGGGTCCTAGAACGATGCTGTAAAATAGGACTGCAACGGCGCGACTTCAAGACCGCCACCGAGCAGGGCCTCGATGGCGTCCACGGCGGCCGCGGCGCCGGCCATGGTGGTGTAGTGGGGCAGGTTGTTGACCAGGGCCGAACGGCGGATGGAGAAACTGTCGGCGATGGCCTGGGCGCCCTCGGTGGTATTGATGACCAGCTGCACCTGGCCGCTGGTGATGGCGTCCTCGCAATGGGGCGGACCCTCCAGCACCTTGTTGATGCGCCGCACCTTGAGACCCGCCTGGTCGAGGTGCCGCGCCGTGCCCGAGGTGGCCAACAGGCTGAAGCCCAGGCCTTGAAGCCGCCCCGCCAGCTCGCCCGCCTGGGGCTTGTCCCGGTCCTTGACCGAAATGAACACCGTGCCCTCTTTGGGCAGGCGCACGCCGGCGCCCAACTGGGATTTGGCGAACGCCCGGGCGAAGTCGCTGTCGATGCCCATCACCTCGCCGGTGGACTTCATCTCCGGGCCGAGAATGATGTCGACGCCGGGGAAACGGGCAAACGGGAACACCGCTTCCTTGACCGCCGCATGGCGGGCGCGCGCCTTGTTGCCGAGGTCGAAGGCGGACAGGGCCTCCCCGGCCATGATCCGGGCCGCGATCTTGGCGATGGGGATGCCGGTGGCCTTGGCCACGAACGGAACGGTGCGGCTGGCCCGCGGGTTGACCTCGAGGATATAGATATCGCCGTCCTTGACCGCGAACTGCACATTCATCAGCCCGACCACGTGCAACGCCCGGGCCAGCACCGCGGTCTGGCGCCCCAGCTCCGCCACAATCTCCGCGTCCAGGGTATGGGGCGGCAACGAACACGCCGAATCGCCCGAATGGATTCCGGCCTCCTCCACGTGCTCCATGATGCCGGCCACGTACACGTCCGTGCCGTCCGCCAGACCGTCCACGTCCACCTCGATGGCGTCCTCCAGATACGAGTCCACCAGCACCGGGCTGTCGCCCGAGACCCGCACCGCGTCGGTCATGTAGCGGACCAGCGCCTGATGGTCGTGGACGATCTCCATGGCCCGCCCGCCCAGCACATAGGACGGCCTGAGCACCAGCGGATAGCCGATGTCGGCGGCGACGCCCTCGGCTTCGGCCAGGGACCGGGCGATGCCGTTGACCGGCTGGCGCAGACCGATCTCTTGAAGGAGGGACTGGAACCGCTCCCGGTCCTCGGCCAGGTCTATGGCGTCGGGCGAGGTGCCGAGGATGGGGATGCCGGCCGCCTCGAGGGCCGCGGCCAACTTGAGCGGCGTCTGCCCGCCGAACTGGACGATGACGCCGAGAAAGCGGCCCCGGGACTGCTCGACACGGATCAGTTCGGTCACGTCCTCCTCGGTCAGGGGCTCGAAGTACAGCCTGTCCGAGGTGTCGTAATCGGTGGACACGGTCTCCGGATTGCAGTTGACCATAATGGCCTCGAAGCCGGCTTCCTTGAGGGCATAGGCCGCGTGCACGCAGCAGTAATCGAACTCGATCCCCTGGCCGATGCGGTTCGGGCCGCCGCCCAGTATCACCACCTTGTCGCGGTCCGACGGGTCGGCCTCGCATTCGGCCGGCGTCAGCCCGTCGCCCTCGTAGGTCGAATACATATACGGTGTGCGCGCGGGGAACTCGGCGGCGCAGGTGTCGACGCGCTTGAACACAGGGACCACGCCCAGGGCCCGGCGGCGGCCGGCCACCGCGGCCGCCGTCTCCCCCGAGAGCTCGGCCAGGCGCTCATCGGAAAAGCCCAGCATCTTCAGGCGCAACAGGCCCGGCGCGTCGCCGGGAAGGCCGTTTTCCCGGACCCCTTTCTCGACCTCGACCAGGTGCCTGATCTGGTCCAGGAACCACCGGTCGTAGGCGCAACTGGCCTGGACCTCGTCGACGCTCAGGCCGCAGCGGAAGGCCTGGGCGATGACCAGCACGCGGTCGGGGCGGGGCAAGGCCAGGGCGGCGCGGATGGCATCGGTGTTGGCACCGTCCCCGGCGCCGTCGATCTCCACTTCGTTGAGCCCGGTCAATCCCGTTTCCATGGAGCGCAGGCCCTTTTGCAGGGATTCGGGCCACGTGCGCCCGATGGCCATGGCCTCGCCGACCGATTTCATCGACGTGGTGAGCAACGCCTCGGTGCCGGGGAATTTCTCGAACGTGAAGCGCGGGATCTTGGTGACCACGTAGTCGATGGTCGGCTCGAAGGACGCCGGCGTGACGCCGGTGATGTCGTTGTCCAGCTCATCGAGCGTATAGCCGACGGCCAGCTTGGCCGCCACCTTGGCGATGGGAAAGCCGGTGGCCTTCGACGCCAGCGCCGAGGACCGCGACACCCTGGGGTTCATCTCGATGATGACCAGGCGCCCGTCTTCCGGATTGACCGCGAACTGCACGTTGGAGCCGCCGGTATCGACGCCGATCTCGCGCAGCACCGCGATCGAGGCGTTGCGCATGATCTGGTATTCCTTGTCGGTGAGGGTGAGCGCCGGGGCGACGGTGATGGAATCGCCGGTGTGTACGCCCATGGGGTCGATGTTCTCGATCGAGCAGACGATGATGCAGTTGTCGGCCTTGTCGCGCACCACCTCCATCTCGAACTCCTTCCACCCGAGCACCGATTCCTCGACCAGCACCTCACCCACCGGCGAGACGGCGAGGCCTTCCTGGACCACGGCGTCGTACCCGGCGTCGTCGTATGCGATGCCGCCGCCGGCGCCGCCGAGGGTGAACGACGGGCGGATGATGAGGGGAAGGCCGATCTCGTCGCGGGCCCGGTGCGCGTCGTCCAGCGAACGGACCGTGCGGCTGCGGGGCACCTCCAGGCCGATGCGCTCCATGGCCTCGCGGAACAGCTGGCGGTTCTCGGCCTTGGCGATCACGGTTTCGTCGGCGCCGATCATTTCGACGCCGTAGCGTTCCAGGACGCCGGCCTCGGCCAGCTCCATGGCCGCGTTCAGCCCCGTCTGCCCGCCCATGGTGGGCAACAGGGCGTCCGGGCGCTCGCGGGCGATGACGCGCTCCAGGATGTCGAGGGTGATGGGCTCGATGTAGGTGGCGTCCGCCATCCCCGGGTCGGTCATGATGGTGGCCGGGTTGGAATTGACCAGGACCACCCGGTAGCCCTCTTCGCGGAGCGCCTTGCAGGCCTGGACGCCGGAATAGTCGAACTCGCAGGCCTGGCCGATGACGATGGGCCCGGCGCCGATGATGAGGACGGAGGTTATGTCGGTGCGCTTAGGCATGGGTTACATTGCTTCCGCGGCATCGGCCCGCCATGTCAGAGGAGCGATTCGACACAGAGGACTCAGAGAAGACACAGAGATCACAGAGAGAACCATAGGAGTCATTCACGCCATCTACATGACGAACCGTCGGATGCCATCCTTGAGAACGCGGGTGTTGAAGTTCAATAATAGACCCTTTGGAATGCCGCTCAGTTTCAGGTAAGTCAACACCTGCGCCTGGTGCACGGGAAGCAGCCTTTCCACCGCCTTAATTTCGATCAGCAATTCCTTTTCAATCACCAGATCTGCCCGGAACCCGGTTTCCAGATTCACGGCCTTGTATGTTACCGGCACGGGAATCTGGCGCTGGAAGCCAAGTCCATTTTCATGCAGCTCATGACAAAGGCACTCCTCATACACGGCTTCCAACAACCCTGGCCCCAAGGCCCTGTGAACCTCAATGGCACAACCGATCACCTGCTCAGTCAACGGATCCCGGTCCATCACGCCCCCCTTACCCTGCGGCTCATCGGCTGGTCAAAAAAACATGGAGATCACAGGTACAGAAGCGACCACGCCCGTCATCGCCCCGTGGCACCCAAACTTCCGGCATTCCGGGAGAAACGCGCGAAGCGCAATAAACCTTTCTCTGTGATCTCTGTGTCTCCTCTGTGCTCTCTGTGTCCAAATCCACGACAATTGCGGAGTCTCGGCCGCCGACTGGCCCGGCGCCGTTGATGGGGACAGAACTGATGTCGGTGCGCTTGGGCATGGGCTTCAGGCGTTCCGCGCCATCAGATCGATGAACCGCCCGAACAGGTAATGGCTGTCCTGGGGGCCGGGCGAGGCCTCGGGGTGGTACTGCACGGAGAACACCGGCCTGCCCTCGACCTTCAGGCCCTCGAGCGTGCCGTCGAAGAGCGACGTGTGGGTCTCGATCACGCCCGGGGGCAGGGACTCCCGGTCGACGACGAAGCCGTGGTTCTGGCTGGTGATCGCCACCCGGCCGGTTTCCAGGTCCTTCACCGGATGGTTGGCGCCCCGGTGCCCGAGGTGCATCTTGAAGGTCCTGGCGCCCAACGCCAGGGCCAGAATCTGGTGGCCCAGGCAGATGCCGAAAAGGGGCAGGCGGCTGGCCAGCAGTCCTTGAACCATGGGCACCGCGTATTCCCCGGTCGCCGCCGGGTCGCCGGGGCCGTTGGAGAGGAAGATGCCGTCCGGCCGGTGGCCCAGCACGTCGTCCGCCGAGGCGGTCGCGGCGACCACGGTGACCCGGCAGCCGGCGGCGGCGAGGCAGCGCAGGATGTTGCGCTTGGCGCCGAAATCGACGGCGACCACGTGGTAGGCGGGCGCCGTCTGGCGGGCGTACCCGTGGCCGA
This sequence comes from Pseudomonadota bacterium, assembly GCA_022545455.1. Taxonomy (GTDB): domain Bacteria; phylum Pseudomonadota; class Alphaproteobacteria; order Rhodospirillales; family 2-02-FULL-58-16; genus JACZQZ01. Next base: position 15,622 of record JACZQZ010000029.1, read on the forward strand.
GGGACCACGCCGCCTCGTCCCAGGAAAACGTCTGGCGGCAGGTCACCTCCCGGGCCAGGTCCATGCCCTCGAGCCCCGGCCAGGCGGCGGCCCGGGCGGCGAGGGCGTCGACGTCGATGTCGCCGTCCCGGACGTGGACGATGGCGCCCTTGGGGGCGCCGCCGTCGCGAATGCGGCGCGTCAGCCGGCGCGTATCCACCCCGGTGACGGCGACCAGTCCGAAGGACTTGAGCCAGGCGTCCAGGTGGCCGCCCGAGCGCCAGTTGGCCGGGTCCGTGATGGCGGCGCGCAGCACGCAGCCGCGCACCGCCGGGGTGGTGGTTTCGATGTCCTCGGCGTTGGTGCCGACGTTGCCGATGTGGGGGAAGGTAAAGGTGATGATCTGGCCGGCATAGGACGGATCGGTGAGGATTTCCTGGTACCCGGTGATGGCGGTGTTGAAGCAGACCTCGCCCACCGCCGAGCCCACGGCCCCGGCGCCGCGTCCCCAAAACACCGATCCGTCGTCCAACACCAGCGCGGCGTTGGCTCCGTGCGGACGGGCGCCCCCCGGTGCCGGCACGGGGGCGGCGGCTGGATCGGACATGGGCGGCGAATCCTCGGATTACAGGTTGGGGCGCCCCGGCGCCCGGTTCGAGACCGCCTTTCGCCCCGGCGCCGTCGCCGGGCTTCCCGGGAAAGGGCGGCGGCCGAATTGAGCGTGCGGCCGAACCGCCGTTGTCTTAAGCAAAAGCCGTGCCGCCGTCAAGGCCCAAGTCGCGCAAATTATTCTTCTATTTCAATAGGTTAAATTGAATCAAGAAGTTGCCTTTTGAGCCGTTTTTCGGTAACGTCCACGTTTCCCGAAAATCCTGGGGGCGCACCATGCTCCGCACCCGTCTGAACGACGCCTTGAAGGCCGCCATGAAGGCCAAGGAGACGCGGACCATCGCCACCGTACGGCTGATCCTGGCGGCGCTTAAGGACCGCGATATCGCCGCCCGCGGCAAGGGCAACCTGGATGGAATCGACGAAGACGGCATTCTCGCCATGCTGCAGTCGATGATCAAGCAGCGGCGCGAAAGCATTACCTTGTACGAAAAGGGGGGGCGGCTGGAGCTGGCCCGGCAGGAGGCCGAGGAAATCACCGTCATCGAGCAGTTTCTGCCCCGGCAACTGGGGGAAGACGAGATGGCGGAGGCCGTCAAGACGGTCATCCAGGAGGTGGAGGCGAAAAGCCTGAAAGACATGGGCCGGACCATGGCCGCCCTGAAGGAACGCTACGCCGGACGCATGGATTTCCACAAGGCCAGCGCCCAGGTCAAGGAGCGGCTTGGCTGAGGGCGGGCCGGCCCCCCTGTGAATCGCGGGGATTCCGGGGATAACGTTTACTTTTCGTTCCTTGATCGGGCGTGTAGGATAGGCCTGCGTCGTCGTCCCTGTTTTCGCCAATTCCTTTGAAGGCATCCACCAACCGGCATGGCATTTTCGCCGCAGTTTCTTGACGAGTTGCGCACCCGGTCGGGCCTCGCCGACGCGATCGGGCGGCGGGTGCGCCTGAGCAGGAAGGGACGCGAGCACATCGGGCTGTGCCCGTTCCACAAGGAGAAGACCCCGTCGTTCACGGTCAACGAGGACAAGGGGTTCTACCACTGCTTCGGGTGCGGGGCCCACGGCAGCGTCATCGACTTCGTCATGAACACGGAAGGCATGAGCTTTCCCGAGGCCGTCGAGCGCCTGGCCGGCGAAGCGGGGATGGAGGTTCCGGCCGATACCCCCGAAGAGCGCCGCCGCGCCCGCCAGCGCCAGTCCCTTTACGATGTGATGGAGGCGGCCTGCGCCTATTTCGAGAAGACGCTGCGCATGCCCGAGGGCCGCCAGGGGCTGGCGTATTTTCGCGGCCGCGGCCTGGATGACGAGACCATCGCGCGATTCCGCCTGGGCTTTGCCGTGGACGCCCGGGGTGCCATCAAGGGGGCGCTGGCCCGCGACGGCGTACAGGAGGACCTTCTGGTCGCCGCCGGCCTGCTGATCCGGCCCGACGATGCCGCCCGCCCGGCGTATGACCGCTTCCGCGGGCGCGTCATGTTCCCCATCGCCGACAAGCGCGGGCGGCTCATCGCCTTCGGCGGACGCATTCTCGGCGCCGGCGAGCCCAAGTACCTCAACTCCCCGGAAACCCCGCTCTTCCACAAGGGCCGGGTGCTGTACGGCCTGGCCGAGGCGGCGCCGGCGGCGCGCAAGCAGGGCACCCTCATCGTCGCCGAGGGCTACATGGACGTCATCGCCCTCGTCCGGGCCGGGTTCGAGAACGCCGTCGCGCCCCTGGGCACGGCCCTGACCGAGGACCAGATCCGCGAGCTGTGGCGGCTGGCGCGCGAGCCGGTGCTCTGCTTCGACGGGGACGCGGCGGGCGAGCGCGCGGCGTTCCGCGCCGCCGAACGCGTCTTGCCCCTGCTCAAGCCCGGTTACTCGCTGCGTTTCGCGTTCCTTATTTCGGGCGAGGACCCGGACAGCCAGATCAAGCGCTACCGGCGGGAATTCATGACCGGCGCCCTCGATCACGCCCTGTCGCTCTCGGACCTGCTGTGGCGGATGGAGACCTGGAGCCGCCCGCGGAACACGCCGGAGCAGCGGGCGGCGCTTAAAAAGCGCTTGGGCGATCATGCGCGAACCATCAACGATCCGACCGTCCGGTCGCAGTTTCTGCAGGGGTTCAACGACCGCCTGTGGCGGGACCCGCGCCCGGCGGGCCGAGAACGAGGGCGTGGCCCGGCGCCCACGGTTCGGCTTGATCCCAAGGCCGGCCTCGGCGTGCGCGTGGACCCGTTGCGTGAGGAGCAGCAGGTCCTTCTCGCCATCATCATCAATCATCCCGGCTTTATCGACCGCGTGGAAGACCAGCTCGGGTCCGTCGATTTCGGTGACGAATCCCTCGATCATCTGCGCCAGGCCGTGCTTTCGATCCTTTCGGGCGGTGCCGGTGTCGACGCCGATGGGCTAAGGGAGGAGCTGACCCGGCGCGGTTTGTCGGAAAGCCTTGATGCCCTGTTCGGCCATGTCCTGGTGCGCCGCCACCGGCTGATCCGGTCCGAGGCCTCCCTCGAAGATGTACAGGCCACGTGGGACGAGAGTTACGCGCTCCTGCGGCGTGCCGCCCTGACCGCCGAAATGCAAAGGCGGAAGGAAGCCGCGGCCGGGGGATACATGAAAAAAGACGAATGGGACCCGGACCATTCGTTGATCCGGGCGGCATTGGAAGATTTGGGAGAATAACAGGTGAAGGCACACTATATATGGGCCGATGCCGGGCGACGACGGAAAGCGGTGGGGGTGCCGTGGGAGGTGGGGGCACGAAAACGCCTTGGATTCACGGGGTTTTCGGCGGCTTTTCTTGACAAACGCGGCCGCGAGGATTTAAAGACCTTGACCGGGGGAGCGGGGCCTTGATTCAGTGGCGCAGGAACGCCACTTCAGCCATAGCGGTTTTTCGGTAATACCGGACTCGCTGGGCGCTCCGGAGGGTCCGGGGTACGTGTGTTTTGCGTGCTCCGGGGTCACCCCGGAGACGGCCGGGGACGGTTGGAAAGAAGACATTCTGCAAGAGGACGGATTGCCGGCGGACATCCGGCAACCGTAATCCCGGCGCCAAGTGGCGGAAATCCGGGGCCCCGCGTGTGGGTCCGCAAACGGAAAGGCCGGGTGAGGGGAAACAGATGCGGGCCGGCGGGTCGCGACGCTACCCCCGGGCCCGGGCAAGGGGAATTGACCGTGTCCGCGATGACCATCCGGCCGCGTGCCTAGGCACACCGGGCACGGCGGACTTTATTCACCGGAAGCGACAATTTCATGGCAACCAAAGCGACGACCACGGCAGAAGCCAGAGACCGCCAGGACGAGAGTTCCGACAGCCCGCTGCTGGATTCGCTTGGCGCGGCGGTCAAGAAGATGGTCGCGGCCGGCAAGGAGCGCGGCTACGTCACCTATGACGACCTGAACGCCGCCCTGCCGCCCGACCAGGTGTCTTCCGAGCAGATCGAGGACACCATGACCATGCTCTCGGAAATGGGCATCAACGTCGTCGAGAACGAAGACGGCGAGGATTCGACGCCCACGGCCGAAGCCGCCGAGACCGAAGCTCCCTCCGGGGGCAATCTGGATGACGGCGATCTCGGCCGCACCGACGATCCCGTGCGCATGTACCTGCGCGAAATGGGCAGCGTGGAGTTGCTGTCGCGCGAGGGCGAGATTGCGATCGCCAAGCGCATCGAGGCCGGCCGCGAGATGATGATCGGCGGCATCTGCGAGAGCCCGCTCACCATGCGCGCCATCGTCGAATGGCACGACGCCCTGATCGAGGGCAAGCTGCTGCTGCGCGATATCATCGACCTGGAGGCCACTTACGGCGGCGGCCCCGACGGCGCAATCAGCGGGGACGGAGAGGCCGAAGGCGGGCGGACCGAGGGCAGACAGGCCGAAGGCAAGGGAAATGGCGCCACCGAAGGCGGGCAGGCCGAAGGCGGACAAGCCGAGGGCGCCGAGGCACAGCGCCCCGCCGAGGAAAAGGCCGCCGGCAAGGGAAATGGCGCCGACGCTGGCGGGGATGGGGCGGAGGCTCACCAGGGAGACAGGCAGTCCGGGGGCAGCGAAGACACAGACGACGGCGAAGAGGCCACCCTCTCCCTGGCCGCCCTGGAGATCAAGCTGACGCCCGACGTGATCAAGACCTTCGAGAAAATCACCGCCACCTACAAGAAGCTCCACAGGCTCCAGGGGAAGCGCCTCGAGACCCTGCAAAGGGGCGAAAAGGTGAGGCCGGCCCAGGAGAAACGGTACGCGAAGCTGCGCGACGAGCTGGTCGTGCTGATGGAGGACGTGCATCTCAATAACGCCCGCATCGAGCAGTTGGTCGAGCAGCTTTACGAGCTCAACCGGGCCCTGATCGGCTTCGAAGGCAGGTTGTTGCGCATGGCCACCAACTGCAAGGTCAAACGCGAGGAATTCCTGCGTCAGTACCGGGGCGACGAACTGGACCCGGGGTGGCGGCGGCGCGTCAGCCGGCTGGTCGGCAAAGGGTGGAAGAAGTTCGCCACGAAATTCCGCGACGACATCGAAACCATTCGCGAGGCCATCGCCGAGATCTCCCACGAGGCCGGCCTGCCCGTCACCGAGTTCCGCCGCATCGTCGCCACCGTGCAAAAGGGTGAGCGCGAAGCCGGCAAGGCCAAGAGGGAGATGATCGAGGCCAACCTGAGATTGGTGATTTCGATCGCCAAGAAATACACCAACCGCGGGCTCCAGTTCCTGGACCTGATCCAGGAAGGCAACATCGGCCTGATGAAGGCGGTGGACAAGTTCGAATACCGGCGCGGCTACAAGTTCTCCACCTACGCCACCTGGTGGATCCGCCAGGCGATCACGCGGTCCATTGCCGACCAGGCGCGCACCATCCGCATCCCGGTGCACATGATCGAGACCATCAACAAACTGGTCCGCACCTCGCGCCAGATGCTGCACGAGATCGGCCGCGAACCGACGCCCGAGGAACTGGGGGTGAAGTTGAGCATGCCCCTGGAAAAAGTGCGCAAGGTGCTCAAAATCGCCAAAGAGCCGATCAGCCTGGAAACGCCCATCGGCGACGAAGAGGACAGCCACCTGGGCGATTTCATCGAGGACAAGAACGCCGTCCAGCCCCTGGACGCGGCCATACAGGCCAATTTGCGCGAAACCACCACCCGGGTCCTGGCTTCGCTGACGGCGCGCGAGGAGCGCGTGCTGCGCATGCGTTTCGGCATCGGCATGAACACCGACCACACCCTGGAAGAGGTGGGCCAGCAGTTCTCCGTCACCCGCGAGCGCATACGCCAGATCGAAGCCAAGGCGTTGCGCAAGCTCAAGCACCCCAGCCGCTCACGCAAGCTGAGAAGCTTCCTGGATTACTGAGCCGGAAGTCAGAAGCCAGAATTCAGAAGTCAGAACGCAGCGGTCAGAGGTCAGAAAACCCTATGGCCGATTTCCGACTTCTGATATCTGACTTCTGATACTTGGCTTCTGCCTCCGGGCCCGTAGCTCAACTGGTTAGAGCCGGCCGCTCATAACGGTCTGGTTGCAGGTTCGAGTCCTGCCGGGCCCACCACCCACCCGGGGCAGTTCAAACGCCCAGGATACTCTCTTCGAAAAACCCCGTAACCCCGCCTTTTTCAGGGGGCGCGCACGGCAGGGTCGCTGCCCGGAGACGGTCTCTGTGCGCCGAATTGTCCGATTCCGGCCAAACGTCTCCGCCGGCCTATTTCGACGCCCGGGTCGTTGAAGATTCGTTCGCGGTTTGGCGGGAAATCGCCCAACTATTCGGCGACTCCGAGAAGACGTCCCTGCGTTCCAGTCGGCAGGAATGGGACCGACCTTCTTCAGGCGCTCGACGTTCAATTCGATGGGTTGCCGGCCGTCGAGGATTTTCTCGACGATATCGGACGCAAGGAATGCAAACGGCAAAAACCGGGTGACGCCGGACCCGTCGATCGAGGCGTGTTCGGCCGGTTCCTCGACCGGACCGACTTCGCCTTCCGTGAGAAGTCTCCACCAATCGTGTGATCGGCGCACGTGTTGGATAAGGTTTATGTGCGCGGCCAGGGGAGTTCGGTTCTCCCCTCCAATCACGATTTTGCTCCCGACACCTCGCCGCCGGACGGGGACCGGGACACCGTAGCCAGGTATTTCCGCGGCGCATGGAATCCCCGCATGGCAGGAGTCGCATTTCGGAAATTTTACTTTTGCGAGCAATTTGTCATTGACACCTTTTTCGTGTTGTGGCTTAATCCCGCGACTGAAGTGCAAATTGAAGACCGGGCGCAAAGCCTGGCCAACCGATAAGAATTAAAAAGAACGTGCCTTCAGAACCCGAAAAAATCTGTGTTTGAGCCGGCGCGCCGGGCGTACCGAAGACCGGCTTGGTGCGAAAAGGGAAGGGAGCGGACCATCAGGCGCGGAGCCTGGATTGGCCGTATCGGGGCCGGAGGAAGGATGTATTGGCCACGGTCAAGACGCCCCGAACGCCCTTGGGTGTTGGCTTTTAGGGGCCCGCGGCGGCGCGCCGCCGATCCCGGGGCCACCGGGGGGTGCCCCCCGGTTATAAAAACGCGGGGGCGCCGCCGCGGCCCCCGGGGGAAACCCCCGGGTGATCGAGAACGCGGGGGCGCCCCCGCGGCCCCGGGGGGCAAGCGAAGGGCGCGGACGTGCCCGTCCGCCGCCTGAAGGATTTCACAGAGACGTCACAATCAGTGTGACGTTTCGCAAAAGACCTGGGAGTGAGGAATATTGGGATGCGAACCACACACACAGACGACGGTCCTGCAACCGGCGGTACCGGAGAGGGTACGCACGCCGACCATGCGGAAACGGTTGGCACAAAAGCAAGAAGGACAAAAGGCCGCAAGGATCGTTCAACTAAGAAAAATAAGAAGCAGGGTCTGGCCGCAACGCCGCCGAAACCCAAAGCCACGCCCGAAGCCGCCCTCTTGAGCGGCGCCGACGGTACGGCGCTGGCCGTTCCCGGGGATGCGCCGGCGCCCGTGGAGGGGCCGCCTGGGCAACCGGTGCCGCAGACGGCCGCCGGCATGCTCGGCTCGGTGGCCTGGCTGATGATGCACTCGCCCGCCCACAAGCACCTTTTCCTGACCGACCTCGAGTGGCTCGTGCTGCCGCCCGTGCTCCTCCAACAGTTCCGGGTTTTCCGCCGCAACAACGTGCCGTTTGCCTATGTCAGCTGGGGGTATCTCTCCGAAGACGTCGAAAAACGGCTGACCAACGGCGAACGAAAGCTCGGCCCGGCCGACTGGAAGTCCGGGGACCGGGTGTGGCTGATCGATCTGATCGCGCCCTTCGGCGGCCTGGACGAGGTGGTCAGGCAGTTGCGGGAAACGGTCTTTCCCGACCAGGAGTTTCGGACGCTGCGGGTCGAGCCGGACGGCGGCGGCGTCAAGGTGGAGGTATGGAAGGGCAAGAACCTGCAGGCCGGCGCCGAAGGTGAACGAGCAAAGATTTAGTCAATGTTAAGAAATTCGACCTAGCGTAGGTGCTGTTGCGATGGGAATTGCGATGACTTTTGCCCGGGTCCCCGGGCCCGGGGACACGTCCCGGGACTACGGAAGGGATCTCGCGGTGACGACGGGATTGGAGACGAGAATAATGTCACACGTGAAGGAATTTTGGTCTTTCTTAAAAGACACTTTTCCGGTTTTTGCACGCATATTATTGGTAATCGTTTTCGGAGGCCCGATCGTCATCCTGGGGGACTGGCTAATAGGTAACGCGTTATTTCCTTTTTCGGGAATGATGCTTGGCGCATATGTAGCGTATTTTATATATCTTCTTATAGAGAAACTGTTTGTACATCAAATATCATTTTATTCTCTGGGCCACCAGATATTCGGATCGGTCATTGGAATCTTTTTCGGCTGGATCGGATATCGGCTCGGAGGTTACCCGTTATTGCCATTTTTTGGGCTGATTTTGGGGTCTCTCGTAGGATATTTGATTTGTATTTCCAGAGATAAAAACTATCGAAATAATATTAAATGAACTTTCTACCAAGAGGTAAAAAACTGATTAGAGTTCTGCGAAAATAATAAATTAGTGATTTAGTTGATCATTTTTTACGTAATAAAGGTAATTCAAAAGAACAAAGGTCTTTAAATGGGCAATAGTGTATTTATTTGTGCATAAAATCTAACTAAAGAGGATCTTTTTAGCTTCGAAACAAACGCGTGACGTAAGCGCTTAGCAAACAGGGAGATGTAAGATGCGTGCCGTGAACGGTCACTTCGTGGCCAACCCAATCGAATTCGGTCATTTCTTTCCCGGAGGAAACCCGGGCCATCCCCTTGCCGGCGGTCTCATCGCGCCGCTGCTGGATGCCGGCGGCTTCCGCCACCGACATTCCCGGGACCGGCACCTTTCGGGTTCCCCTGTTCCGTGGAGATCGGACGGGGATGGGGAGCCGGACTTCGACTCCGGCAACGTGATCGATGTCCCAACCGAAGCGTGGCATGGGAAACGCTTCGACGGGGCCGATGGCGGGGGCTCGGTTATCTCCCTGACGGGCATCGCGAGCCCGGACCGGCGGCGGAATGGCGCTTTCGGCGGCCCCACGTTCCCGGCCGCCGCGGACCTCTCCGACGGTAACGGCGCCGCATCCGGCGGCCCCACGTTCCCGGCCGCCGCGGACCTCTCCGACGGTAACGGCGCCGCATCCGGCGGCCCCACGTTCCCGGCCGCCGCGGACCTGTCGGACGGTAACGGCGCCGCATCCGGCGGCCCCGCGTTCCCGGCC
>JACZQZ010000132.1 GCA_022545455.1 Pseudomonadota bacterium
AAAGCGGGGCAATGCCCCGCTTTTTTTTTGCTCCCCTCGGAACTTCCCACTTTGCGTATGGCCCCCGATCGAAGATTCCCCGCGATTAACCGGTGGTGGCCTTACGACCATGGGGGGGTCCGGGGCGAAGCCCCGGGAAACCGCCAAATCGGCGTCGGCCGATCAGAACTTCCGTTCGGCGATCAGGCCTTCGTCCATGTGGGCCTGGCGGATGTACTGGGCGAGGATGTGCATGAGCGCCTGGTGGGTGTCCTCGATGACGCCGTAGTTGTCGGCGTCCACGTGCACGTTCACGGTCGCCAGTTCCGCCGTGCGGCCGCCGGAAAAGCCGGTGAAGGCGATCACCGCGACGTCGTTGTCGCGCGCCCAGCGGGCGGCCAGGACCACGTTCTCGGAATCGCCCGAGGCGCTGATGGTGAGCAGGGCGTCGCCGGGCCGGGCGGCGGTGCGCAGGGGGTAGACGAAAATGTCGTCGTAGCTGAGGTCGTTGGCGATGGCCGTCATCATGGAGGTGTTGGCGCTGAGCGAGACGACGCGGGGGACAACCGCGGTGTCGGTCTGGATCAGCTTGGCGTGGTCGCAGACGAACGTGTTGGCGATGGCCGCCGAGCCGCCGTTGCCGCAGACGAACAGGGTGGCGCCGCGCTGATACACATCGTCGAGCAGGCGCGCCGCCTCGGCCAGCCTGCCGCGGTCGACGGAACGGGCGGCGGCGCGCTCCCTGTCGAAGTAGTCGTCGCTGAAGGCGGCGATATCGGTGTATTTGCGGTCGGGAAAGGTCATGGGGCGGTCCCGTGATTCCTGTCGGGGCGATTCTGGTCCAAACTCGGCCCGGGTTCAACGGCGGACGTCGGGAACCCGCCACAGCAGGATTATCCCGACGACGAAAAAGACCACGATCGTGGCCATGCCGGCCCGCTGGCTGTGGAAAATGTCGGTGCCGAGGGCGAACAGTGCCGGGCCGAGAAACGCCGTCGCCTTACCCGAGAACGCATACAGCCCGAACATCTCGGTCCTCAGTTCGGCCGGCGCCAGATGGGCCATCAGCGAACGGCTCGCCGCCTGCGCCGGGCCGACGAAAAGACCCAGGGACAGGCCGAACACCCAGAACAGGGTCTTCGATTCGATGACCAGCAGGACCGTGCCGAGGACGATCAGCGCGGCCAGAGAGATCAGGATGGTGCGCTTGGGCCCGATCCAGTCGTCGACCCAGGCGAAGGAGGCGGCGCCGAGCCCCGCCGTCAGGTTGATGGCGATGCCGAACTGGATGACTTCCGCGGTTTCCATGCCGAAGGTGCCGGCGGCGTAAATGCCGCCGAAGGCGAAGAGCGTGTTGAGGCCGTCGGTATAGATCATGCGGGCGAGAAGGTAGCGGGCGATGTCGGCGAATTCGCGAATCCGGCGGAGGGTGGCGATCAACTCGGCGATTCCCTGGCGTACCGCCGCGGAAATATCGAGCCCGCTCGCCGCCTTGTCCGGGGTTGCGAAAAACAGGGGCAGGGAAAATACCCCGAACCATGCGGCGGCCAGGACGGGTGTGATCCGCACGTCTTCGAGCGCCTCCTTGTCGAGGCCGAACACCGGGGCCTCCGCCTGGACGAAGGCGAAAAGCGCCACCACCAGACAGACCAGCCCGCCGCCATAGCCGAGCCCCCATCCCCATCCCGAAATCCGCCCGATCATCCGCTTCGGGGCGAGGTCGGGCAGCATGGCGTTGTAAAACACCATGCCCATTTCGAAACCGATGGTCGCGAGTCCGACGAATACGAGGGCCCACGGCACGTCGGCCGGATCGGGCCGGGTGAACCACAGGAGCGCCGAGGCGACGACGCAGAGGAGGGTGAAAACGGCGATCCAGGGTTTACGCCGGCCACCCTTGTCGGCGATGGCGCCCAAGACGGGGCCGATCACGGCGACGACCAAGGCGGCGATGCTGATGGTGTACCCCCATTGGCTGGTGCCGGTTATCTCGTCGGCGGCCACCGCCTTGGTGAAGTAGGCGGCGAAGATGAAGGTGGTGACCACCGTCGGAAAGGCCGAATTGGCCCAATCGAACAGACACCAGGAGAAAAGGGCGCGGGGCGAACCCCCGCGCCCTTCCATTTCGGGATGACCGGCGTTGCTGGGGCTCCCGGCCACCGTTACACGACCGTCACGAATGGCCCTGGGAATCGGCCAGGGTACGCAACTGGCGGCTGGCCACGGCGACCATGGAGATATCGGTGAACTCCGTCGACCACAGCTCGGAAAGGAGCTGCTCGGTCCGTTCGACGGCCGCATGATTCTTGTCGACCCAGGCGTCAATGGCCTGTGCGGGCGCCGTTGCGCCGTCGGAGAAGTCGAGGACCTGATCGGTCAATGCCAGCTGGTGGCCGTAGATCTCCTCGACAAGCGCCGCCTCCGCAAGCTTCTGCCAATGGGTTTCGGATTCCAGCCGGCCCAATGTGGCGCGCAGCCGCCCCAGCCTGAACCGGGTGCCGACGGCGAAGTACAGTTTGGCCACACGGGGCACGGGCAGCTTGCGGCGGCGGGCGAGGCGCACGATGTCGCAGCCCGAGAACAGGTTGACCAGTCCGGCGATGCGCAGGGCCAGGTCCTCGGGCACGCCTTGGTCCAGGTACGGCTTCCCCCGGGTCCGAAGGTCGTCCAGGTAGTGGGACGGCAGGACCTTGTCCAGGGATCCCGCCAGGGTGGCGATGCCTTTTTTGTACTTGGCCACGTGCGTGCCGATGTCCAGCGGCCGGTCACCGTGGCGCAGGAACCAAAGTGTCGTCCAATCGATCAGGTGGTTGATGTCCAGTGTCATGGCGGTTTGCACGGCCGCCGGCACCTTGGTGTCCAGGCTCTCGATGGCCTCCCAGAGCCCGCGGAAGGCGAAGACCTGGCGCGAGATGGTGTAGGCGCGGGCGATGTCGGGCGCCGCCATGCCCGTCTTTTCCATGAACTCGGTGACGAAGGTGCCGCCGACCCGGTTGATCATGGAGTTGGTGACACGGGTGGTGATGATCTCGCGGCGCAGCCGGTGGCGCGCGATGAATGTCTTGAGCTTGTCGTGGACCGGCCCCGGGAAGTAGGTGACCAGATCCTCGGCCAGTTGGGCATCGTCGGGCAGGTCGGAGTCCAGGATCTCGTCATACAGCCAGATCTTGCTGTAGGACATGAGCACGGCGATTTCCGGCCGGGTCAGCCCGAGTTTGTTTTGGGCCCGCTCCTCCAGGGTCTCGTCGTCGGGCAGGAACTCCACCGCCCTGTCCAGCCGCCCCGTCCTTTCCAGCATGCGCATCAGGCGCACCTGGTCGTCGAGGACATCGACGCCCTTGGCCTGGACCAGGCTCATCGCCTGGGTCTGCAGATAGTTGTGGGTAAGCACGAGCCCGGCCACTTCATCGGTCATCCGGACCAACAGCGCGTTCCTTTGTTTTTCGGTCAACTTGCCTTTGGCGACCGCCGAATCGAGCAGGATCTTGATGTTGACCTCGTGGTCGGAGCAGTCGACGCCGCCCGAATTGTCGATGGAATCCGTGTTCAGGCGCCCGCCGGCCAGGGCGTACTCGACGCGGGCGCGCTGGGTCACGCCCAGGTTGGCCCCTTCGCCGATCACGCGGCAGCGCAGTTTCGACGCGTCGACGCGGACCGCGTCGTTGGCGCGGTCGCCAACGTCGGCGTTGGATTCGTCGGTCGCCTTGACGTAGGTGCCGATGCCGCCGAACCACAGCAGGTCCACCTCGGCGCCGAGCAGCGCCCGGATCAGCTCGTTCGGGGTCACCGTGTCCCTGGAAATGCGGAAGCGTTTCTTGATCTGGGCGGAGAGCTTCAGGGACTTGGCGCGGCGCTCGAAGACGGCGCCGCCCCTGGAGAGAAGCTTGCGATCGTAGTCGCCCCAGCCCGAGCGCGGCAACGCGAACAGCCGTTCGCGCTCGGCGAAGCTCTTGGCCGGATTCGGGTTGGGGTCGACGAAGATGTGCATGTGATTGAATGCCGCCACCAGCTTGATGTGGGGCGAAAGCAGCATGCCGTTGCCGAACACGTCGCCCGACATGTCGCCGACTCCGACCACCGTGAAATTCTCCGCCTGGGTATCGGCGCCCATCTCGCGGAAGTGCCGTTTCACCGATTCCCAGGCGCCGCGGGCGGTGATTCCCATCTTCTTGTGGTCGTAGCCATGGCTGCCGCCCGACGCGAAGGCGTCGCCGAGCCAGAAGCCGTAGTCGGCGGACACCTGGTTGGCGATGTCGGAAAAGGTGGCCGTGCCCTTGTCGGCGGCCACCACCAGGTAGGGGTTGTCGGCGTCGCGGCGCACCACGTCGGCGGGCGGCACCACCTTGGTCCCTTTCAGGTTGTCGGTAATGTCGAGCATGCCGGAGATGAGGGTCTTGTAGCAGGCGATGCCTTCTTTCTGGAACGCCTCCCGGTCGCCGCCGGCCGGCGGCCGCTTGACGACGAAGCCGCCCTTCGAGCCCACCGGCACGATGACCGCGTTTTTGACCTGTTGCGCCTTGACCAGGCCCAGGACCTCGGTGCGGAAGTCCTCGCGCCGGTCGGACCAGCGAAGGCCGCCGCGCGCCACCTTTCCGAAGCGCAGATGGATCCCTTCCATGCGCGGGCTGTAGACGAAGATCTCGCGCAGGGGCCGGGGCAGCGGCAGGTCCTCCACTTTGCGGCTGTCGAGCTTGAACGAAACGTGTGGCTTGTGCCCGCCGTCCCCGGTTCGCTGGAAAAAGTTGGTGCGCAGGGTGGATTCCACCAGATTGATGAACCGGCGGAGAATCCGGTCCTCATCCGCGCTGACCACCGAATCCAGGCCGCCGTCCAGCCTCTTGCGGATCCGGGCGGCGCGCGCCTCGGCCCCTTCGGCCCGCGCCGGGTCGAACATGGCCTGGAACAGGGCGACGATCTGGCGGGTCAGGGTCGGGTTGTTGGCCAGGGTCTGCTCCATGTAGGCCTGGGAAAAGGCGATGCCCGCCTGGCGCAGGTATTTGCAATAGGCCCTGAGGATGACCACGTCGCGCCGGGTGAGGCCGGCGCTCAGCACCAGGCCGTTGAAACCGTCGCTCTCCACCTCCCCGCGCCAGACACGGCGGAAGGTGGCCTGAAAGTTTCCGCGGATGGCGCCCAGGTTCACCGCGGCGCCGGTGCGGGTCTCGAGCCCGAAGTCGTGAATCAGCACCTTGTCGGCGCCGCCGTCCCGGGGACGGATGGCGTGGGGAATCTCGTCCACCACCATCAGACCCATATGCTCGAGCATGGGCAGGATTTGGGACAGGGGGATCGCCTCGTGGGGATGATAGACCTTGAACCGCAACTGGTTGTCGGCCGCCCCCGGGGGCCTGTACAGGTTCATGCCAAGCTCGCCGCTGACCAGGGTTTCCTCGATCACGGCGATGTCGGCGACCGCCTCGGCGGCGTCGAACTCATCGCGGTAGCCCGCAGGGAAGGCGTCTTCGTACCGCCGGTAAAGGGTCAGGCCCTTCTCCTCGCCGCATGCGGCGATCAGCGCATTGGAGAGATGATCGGTCCACGAACGCGCCGCCTCGATCAGCTCGGCCTCGACCTTTTCCACGTCGTAGGCGGGAATCCGGCCCGCCGTGGTGCGGATGATCATGTGCACCCGCGCCAGGGGGGCATCGCCAAGCAGGGTGGTGAAGGACGTGATTTCGCCGGCGAAGGCCTTTTCCAGGATCTTCTGGGCGCGCTCCCGAAGCGCCATCGTGTAGCGGTCGCGCGGCACGTAAACGAGGCACGAGATGAACCGTTCGAAATCGTCCCGGCGCAGGAACAGGGCCACCCTCTGGCGGTCCTGAAGGTGCAGGATGCCCAAGGCGGTGTGGAAAAGCTGGTCTTCGGAGATCTGGAACAGTTCGTCGCGGGGAAAGGTCTCGAGGATATTGAGCAGGGCCTTGCCGTCATGGCTGGCCGGCTCGAAGCCGGCGCGGGCGCAGGTTTTCTGCAGCTTGTGGCGCAGCAGCGGAATGTCGCGGGCACTCCAGTTATAGGCGGTGGATGTGAACAGGCCGACGAACATGCGCTGGCTGACCACCCTGCCCTCGGCGTTGAGGCGCTTGATGCCGATGGAATCCATGTAGACGGGGCGATGGATGGTGGACCTGCGGTTGGTCTTGGTGACCATCAACAGCTCGGGCCGGCTGACGAAGGCGCGCATGTCGGGCGGCATGGAGGCCAGGTCGTGCAGTTCCCTGAAAACCTGGAATTTGGGATCGCGCAGGATGCCCAGTCCCGCCTTGCGGTTTACCGAAACGGTGGCGCGTTCGCCGTCGCCCCTGATCAGGAATTCGCGGAAACCCAGGAAGGTGAAGTGATCGTCGTGGATCCAGCGCAGGAATTCCCGGACCTCGGCCGCGTCCTCCGCCGGGACGTTCGCCGGCGGCGACCCCAGTTCCTCGATGATCGCCGCCATCGTGTTACGAATGGGCCGCCAGTCCTCGACGGCGGCGCGGACATCGTTGATCACCGCCTCCGTACTGGCGGCAATCTCGGCCAGCCGTTCGCCGGATTGCCCGGTGACCTCGAAATGCATGAAGGATTCGGCGCCGACGCCGGTCCCGGACTCTTCCGCCTGCAGGACCTCGGAAAGCCTTCCGGCCCGGTTCCGGCGCACCTTGAGGATCGGGTGGATGATCAAGTGAACGGTCAACCCCTGGCGATTGAGCCCGGCGGTGACGGAATCGACCAGAAACGGCATGTCGTCGGTGACGATTTCGACCACCGTGTGGTCCGACCGCCAGCCGTCCGTTTTCATGGAAGGGTTGTAGACGCGCACCGCGGATTTGCCGGAGATACGGGTTGTCCCCAATTTCCAGTGCGCCAGTGCGGCGCCGAACAGGGTGTCCGGGCTCTGCCCCACGAGGTCGTGGGGCGGCACGTGCCGGTAGTACTGGGAGAGGAACCGGTCGGCCGCCGCCCGCCTGTTGCCTTTAAACTGTCGGCGCGCCTTGCGGACCACCGTGGCGATCAGGTCCGCCTTTTGTTGCTCTTCGTCTGTGCGTGGCATGGGCCTCTCTTCAGTCCCTGTCGGGTATTCCGGGGCTTCCGCCGGGAACGCCATGGGCGTGGCGTGCATCCCGCGGAAAAATTGAACGCCGCTACCGCACGTGTGATACGCCGCGCGGCGCCCCGGTGCAATACGGTAGCCGGATTCGCTCCATCATTCACAAATTGTGTTGCGAAAGGCACTTTCAACACCGAAAAAAAGAGGGTG
>JACZQZ010000030.1 GCA_022545455.1 Pseudomonadota bacterium
CTGCGACTGGGTCATCAGCGCATCGACGTCCTTCGCCAGGGCTTCGAAGTCGAGGCTCTTGAACTCCTCGGCGTAGTCGAACTCCTCGCCGTTGGGATCGGCCTGGGGGTGGTTCTGGCGGAGGATCCGCAGGTTCAACTGGTTCGGCCACCAGTGTTGGTTCGCTGTGTCGCCAACGGCCTGGTGCGCGGTGCCCATCACCGGGCACTTGCTTTCGCTGTTCATATTCTCTCCGATCGTGTTCTGAATTTTTCCACTCTGTTTAGCCGACATTCCCCAGATAGTGCCTGCTTCTAGCCGCGCAATTCGATTAGCCCTCCAGCCCCGGGTTCTTCCGGACGCGAATCACGATGTCTACCTCCGTGACCGTCGTTCCGGGGGGCGGATGGGGAAGCTTCGCCACCTTTAGCTCCTCGCCAGGAATGTCTACTAAATACCAATCCTCTTCGCAAAAGAAATGATGGTGGTGGCTGGCATTCGTGAAAAGGGGCTGGAGGCCGACGTGCCGACCCTGGGCGTGGTCACCGTTCTCGTCATCAACAAGGATGTCCCTTTATTAGGTTCCCCCTAATGGCAAATACGCAACGCGCCGGGCTGAGCCAAGCCGGCGCTAAAGGCCTCATCGCCCAATATGAGGGCATGTGACTGCCGTGTCAACAGTATTGTAGGAATTCTAAAAACTTAGATAACGTACTGTTTTTATTTATTTTTTATCAGTCGTGTCGTCGAGCCTGACGACCACGTCGACGCGCGTGACCCGCGTCCCCTTGGGCGGGTCCGGCAGCCGGGCGAGGACGACCTCCTCCCCGGGAATGTCGTCCAGTCGGCCGGAGGTTTCGAAGTAGAAGTGGTGGTGATCGCTGATATTGGTGTCGAAATAGGAGCGCTGGGAATCGACCACGATTTCGCGCAACAACCCGGCGGCGGTGAACTGGTGCAGGGTGTTGTACACGGTGGCCAGGGAGACCCGGACGGCGGCGTCCAGCGCCTCGCCGTGGAGAATTTCGGCGGTCACATGGCGGTCGCCCCCGTCGAACAGCAGCCTGGCAAGGGCCAGGCGCTGGCGGGTGGGCCGCAGCCCGGCCGCACGCAACCGCTCGAGAACCTGGGTGTAGGGTCTAGCCATCGTTACTCCCCGTATATGGGTGCACCTGGGCCGGCGCTCAACACTTTCATAATCACCATGATTAAATTATGGAATAATCATAAGACATTTTCTCGTGGACAGGAACACCCTGTTGAAACATTTCCGATCCGGGTGCGTATCGGCCTGGGTACATCCGGATCACCGGCGGGGCCGGGCCGGAATCGCCACGATATCGTAGCCGCTGTCCACGTGGAGGACTTCGCCCGTGACTGCCCCGGAAAGGTCGCTGAGCAGGTAGAGCGCCACGCCTCCTATCTCGTCCAGACGGACGTTGCGCCGTAACGGGGAATGGTTCTCGTTCCATTTCAGGACCTTGCGGGCATCGGCTATCGCGCTTCCGGCAAGGGTCCTCATGGGACCCGCGGATATGGCGTTGACCCGGATGTTTTCGGGACCGAGGTCGGCGGCAAGATAGCGCACGCTCGCCTCGAGAGCCGCCTTGGCGACCCCCATGACGTTGTAATTGGGCATGACACGTTCGGCCCCCGAAAAGGTGAGGGTCAGCAGACTGCCCCCCGACGGCATCATCGCGGCCGCACGTTGGACGACGGCCGTAAAGGAAAAGCACGAAACATCGAGGGTCCGGGTAAAATTCTCCACCGTGGTATCCACGTATCGGCCTTTGAGCTCGGCCTTGTCGGAATAGGCAATGGCGTGCACGACAAAATCGACGGCGCCCCATTCTTCCTTGAGCGTCGCGAAAACCGCATCGACGCTGGACTCGTCCTCGACGTCACAGGGCAAAACGATGGTGGAGCCGATCGATTCGGCCAGCGGCCCGACGCGCCTGCCAAAGGCGCCGCCTTGATGGGTGAACGCCATCTCGGCCCCGTGCCGGTGCAACGCCGACGCGATCCCCCAGGCGATGGAATGATCGTTGGCGACCCCCATGATGAGGCCCTTTTTGCCAACCATCAGTCCGTCCGCATGGGCCATGGGCGTCACCCGCGCCGGAACCGGCGGGATCCCGGAATGCCTTGTTCACGGTCCATTGGCGGGCAACGGGCGGGCGCGACCGTCATTCTTCGAATCGGGTAAACACCAACGCGGCGTTCGTGCCGCCGAATCCGAAGCTGTTGGAGAGGACGGCGTTCAGCCGAACGTTGTCGCGGCGGTCAAGGACGATCGGCATGCCGCGCGCCTCGGGGTCCAGGTTGGTGACGTTCGCCGAGGCGCAAATGAAATTGTTCTCCATCATCAGCAGGCAGTAAATGGCTTCATGGACGCCGGCGGCGCCAAGGGGATGGCCGCTCAGCGACTTGGTGGAGTTGAAGGCCGGCATGCCGTTGGGGAACACCTCGCGCAGGGCTTCCAGTTCCTTGACGTCGCCCACCGGCGTACTGGTGCCATGGGTATTGATGTAGTCGACCGGCCGCTCGAGCCCGGCCATGGCCATCCGCATGCACCGCACCGCGCCTTCGCCGGACGGCTGCACCATGTCGTATCCGTCCGACGTGGCGCCATAGCCGGCGACCTCGGCATAGATCCGGGCGCCGCGCGCCTTGGCATGCTCCAGTTCCTCGAGCACCAGCACGCCGCCGCCGCCGGCGATGACAAAGCCGTCGCGATCGGCGTCGAAGGCGCGCGACGCCACCTCCGGCGTGTCGTTGTATTTGGACGACAGCGCCGGCATGGCGTCGAACAGGACCGACATCGTCCAGTCGAGCTCCTCGCCGCCGCCGGCAAAGACCACGTCCTGCTTGTCCAGTTGAATCAATTCGTACCCGTTTCCGATGCAATGGGCGCTGGTCGCGCAGGCGGAGCTTATGGAATAACTGACGCCCTTGATCTTGAACGGGGTGGCCAAGGTGGCGGAGTTCGTGCTCGACATGGTTCTGGGGACCATGAACGGCCCCACTTTTTTGGCGTTCCTCGTACGCACGGTATCGGCGGCCGCCACCACATTCCTCGTCGACGGCCCGCCCGATCCCATGAGCAGCCCGGTGCGCTCGTTCGACACCTGGTCCTCGGGCAGGCCGGCATCGGCAATGGCCTGTTCCATGGCCAGATAGTTGTACGCCGCGCCGTCCCCCATGAAGCGCCGCACCTTGCGGTCAATCGCGCCGTCCAGGTCGACCTTCGGCAAACCGTGAACATGGCTGCGGAAGCCCAGCTCGCGGTATTCCTCGCAGAACGAAATTCCGGAGCGCCCTTCGCGCAGCGAGTCCAGCACTTCCGCCTTGGTGTCGCCGATGCTGGAGATGATCCCCAGGCCGGTCACGACAACGCGTCTCATGGACACCTCGTCACCAATTGTCGGTCGTGGTGAACACGCCGACCCGCAGGCCCTTGGCCTCGTAGATGGGACGGCCGTCCACTTTCATCAAGCCGTCGGCGATGCCGATCGAGAACTGCCGCCTGATCACCCGCCTGATGTCGATGTGATAGGTCACCTTTTTGGCCGCGGGATCCACCTGGCCGCTGAACTTCACCGTGCCCACGCCGAGCGCCCGGCCGCGGCCCGGCGCCTCGAGCCAGCCCAGAAAGAACCCGACCAGTTGCCACAGCGCGTCCAGACCAAGGCAACCGGGCATGACCGGGTCGGACTGAAAATGACACTCGAAAAACCACAAATCCGGCCTGACATCCAGTTCCGCCAGGATTTCTCCCTTGCCGTAGTGTCCGCCGCTGTCGCTGATCTTGACGATCCGGTCGAACATCAAAAGGGGCGGCAGGGGCAATTGCGCGTTGCCCGGGCCGAACAACTTGCCTTGGGCGCATCGCAGGAGATCGTCGTACGAAAAGCTGCTTTTCCTGCTCAAACGCGTCGACCCAATGTGCGCATCGGGCCGCCACCGTCCGACCCCCGCGAAACCACGGACCCCGCCGGACGCCGTTTCGCGGCCTCCAGCGCGTAACCCCTGTGCCGGACGCTTCGCGCTGCCGGAACCAGGGTCCGGGCCTCACCCTCGGGGACCACGGCGCGCACGGATTTCACCGTGGGTTCACAAGGCGTCATTGAGGCCCCCGATGGCTTCGATCCGGCGATCGCGCAATCCGCCGTACGGTCCCCTGCGGCGGCGTCCTCGGCCGCCCCTCATTAACACTATATATAGAGGATTTGGAAAAAGACGACTCGCGGCACGCGCTGGCACGACTCCCAGCCGTCGGCCCGGCTTCGCGCCGGGCGGGGCGGGCGCCCGCCGGATCGGTGGAACCGGGGGCCGAAACAGGCGAAACGCCGGCCCGGTTTCCGGGCGGCATTGCGCCTTGTGCGCGGCCAGCCTCAGCGGGCCGCCCTGGCCGGCGCCACCCGGTCCGAGATGTCCTCGCCGGTTTCCTGGTCCACCACCTTCATGGACAGCTTCACCTTGCCGCGGTCGTCGATGCCGATCAGCTTGACCTTGACCGTGTCGCCCACGTTGACCACGTCCGTCGTCTTGCCCACCCGCTGGGGCGCCAGCTCGCTGATGTGGACAAGGCCGTCCTTGCTGCCCATGAAATTGACGAAGGCGCCGAAATCCACGGTTTTGACCACTTTTCCCGTATACATCGCGCCGACCTCGGGCTCGGCGGTGATACTGCGGATCCATTCGATGGCGGCATCGGCGGCCTTCTGATCGACCGCCGCCACCTTGACCGTGCCGTCGTCCTCGAGGTCGATCTTGGCGCCGGTGACCTCGCAGATTTCGCGGATCATCTTGCCGCCCGGGCCGATGACCTCGCGGATCTTGTCCTTGTTGATCTTGATGATGGTGATCCGCGGGGCGTTGTCGCTGACGCTGTCGCGGGCGATCTCAAGGGCCTTGCCCATCTCGCCGAGGATGTGCATGCGTCCCTCGCGGGCCTGCTCCAGCGCCATGTTCATGATGTCTTCGGTGATGGACGTGATCTTGATGTCCATCTGCAGCGAGGTGATGCCCCGCTCCGTGCCGGCCACCTTGAAGTCCATGTCTCCGAGGTGGTCCTCGTCGCCTAGGATGTCCGAAAGGACGGCGATGCCGTCGTCCTCCTTGATCAGCCCCATGGCGATACCGGCCACCGGCCGGGTCAGGGGAATGCCGGCGTCCATCATCGACAACGAGGCGCCGCAGACGGTGGCCATGGATGAGGATCCGTTGGATTCGGTGATCTCGGAGACCACCCGAACGGTGTAGGGGAAGTCCTCCTTGCTCGGCATCAACGGGTGGATGGCCCGCCAGGCCAGCTTGCCGTGTCCCACCTCCCGGCGGCTGGTGAACCCGAAACGGCCGGCCTCGCCCACCGAATAGGGCGGGAAGTTGTAGTGGAGCAAGAAGTGTTCGCGGTAGTCGAGGGCCAGGCCGTCGATGATCTGCTCGTCCTGGCCGGTGCCGAGGGTCGTGACCACGAGCGCCTGGGTCTCGCCGCGGGTAAAGAGCGCGCTGCCGTGGGTTCTGGACAGCAGTCCCACCTCGGCGGCGATGGGCCGCACGGTGCGCGTATCGCGCCCGTCGATGCGCCGGCCGGTCTTGAGGATGTCGCGGCGGACGATGGTCTTCTCCAGCTCCTTGAAGATTTCGGGCAAGGCGTCCTTGAGAAGCTCCTCGCCGACGGTACCGTCGTCCGTCAGGTCCGCGGTCACCCTTTGCTTCACCGCCGCCACCTTTTCCTGTCGGGTCAGCTTGATGGTCTCGGCGTAGGCCTGGCGCAAATCCGCCTCCGCCTTCTCGGCCACGCGCCGGGCGAGGTCCTCGCTCCCCGCGGGCGCTTCGGGCAGTTCGCGGGGCTCCTTGGCGCAGGCTTCGGCAAGGTCGATGATGGCTTCGATCACCGGCTGAAACCCGCGGTGGCCGAACATCACCGCTCCCAGCATCACCTCTTCGGACAGCTCTCTGGCTTCCGATTCCACCATCAGCACGCCTTCGCGGGTGCCGGCGACCACCAGGTCCAGCGCACTGCCGGGCAAATCGTCGACCTGGGGGTTGAGCACATATTCGCCGTCGATGTAGCCGACGCGGCAGCCGGCGATGGGACCCATGAAGGGAAGGCCCGAAAGGGTCAGCGCCGCCGACGTCCCGATCATGGCGACGATGTCGGGATCGTTCTCCATGTCATGGGAAAGGACGGTGCAGATGACCTGGGTTTCGTTCCGGAAACCCTTGACGAATAACGGCCGGATGGGCCGGTCGATCAGGCGCGACGTCAGGGTTTCTTTTTCGCTGGGCCGGCCTTCGCGCTTGAAAAAGCCACCCGGAATCTTGCCGGCGGCAAAGGTCTTCTCCTGGTAATGTACGGCCAGCGGGAAGAAATCCAGACCAACCCGCGGCTTTGTTTCACCGACGACGGTGCATAGGACCCGGGTGTCGCCATAGGTCGCCATGACGGCGCCATCGGCCTGACGGGCGATCTTGCCGCTCTCCAAAACGAGTGTACGGTCGCCCCACTCGATCTCCTTTCTGAACTCTTGAAACATCTTCTCTCCTACCTCTTCCTACCGCAGGCATCGGCGGCGGCGCTGCCGGCGGCGGGGCCTCTCGCCCCGCCGCGGGTGCGGTCGCCGATCGCCTCGTCTGTGTGCCCGCCCGGGACCGCCCAGATGGCGTCCATTGGGGACAGGTATCTGTGAACGGACTGGAGCGACGGCCGCGGGCATAACGGTCCCGCGATCATCATCGTGGCCGTCGCTTTCCTCCGGTGAACGCGGCGGCCCGTTTTCGGGCCACAGCCGCGCTGGCGCCGATGGATACGAATGCGCATCCCGGCGCCGCCCATTACCGGCGCAATCCCAGGCGCCGTATCAGTTCCTCGTAGCGCTTGACTTCCTTCCTCTTCACATAGTCGAGCAGGCGCCGGCGCTGTCCCACCATGCGCAGCAGGCCGCGGCGCGAATGGTTATCCTTCTTGTGGATCTTCAGGTGTTCGGTGAGGTTGCCGATGCGCTCGCTCAAGATGGCCACCTGCACGTCGGGCGAGCCGGTGTCGTCATTTTTGGTGGCGAACTCTTTGATGAGCGTCTGTTTCCGCTCCGCGGTAATCGACATCCAATACTCCGTTTCTTCACAGGTTAAGCACGCGCACCGGGCGAATTTCCGCGCCGATTATCCGGGCCAACGCCACCGGCTTGCCCTCGGCCTTGGCGCAAACGATGGCGCCTTGGGTGATGTTTTTGAGGGGTGACCGACTTGCCACCGCCAACACGGAAATGGGCTGGCCGCTTTGCAAGCGCCGCGCTTCCGCTTCCGTCAGGGCCATCGCCGGGATGTCGGCCAGCGCGGTCTCGACGGGAAGCAGGTAGTCCGCGAGCCGCGCACTATGCCCCAGCGCGGCGAGATTATCCAGGGAAATCGCCTGCTCTTCGCTAAAGGGTCCGACGGACGTGCGGCGCAGCGCCGAAATGTGCCCGACCGTACCCAGCGCCAGCGCCAGGTCGCGCGCCAGGCTGCGCATGTAGGTGCCTTTTCCGGCGGTAACCTCGAAGTCGGCATGGTCGGCGTCGGGCTGGCCGAGCAGTCCGATATGCTCGATGCGCACGCGTCTGGGCTCCAGCCGTACCGGCTTGTCGGCGCGGGCGAGCGCATAGGCGCGCCGCCCGCCCACCTTGATCGCGGAAAAGATGGGCGGCACCTGGTCGATGTCGCCGGTGAAAGCAGGGAGCGCCTTCAGAATATCATCTGCGGTGGGGCGGACGTCGCTCTCCGCCGTCACCTCGCCCTCGGCGTCGTCCGTGGACCGCGACTCGCCCCAGCGGACGGTAAAGCGATAGACCTTGGCGCCGCTGACGGCATAGGCGACCGTCTTGGTGGCCTCGCCCAAGGCCACGGGAAGAACGCCGGTGGCCTGGGGATCCAGGGTGCCGCCGTGTCCGGCCTTGGCGGCGCCGGTGAGGGCGCGCACCTTGCCGACAACGGCGCTGGACGTGATGCCCGCCGGCTTGTCGATGACCAGCCAGCCGTGGATCGGCCTGCCGCCCCGCCTACGCCCCATGGGTCTCCTCGTCCTCGGCCCGATCCTCCCCCAGGTCGCGGGCGACCGCGGGATCGCGCAACAGGATGTCGATGCGGCGCGCCTCGTCAAACGACGTGTCGGCGCGAAACGTGATGTCGGGAACGAACTTCAGCCTGACGGCGTTCGCCACCTTGCGGCGCAGAAAAGGCCGCGCCCGGGTGAGCCCGGTGACGACGGCCTCGGTTTCGCCGCCGCCCAGGGGAAAGACGAACACGGTGGCTTTGCGGAGATCCGGGCTCACCCGCACTTCGGTGACGGTGACGGATACGCCCTTGAGGTCGGGATCGCGTACCTCGCCCCGTTCCAGGATCCACGCCAAGGCGTGGCGCAACTCTTCGCCAACCCGCAACTGGCGTTGGCTGGGACCCCTTTCCGCCCGTCTGTCCATGGTACCCTCGATCAACGCGCACCCCGCCGTTGTATCTTTGGCGGACGAAACGCGAATATCCGGCAAGGACGCCCCGGCTCACAGTTCCCGGGGCACCTCCTCGATTTCGAAACACTCGATGGTGTCGCCGACCTGGATGTCCTGGTAGTTTTCGAAGGCCATGCCGCAGTCAAGACCTTCCTTGACTTCCTT
The DNA here is from genome assembly GCA_022545455.1 of Pseudomonadota bacterium. Taxonomy (GTDB): domain Bacteria; phylum Pseudomonadota; class Alphaproteobacteria; order Rhodospirillales; family 2-02-FULL-58-16; genus JACZQZ01. The sequence goes on from JACZQZ010000030.1 coordinate 8,634, forward strand.
GACGTCGTCCTTGAAGCGCTTGAGCTGACCCAGGCTGCCATCGTGGATGACCACCAGGTCGCGCAACAGCCGCACCCGCGCCCCGCGGCGGACCGCGCCCTCGGTCACCATGCAGCCGGCCACCTTGCCCACCTTGGAAACGTTGAACACCTCGCGGATCTCGGCGTAGCCCAGCGTACGTTCGCGGATGGCCGGCGGCAGCATGCCCGACAACATCTTTTTCAGGTCGTCCGTCACGTCGTAGATAACGGAGTAGTAGCGGATGTCCACATTGTCGCGTTTGGCCATCCCGCGGGCCTGGGCATCCGCGCGCACGTTGAAACCGATGATCAAGGCCCCCGACGCCCGCGCCAGCGTCACATCCGATTCGTTGATGCCGCCGACGCCTGAGTGCAGCGTACGCGTCCGCACCTCGTCCGTGCCCATCTTGTCCAGGGCGCCCCGGATGGCCTCCATGGAGCCGTCGGCGTCGGCTTTGATGACCACCGGCAATTCCTTGGCTGTGCCTTCATCGGCCTGGGCAAACATCTGTTCCACGGACCACCGCGTGGTGGCGGCCGCCTTGGCGTCCCGATCCCGGCGCCGGCGGAATTCGGTGATCTGCCGGGCCCGGGCTTCACCGTCGACGACGTTGACATCGTCGCCGGCCGCCGGGGTGCCGCCCAGGCCCAGGACTTCCACCGGCACCGTGGGCCCGGCCTCCTCGATGGTGTCCCCGCGGGCGTCAAGGAGGGCGCGCACGCGGCCCCACTCGCCGCCGGCGACGAAGATGTCGCCCACCCTCAGTGTTCCACGCTGGACCAGGATGGTGGCCAACGATCCCCGGCCGCTTTCCATCCTGGCTTCCACGACCACGCCTTCCGCCGGCCGGTCGGGGTTGGCCTTGAGGTCCAGGAGTTCGGCCTGCAGCACGATGGCCTCCTCCAGCTTGTCCAGGTTGGTCCGTTCCTTGGCCGAGACCTCGACGCACAGGACATCGCCACCCATATCCTCGACCACCATGTCGTGTTGCAGCAGGTCCGTCCGCACGCGGCTGGGATCGGCGCCGGGTTTGTCGATCTTGTTTATGGCCACGATCATGGGCACTTCCGCCGCCCGGGCATGGTTCATGGCCTCGACGGTCTGGGGCATGATGCCGTCGTCGGCGGCCACCACCAGGACCACGATGTCGGTCACCTTGGCGCCCCGGGCGCGCATTTCGGTGAAGGCCGCATGGCCCGGCGTGTCGATAAAGGTGATCGTCGCCCCGGACTTGAGAGTCACCTGGTAGGCCCCGATGTGCTGGGTGATGCCGCCCGCCTCGTGAGACGCCACGTCGGTTTCGCGCAACGCATCGAGAAGCAAGGTCTTGCCGTGGTCCACGTGCCCCATCACGGTCACCACCGGCGCCCGGGGAACGAGGCTGGCCTCGTCGTCGGCGTCGCCCTTGAGGCCAATCTCCACATCGGCGTCGCTGACGCGCTTGATGTTGTGGCCGAATTCGCTGACCACCAGTTCCGCCGTGTCGGCGTCGATGGTTTGCGACATGGACACCATGACATCCATTTTCATCAACGCCTTGACGACGTCCGTGCCGCGCTCGGCCATGCGGTTGGCCAGCTCCTGCACGGTGATGGTTTCGGGTATGACCACGTCGCGGATCACCTTTTTCTCTTCCGTCGGCCTTTGTTGCAGTCTTTGCTTCTCCCAGGCGCGCCTGGCCGAGGCCAGGCTGCGGACGCGCTCTTCGCGCTCACCGGTGACCTCGTCAATGTGGACGCGTCCGGAACGGCGGCGCGCCTCGTGACGGCGCGGGGCCAGGGTTGGACGGCGGGCGTCGGAACGGAAGGGCCGTTTCCCGCCGCCGCGACGCACGGCTTCTCCCTCGGCTTCTTCCCGGGCCACCAATTTGGCCGCGGCGGCCGACGCCGAGGCCTTGGCCTGCTCTTCGCGGCGGCGGGCCTCCTCGTCGGCCTGTCTGCGGGCTTCCTCCTCGGCCCCGCGGGCGGCCTCTTCGGCATCGGCTTCCTTGCGCAAGCCCTCTTCGGCCTCGCGGCCGACTTCCGCGGTCCCGTCCGGCGCCGACGGGCGCTGCGCCGGGCCGGGAAAATCCGCGAACGGCGGGAATGGGGTTTGCTCCCGGGTTGCCACTTGCGATCTGCGAGCGTCCTCGAGGGCACGGGCGCGGGCGGCCTTTTCCTCGGTGGTCAGGCTGACCGCCGCTCCCTGGCGGGGGGAGCCGTCCGCCTCCGCCCTTTCGCCGCCGGCGGGGGAAAACGCTGTGGCGGCAGCATCCGCGGCGCCTGGGATTTCCTCCTTGACCTCCGCCATGGCGCCGCCGGCATCGGGGGCATAGGTGCGTTTCTTGCGGATCTCGACCGCCACCATCTTGGAGCGCCCATGGGAAAAGTTTTGCCGGACCTGACCGGATTCGACGGTCTTCCGGATCTCCAGCTTTCCGGGCCGCGACAGGCCCAGCCGCCCTTTCCCTTTTTGCTCTTTCTGTTCTTCGATGTCGGTCATGTCAGTCCGCTCAAAAACCGGCCCGCTTCAGGCCGTGTCGTCCTCGTGCCGGAAACCCGCCAGGCGCGCCGCCTCGCCGAGCAGGCTCTCGGCCAGCCGTCCCGGCGCCAAGACCAGGTGTACGACGCCTTGCCGTCCCAGTGCGCGGCCCAGTTCGGCGCCGCTGAACAGGTCGACCAGCGGCAAACCGGGCGCCAGCGCCCGCATCCCGGCGCGTCCGCCGGGCGCGCCGTCGGCGGCGGCGACCAGCACCGCCCCGCGCCCCGCGCGCAGCCACGCCTGCGCCTTGTCCGATCCGGCCACGGCCTGCCCGGCGCGGCGCGCCAGCCCGATAAGGTCGAGACAGCGGCGCGCCAAAAGCCGTTCCACCCGGTCGGCAAGGTCGGCCGGGACGGCGACGCGTGACCGCGCCGCCTTGGCGAACAGGTTCTTGACGCAAGCTGTATTTACCATATCCCTTTGTGCGCTCAACCAAATACCCCGCCCCGGAAGGCGTCCTTCCACGTCCGGGACCACTTCCCGGCCGGGTCCGACAACGAAGCGCAGCATCTCCTCTTTCCGGCGCACCGCACCGCTGACAATGCACCGCCTGAAGGGACCACGACGCCCGTGTTGCGTGCCGGTCCGCGTGCCGTCGACCTGTGGCCGGGCTTGCGCGGCCGCATTCCTCTTATCCGTCTTTCGATTCCTCCTCGCCGTCGGGCGCCTGGGTGTCCGCGGAGGCCGGATCTTCCTCCGCCGCCCCGCCATCCCCTGCGGCAGCTTCGCCCGCGGCGTCCTCGTCGGCGAACCAGTGGGCGCGGGCGGCCATGATAATCGCGTTGGCGTCGTCTTCCCGGAGCGTGCCGGCGGGTACGATATCCCTCAGTTCGTCGCCGGAAAGATCGGCCAGATCGTCGCGCACCTTGACCCCGTGTTCGCCAAGGGCCACCAGCAAGGCCGGCGACAGCCCTTCGACCTCGGCCAGATCATCGCTCACGCCCAGTTCTTTGCGACGCCGGGCCAGTTCCTCGTCCCTGACGGCGAGAAAGCCCCGCGCGCGCTCTTGCAGTTCCGTGGCCGTGTCCTCGCCGAAGCCCTCGATTTCGGCCAGGTCGCTCAGGGGCACGAACGCCACTTCCTCGACCGTGGCGAAGCCCTCGGTAACCAACAGATGTGCGATCACCTCCTCCACGTCCAGGGCGTCGACGAACATTTGCGAATTGGTGCGGAATTCCTCGCTGCGGCGCTCCGATTCCTCGGCCTCGGTGAGGATATCGATGTCCCAGCCGGACAGCTGGGAGGCCAGGCGGACGTTCTGGCCGCGCCGTCCGATGGCAAGACTGAGTTGGTCGTCCGGGACCACCACCTCGATGCGGTTGGCTTCCTCGTCCAGGACCACCTTGGCCACCTCGGCGGGGGCGAGCGCGTTGACGATGAAGGTGGCGGCGTCGGGCGACCACTGGATGATGTCGATCTTCTCGCCCTGGAGCTCCCCAACCACGGCCTGGACGCGGGAGCCGCGCATACCGATGCAGGGGCCGACCGGGTCGATGCTGGAATCGTGGGAGACGACCGCGATCTTGGCGCGCGAGCCCGCGTCCCGGGCCACCGACATGATCTCGATGATGTTGTCGTAAATTTCCGGCACTTCCTGGGCAAACAGCTTGGCCATGAACTGGGGATGGGTGCGCGACAGGAGGATCTGCGGGCCGCGTGGCTCCTCGCGCACGTCCATGATGTAGGCGCGCACCCGGTCGCCGGTGGAATAGTGCTCGCGCGGGATACACTCGTCGCGGCGCAAGAGCGCTTCCGCCCGGCTCAAATCCACGATCACGTTGCCAAATTCGATGCGCTTGACCAGACCGTTGACGACCTCGCCGACCCGGTCCTTGTACTCTTCGTACTGGCGTTTACGCTCGGCCTCGCGCACCTTCTGCACGATCACCTGCTTGGCCGTCTGGGCGGCGATGCGGCCGAAGTCGATGGGCGGCAACGGGTCGATCAGGAAATCGCCGATCTCCGCGTCCGGCTTGGTCTTGCGCGCCGATTCCAGGTCCGTCTGGGTGATATCGTTCTCCACCTCCTCCGCCACCTCGACGTAGCGCGCCAGCGCAATCTCGCCGGACGTGCGGTCGATGGTGGCGCGGATATCGTGTTCGTGTCCGTATTTCGAGCGCCCGGCCTTTTGAATCGCCTGCTCCATGGCTTCGAGAACCTCTTCGCGCTCGATTCCCTTGTCGCGGGCGACGGATTCGGCCACCTGCAGCAGTTCGGGGCGCGCGTGAACGGCCTCGGTATCCAGGTTGGTTTCGATCATGGTCCTTTCCGTTTCTCCGATGCCGCCAGCAACTCGTCGGTGAGCAGCAGTTTCGCCCGCCCGATGTCCGCATACGGCAGATCCACCGTGGCTCCTTCCACCTGGATCCGCACCACCTGGCCGGCGACACCGACCAGCCGGCCGCGGAAGCGGCGGCGCCCGCCGACCGGGCGGTTCGTCTCCACCCTGGCCTCGAACCCGGCGAAGCGCTCGAAGTCGCCGAGACGCACCAAGGGGCGGTCGATGCCGGGCGAACTCACCTCGAGGGTGAAGGCGCCCGCGATGGGGTCCTCCACCTCAAGCACGGCGGCGATGGCGCGGCTGATGTCGGCACAGTCGTCCACCATCATCGCCTTGCCATCCCGGCATTCGGCCATGACCTGCAGCCGTGGCCTCTGCCGGCCCGAAATCTGCACCCGCACGACGGTGAAACCCAAGGCCTCCACCGTGGGCGTGATGAGTCGCTCGATGCGGCCACATAAATCCATCCCGGCGACCCCGTTCTTCTCTGAGCCCGGGCCGCCATGCCAAACGGCCCAAAAACAAAGAGCGGGCCTGAGGCCCACCCTTATCTGACCCGCACGCAACTTCGGGTCAATGGGACCAATTCGTTGTTATTCGTAGGCACATTTATACCCTGTGGCGTTTCGAACACAAGGGTTTTCGCACCGAAACCGGCGCTTTCCGCGGCACCGGAGCCCCGGCGCCTGCGCCGGCTCCTCATCCCCGGGAGGCCACCGGGGGGTGCCCCCCCGACACCGTATGCGGGGGGCGCCCCCGCGACCCCCGGGGGCGGCGCAGAAAGCGCAGATAGACGCACCTGGCGCCCCGCCCGAGCGCCTTGGCCTCGTAGCGGGTTTCGAACCAGTCCTCGGGCGGTTGCAGCCAGTCGCGCCTGGTCCGCGCCGGCCACGAGAAACCGGGGTGGGCGGTGACGTGCTCGAGCGTCCAGCGAACATATTCCATATGGTCGCTGGCGAAGCGCAGCTCGGCCCCGTCCTTCAACAGCCGGGCAAGCGCATCCAGGTTTTCCGGCGATATGAAGCGGCGCCTGTGGTGGCGTTTCTTTGGCCAGGGGTCTGAAAACAACACGAAAGCGCGCCCGATGCCGGCGTCGGGCAAGGCGTCGAACAACAGCCGCGCGTCGTCGTCGAAAATCCGGACGTTGGTGAGATTCTCCTCGCGAACGTGGGCGAGCAGGCCGGCTACCCCGTTGATGTAGGCCTCGCAGCCGATGATGCCCACATCGGCGTGGGCGCGGGCCTGCGCCGCCAGGTGCTCGCCGGCGCCGAAGCCCACCTCCAGCCACACGTCGCTCACCGGTCGGCGAAAAACGGCCGCCAAGTCGAGCCGGCCGCCGCTTTCCGGCGGCGCCACCCGCAGGCGCGGCAGCAACTCCCGCAACAGTTCCTGCCGGCCCTTGCGCAGTCGGTGGCCGCGCCGCCGGCCGTACCAGCGGGGCCGGTCGTCGCAGGGCTGCGGGTCGCCGGTCAACTGCCCCCGAAGATGGACTTGAGGTCCTCGACCAGCCCGGTGCGCTCCCAGGAAAAGCCGCCATCGGATTCCGGCGGCCGGCCGAAATGGCCGTAGGCGGCGGTGCGCGCATAGATGGGCCGGTTGAGTTCCAGGTGTTCACGGATGCCGCGGGGCGACAGGTTGACCATGTCCCGGAGCACCTCGGACAACCGGTTTTCGTCGACGCGGCTGGTGTCGTGCATGTTGATGTCGACGGCCAGCGGTTGGGCGACGCCGATGGCGTAAGACAGCTGGATGGTGCAGGTATCGGCCAAGCCGGCGGCGACCACGTTCTTGGCCAGATAGCGGGCGGCGTAGGCGGCCGAGCGGTCGACCTTGGTGGGGTCCTTGCCCGAGAACGCCCCGCCGCCGTGGGGGGCGCTGCCGCCGTAGGTGTCGACAACGATCTTGCGTCCCGTAAGCCCGGCGTCGCCATCCGGTCCGCCGATGACGAATCGGCCCGTGGGGTTCACGTAGAAGGCTTCCTCGTCGCACATCCAGCCTTCGGGCAACACGTTGACCACGTGGGGCCGGACGATCTCGCGGACCTCGTCCTGGCTGAGGCGTTCGCCATGTTGGGTGGACACCACGATGGACGCGGCGCGCACCGGCTTGTGGTTCACATATTGCAAGGTGACCTGGCTCTTGGAATCGGGGCCGAGGCCCGGCTCGGCCCCGGAATGGCGGGCCTCCGCCAGCGACTGCAGGATGGCGTGGGAATAATAGATGGGCGCCGGCATCAGGGCATCGGTTTCCCGGCACGCATAGCCGAACATGACGCCCTGGTCGCCCGCGCCTTCGTCCTTGTTGCCCGACGCATCGACGCCCTGGGCGATGTCGGGGGACTGGGCGTGGACGAGAACCCGGACCTCGGCCGTCCGCCAGTGAAAGCCGTCCTGTTCGTACCCGATTTCCTTGACCGCGCTGCGGGCCACGTGCTCAAGGGTCGCGTGGGTGATCGAATCCGGCCCCCGCACTTCCCCGGCGAGGAGAATGAAGTTGGTCGTGCACAGGGTCTCGACGGCGACCCGCGCGTATGGATCGGCCGTCAGATAGGTGTCGACCACGGCGTCGGAGATGCGGTCGCAGATCTTGTCGGGATGCCCTTCGGAAACGGATTCACTCGTATAAAGGTAGTCGCTCTTCGGCACAGTCTGGCCCTCCGATCTCAGGTTCCGTCCACTTGGACCGAGGGCTTCAATGGTCGTGCCACTAATCCGAGCCCACTTAGCGCCTTTTTTTTCGTGGTGGCAAGCAGTCCAAATCCATCCACGTCCGCCGCCGGAAACCGGCCGGGGTCGGCTCTTGTTGCAAGCTTTTCTTCAAGCGTCAAGGGAATTTGACGCCGCGCCCGGCGGGCGGCCAATTCCCCTGTCGACGGCATAAACCGGGACTCGCGGCCGCGCAGCCTTTCCCCGGGCTCCGGCCCCCCGAACGGCTTAAGGGCTAGGTCTTGGCGGCCTATGTCTTGGCGGCGGTGGCGACGGCCTTGGTCAGCTCGAACACGCGCTTGCGCACCCGTGGATCGGTAATCCGGTAATAGGCCCGGACCAGTTCCAGCGTTTCGCGTTTGGCCATGGGGTCGGGCTCCAGGCGGGCCTGGCCCCTATCCCGCAGGCCTTTCGCCATGCGGCCTTCCCTGGTCTTGAGTTCTTCGTCCATGTCGTCGAAGAAAAACGAAATCGGCACGTCGAGAATCTGGGTGAGCTCGAACAGCCGGCTGGCGCCAATGCGGTTGGCGCCGCGCTCGTATTTTTGGATCTGCTGGAACGTCAGGCCGACGGCGTCGCCGAGTCTCTCCTGACTCATCCCGAGCAGGGTCCGGCGAAGCCTGACCCGGCCACCGACGTGAATATCGACAGGATTGGGAACGCCCGGGGGCAATCGCTTCCTTTTCACGCGAGGAGCGCGGCGCTGTTTCTTTCGCCCGCGGGTAGATTTTGGTTGTTTCATTTTTTCTCGGTACCTTTGTGAAGATTGATTGAGAACAACTTTGGCTGAATTTCGCCTCCGGTTGAATGATATTCCAGCCTGTTCTACGTCCGATGGGACGATAGGGGAATATATAAGCAAAGGTCAATATGCATGTTCAGTCAATTAGTTGCAATAGGGGATACACGGTATCGAGGAAAGATTACGAATTGCGGACCGAGTGGCCGTAAACGGATTTACCGGGCCCGCTGCAACACATACCCGGCCCCCGCCACCGCGATCAGAATCAAAAGGACGATCCGGTCGCCCAGGCGGCCGTAGGGCGTGGCGCCCGCAAGCGGCGCCGGGAGCGCGCTGTCGATCACGCCCGCGCGGCCAAGACCCAGACGTGCCACCGTGCGTCCGTAAGCGTCGACGACGGCGGAGATCCCGGTTCCGGCCACCCGCACCAGGGGCAGGCCTTCTTCCACCGCGCGTAGGCGCGCCGCGGCGAAATGCTGGTACGGCCCCGCGGAGCGGCCGTACCAGCCGTCGTTGGTGATGTTGAGCAGCCAGTCGGGGCGGTCCTGCCGGTCGGCAACCCGTCCGGGAAAGATGACCTCGTAACAGATCAGGGGGCTGACCGGGGGCAGACCCGGCAGCCTGAGCGTCCGCACCCCGGGCCCGCGTGAGAAATCCACCTGGCCCTCGGTGACCTTGGCGATGTTCAGGAGGCCGCGGAAGGGCACGTATTCGCCAAACGGCACCAGGTGGGACTTGTCGTAGGTGGCGACCACCCGGGCCCGGTCGTCCACGGCCTGGAGGCTGTTCCAGATGCGGAAGGACTTTTCGCGCGGGGGCGTGCGCCGGATCGTGCCGGTGATGATAAGGCCGCCCGGCGGTGCCGCCCCTCCGATAACGCCGAGCGAGGCCGGATCGCCGCCAAGGAACAGCGGGGCCGCCGTTTCCGCCCAGATGACATGGGTCGGGGCCCCGTTACCCTGGGTCGCGCCGGCGGCCGCGGTGCTCATGCGAACCTGACGGAGCATATGTTGTCGGCGCAGTTCGGGCCGCCATTTGAGTTTCTGGTCGATGTTGGGCTGCACCAAGCGCAACCGAACGTCGGGAACCACGGCGTCGCCGGCCCCGGCCAGGCGCACCAGCCCGCCGCCCCACACGATGCCGAGGACGATGAAGGCGGCGGCCACGGGAACGGCCTTGCGCCCGGCCCAAGCACCCCCGTCGGTGAGCACCGCCGGCATGGCCGCCACCACCACGCTGAGCAAGCTCAGGCCATAGACGCCGGTCACGGCCGCGAGCTGGATCATGCCGTCCGAGAAGACCCAGGCGGTGCCGATCAGGTTCCACGGAAAGCCGGTGAAGGCCCAGCTCCGAACCCATTCGAACACCGTCCACGCGGCGCCGAAGACGAGTATGCGCCCGGGGCCGTCGCCGCGCACCGCGCGGGTCAAGAGGGCGGCGCAGGCCGGGAAAAGGGCCATCAACGCCGACAGGCCGAAAACGGCGAACGGCACCATCCACCCGAAGCGCTCCGGCTTCGTCAGCAAGGCGAACGCGATCCAGTAAATCCCGGCCGTGAAATGACCGAAGCCGAACCACCAACCGGCGGCAAAGGCGGCGCGGGGACGCGGGGACGCGTCGATCAACCACACCAGGCCGACGAACGCGGGCACCAACAGCACCAGCAGATGCACCGGCGGCAGGGCGGCGGTCGCCAGGGCGCCGAGCCCCGCGGCCACGGCAAAGCGGCGCCAGCCGGAGACGGCGGCGATACGGTTTTGCAGCCGCCCCAAACCGCCAAGGGCGGACCGTAATACCAAGGGGCGTTGATCATGACCCATAGAGACGGCTTACCAAGGTTTTCGGCTAGGAGCGTGCGCCGTGGCGATGCGGGGCATCGCAAAGCGTGCGCGACGCCGTCCGAAAGCCTTGGTAAGCCGCCATTCCGGTCGCGTATGCGGCCCGTCGGAGGGCGTCGAAAAGTTTTGACGATGCGCCGCATCGCCTGCAACTTTCCTCCTACCCGACGAGCCGCCTACGCGATCTCTATGAGCCATGATCAGCGCCCCTTGGTACAACCGTTGAGAGACGTTTCCAGACAGCGGGGAAACCGTTCGCCCGGGCTCAGCCATCAGTCGGTGTTCGGTCCCCGGGAACACGCCCGGGGGCGCGCACGCGCACGCGTTTGATGCGGCGGGGGTCGGCGTCCAACACCTCGAACTCCACGCCCGAGGGGTGGCTGATGAGCTCGCCCCGGATCGGCACCCGGCCGGCCAGGGCGATGATGAGACCGCCGAGTGTCTCGATGTCCTCGCGCTCCTCGTCGGTGACAACCCTGCCGACCAGGTCCTCGAGGCCGTCGATGGTGGCGCGCGCGTCGGTGTCGAAGGTGCCATCCGGGCGCCGGATGACGTCGGTTTTCTGGCCGCGGTCGTGTTCGTCCTCGATCTCGCCGACGATTTCCTCGACCAGGTCCTCGATGGTGACCAGCCCGTCGACGCCGCCGAATTCGTCGACCACGAGGGCCATGTGGATGCGCTGGACGCGCATCTCCAAAAGCAGCTCCAGGACCTGCATGGAGGGAGAGACGAACAAAACCCTGCGCCATATCTTGGACAGATGGAAGGCTTTGTCCTCGCCCCGCCAGGCCACCACGTCCTTGATGTGCACCATGCCGACCACGTCGTCCAGGTTTTCCCGGTAGACGGGGATGCGCGAGTGGTTCTCTTTGGTTATCAGGGCAATGACGTCCGCCAAACTCGACCCCGCCTCGATGGCAACGATGTCGGCGCGCGGCACCATGACGTCGTGAATCGTGCGGTCGCGCAGGTCGAGAATGTTGGCCAGCAGCCGGCGTTCGTCCTCGTCGATGGGAATCTCGGCTTCCTCGCGCTCCTCGATCAGCTCGTCAAGGGTATCGCGCGCCGAGTTCTCGCCGTTGCGCCAGCGCCATAATCCGCGCAACCAGTCGCGAAGGGTGTCCGAGAGAGAGGGATCGTCGGAGGCCCCGGCATCGCGGGGCGGTCTACTGCCGGATTGGTCGTCCATCACCTTTGGTCATCATTTCGGCGCGATCCGGATAAGGATTGGCGATATCAAGGCGTAACAGCACCTGGATTTCCAGCCTCTCCATGGGGTCCGCCTCGGTCTCGGTTTCGTGACCATATCCGAGAAGGTGCAGCATACCATGCACGACCAAGTGACTTAAATGGTCGGAGAGAGCCTTGCCTTCTTCGGCGGCCTCGGTGGCGGCGGTCTCGTAGGCCAGAACCACGTCCCCCAGCGCCGCCGGCGCGCCGTCCGGACGGGCGACCCGTCGACCGCCCCGGTCTTCCAGGTTGGCAAACGCCAGCACGTTCGTCGGTTCGTCGCGGCCCCGGTAGTCCCGGTTGAGGCCCCGCACCAGGGAGTCGTCGGCCAGCACGATGCCCGCCTCGGCGCGCGCGCCCGGCGGCGGAACGGCCTCGAAGGCGGCATGCGCGGCGCGGCGGACCACGCCCTCGACCCCGGGCACCGCCGTGCGCCAGGTTGGGCAGGGGACGGAGACGGCAATGTCCAGCGCCTCAGTCATCATCGCCAGGGTCGTCTTTATCGCCGTCGACGGCATCGTCCTGCCTCTCGTACCGGGAGGCGACCTTGCGATGGTGTTCCGCCTTGTCGTAGGCGTTGACGATGTTGGTCACCAGGGAATGGCGAACCACGTCTTCATCGGTGAAGTGGACGAAGGCGATGCCCTCGACGCCTTCCAGAATCTCCACCGCGTCCCTGAGGCCCGAGCGCTTGCCGCGCGGCAGGTCCACCTGGGTCAGGTCGCCGGTGACCACCATGCGGGAATTTTCGCCCAGCCGGGTGAGCAACATTTTCATCTGCACGGCGGTGGTGTTCTGGGCCTCGTCGAGGATGACGAACGCGTTGCCGAGGGTGCGCCCGCGCATGAAGGCCAAAGGCGCCACTTCGATCTCGCCGCTTTCCAGGCGCTTGGCCACCTGCGGCCCCGGAAGCATATCGTACAACGCGTCGTACAAGGGCCTCATGTAGGGGTCCACTTTATCGCGCATGTCTCCGGGCAGGAATCCCAGCTGTTCGCCGGCCTCGACGGCCGGGCGCGAGAGGACGATCCGGTCGACCTCGCCCGTGATCAGTCTTTCCACCGCCTTGGCCACCGCCAGGTACGTTTTGCCCGTGCCCGCGGGGCCCAGGCCGAACACCAGTTCGCATTCGTCGATGGCGCGGATGTACGCGGCCTGGGTCGGCGAGCGCGGCGAAATGTGGCGTTTGCGGGTGCGGATGGCGAGATCGGCGCCGGCCCCATCCCCATAGCCCCGCGGCGCCATGCGCACGACGGCGTCCACCTCGGCGCCGCCGACCACGAGCCCCCGCGTGAGCCGGCCGTACAGGCCATTGAGCACCGTGCAGGCCGCGTCCACCGCCTCCCCGTCGCCGCTTATGGTCACCTCGTTGCCCCGGGCGTGGATGGTCACGTCCAGGGCCTTCTCGACCCGCGCAAGATGGCTGTGGTGGGCACCGAAAAGCTGCAGCGCCAGGGTGTTGTCGTCGAACGCCAGGTGCGCCGCCTTGGCGTCCACGGCGTCCTCGGCGGTGGATTTCAGCCGCCGGTTCACGCGCCGGCCCTTTCGGCACGCCTTTCATACCCGGCGGTGGCAAGGACGCCGGAGAGGCTGTTGGCGTGACCGGCCTCGATGCGGAGTTCGGCGATGGTCCCCAACAGGGCTTCGGGCGCGGCAACGTGAACCGGCTGCATATACGGGCTGCGGCCCACCAACTGGCCCGCCCGCCTGCCGCGCCGATCCAGGAGCACCGGCATGGTCCGGCCGACGCAGCCCCGGTTGAACGCCAGCTGCTGATCGTTGAGCAGGTCCTGCAGGGCCGCCAGGCGCTCGCCCTTGACGGCGTCCGGAATCTGATCCGGCAGGGCCGCCGCCGGGGTGCCGGGGCGGGCACTGTACTTGAACGAATACGCCTGGGTGAAACCGATGTCTTCGGTCAGCCTCAATGTGGCCCGGAAGTCCGCCTCCGTCTCGCCGGGAAAGCCGACGATGAAATCCGAAGACAGCGCGATATCGGGCCGCGCGCCGCGAAGGCGGTCCACCAGCCGCCGGTATCCGTCGCCCTTGTGGCGGCGGTTCATGGCGGCCAGCACGCGGTCCGACCCCGACTGCACCGGCAGGTGCAGATACGGCATAAGCTCGGGCACGTCCCGGTGCGCCGCGATCAGTTCGTCGTCCACGTCGGCGGGGTACGACGTGGTGTAGCGAACGCGGTCCACGCCCTCGATTGCGGCCACCGCCCCGATGAGACGCCCCAGTCCCCATTCGCCCCGGTCCGGCGATACCCCGTGGTAGCAATTGACGTTCTGGCCGAGCAAGGTGATTTCCCGCACGCCGGCGGCGGCCAGGCGGCCCGCCTCGGCCAGAACATCGGCCACGGGACGCGAGTACTCGGCCCCGCGTGTATACGGCACCACGCAGAAAGTGCAGAACTTGTCGCAGCCCTCCTGCACGGTGAGGAAGGCGGTGGCGCCCTGGATGCGCCCGGGATCGGGCAGATGGTCGAACTTGGAGACGGTCGGGAAATCGATATCCAGAACCGCGCCGGCGGCGCGCCCCAGGCGGGCCACCATTTCCGGCAGGCGGTGATAGGTCTGGGGCCCGAAGACCATGTCCACGAAGGGTGCGCGGCGCAGGATCTCCTCGCCCTCGGCCTGGGCGACGCAGCCGGCCACGCCGAGGATCATGCGCCCGCCGGCCCGTTCCTTCAGCTGTTTCAGGCGGCGCAACCGGCCCAGCTCGGAATACACCTTCTCGGCGGCCTTCTCGCGGATGTGACAGGTATTCAGGATGACCATGTCCGCCCCCTCCGCATCGTCGACCGGGACGAAGCCAAGGGGCGCCAGGACGTCCGCCATACGGGCGGAGTCGTAGACGTTCATCTGACAGCCGAAAGTCGCGATATGAAGTGTCTTCGCCAAGGCGGCCCGCGCTATCGCATCGGGCGTCCGATGCGCCCGGGGATGCGCCCAGAACGGTTGACGGTCATTCTTGCGATCCGCTCCTCGGTGTGGTGTTCAGCCGTCTTAAAAGGTAGCACCCCACTCCGGGGTGTCAAGCTGACCCGCGGTTTCCCTTGCCGCCGGGGCGACGCCGGGCGTGCTTTTTCTTCGGTTCGGCGGGCACGCCATAGAGCTCCAGCCGGTGCCCGACAAGTTTGAAACCGTATTTTGCGGCAACCTTTTCCTGCAGGGCCTCGATTTCCTGGTTCTGGAATTCGACGACCTTGCCCGATTGAATGTCGATCAGGTGATCGTGATGCTCGCCGGTGATTTCCTCGTAGCGGGCGCGGCCGTTGCCGAAATCGTGCCGTTCCAGGATTTTGGCCTCCTCGAACAGGCGCACGGTGCGGTAAACGGTGGCGATGCTGATGTGGGAATCCATCTGGACGGCGCGCCGGTACACCTGCTCCACGTCGGGATGGTCCGTGGACACGGAAAGGACACGTGCGATGACCCGCCGCTGCTCGGTCATCTTCATGCCCTTTTCGATGCAAATCCGCTCGATTCGCGATGGCGGAGGCATGGTCCCTCCCCGAACGCCGGTGGAACGGGTCGTGGGCGCCACTACATCCGGAAGGGCGCCCCTGTCCCGCGACGGCGGCGCACACCCACCGGGCGCGGGCTGGTCAACCCGCCTTGCGACGGCGCTTGCGCGGTTTGGTGCCGAGACCGATCTTCTTGGCCAAGGCGCTGCGGTGCTTGGCGTAATTGGGGGCCACCATGGGGTATTCGGGGGGCAGTCCCCAGCGCTCCCGGTATTGGTCCGGTGTCATGTTGTAGGCGGTCTTAAGGTGACGCTTGAGCATTTTCAGCTTCTTGCCGTCCTCAAGACAGACTACAAAGTCGGGAAAGACCGACTTTTTGATCGGCACGGCTGGCTTCGGGCGCTCGGGCACCGCCGGCGTGGTTCCCACGATTGCCAAAGTCTTGTATACGTCTTGAATCAACTGGGGCATGTCGCCGAGCGCGATCGAGTTGTTGCCCACATGGGCGGAGACAATCTCGGTCGTCAATTCCAGCAGTTCATTTGCGTTGGGCTTTTCGCTCATTAAAAATGTCCCCCCTTTTTTTTACGAACGCCCACTATATAATTAATGCTTCCTGGCGAAGCAAGAACTTCGCATGAAAAACACACCGAAAGACAATACCGGCGAGGATATCGACTTCCATCTCGACATAACGTCCGAGGTCTGCCCCCTTACCTTCGTCAAGACCAAACTTCTGATCGAGCGCATGGCGCCCGGCCAGGTGCTCCAGGTGCGCCTGAAGGGCGCCGAACCCCTGGACAACGTTCCCCGCTCTGTGCGCGAACAGGGTCATACGGTGCTCAGCCTGGAAACCGACGAGCCGGAGCACGGGCCGGACACCGTGCACCGCCTGTTGATTCGCAAGGAATAGGTGCGCCGCCCCACGCCGCCCGATTACCCGTCGCCGCCCTCCGCCCGTTTACCGCCGCCCCCGCCCGCCGCGTGTTTACCGCCGCTCCCGCCCGCCGCCCTTTGCCACCTTCGCCTGGGGAGACCTCAAATAAAGCGGCGCCGGCGGGTCCACAGGCTCGCCCGGACGCCAGCGGCGGGCGGCGAGGCCGGCCACCGTGGCCGCGTC
>JACZQZ010000031.1 GCA_022545455.1 Pseudomonadota bacterium
CCGCCCGCCCCGGGACCGCGCCAGCACGCCCGCCGGCCCCGGGACCGCGGGTGATTGGCGGAAATCCCGGACGCCGCGGCGGCCACGGTGGAGCCGGGAATTGGAAAAACGCGCGATGCCATCCCATCTGTTCCGAAGCCGCCATAAAACGCGCGCGGGGTGGCCGGCGAAGGCACACGATTCCGCGACAAACGCGACGGATTGACCATTCCGCGGGATGGGATACTATATCTAGTAGCTGACCAGGCATTGACAGACCAGGGACCACCATGAGCAAAACCGCCCCGGCCGGAGACATCCGCGACACCCCCCTCGTCGACGCCCTTGGCGAGAGGTATCTGTCGTACGCCCTGTCCACCATCATGGCGCGCTCCCTTCCCGACGTGCGCGACGGCTTGAAGCCCGTGCACCGGCGGCTCCTGTTCGCCATGCGCCAGCTCAAGCTGGACCCGGCGTCCGGGTTCAAGAAGTGCGCCCGCGTGGTCGGCGACGTCATCGGCAAGTACCACCCCCACGGGGATGCCGCCGTCTACGATACCCTTGTGCGCCTGGCCCAGGAGTTCGCGGTGCGCTATCCGCTGGTGGACGGGCAGGGCAACTTCGGCAGCATCGACGGCGACAACGCGGCGGCCATGCGCTACACGGAGGCGCGGCTGACCGACGTCGCCTGGGCGCTTCTGGAAGGCATCGACGAGGACGCCGTCGATTTCCGCCGCACCTATGACGGCGAAGACGATGAACCGGTGGTGCTGCCGGCCCGCTTTCCCAACCTGCTGGCCAACGGGTCGGCGGGCATCGCGGTGGGCATGGCGACCAACATTCCACCCCACAACGTGGGCGAACTGTGCGCCGCCCTGGTCCACCTGATCAAATTCCCCAAGGCCACCATCGCCAAGCTGGTGGACCTGATCCCCGGTCCGGACTTCCCCACCGGCGGCGTGTTGGTGGAAACACGGGCGAATATCATAGACGCCTACAGCACCGGGCGCGGCAGCATGCGCCTGCGGGCCAGATGGGAAGTCGAGAAGACCGGCCGCGGCCAATACCAGGTGGTGGTCACGGAGATTCCCTATCAGGTGCAAAAGGCCCGGCTGGTCGAGAAAATCGCCGAGCTTCTGGCGGCGCGGAAACTTCCCCTGCTGGCCGACGTGCGGGACGAAAGCACGACCCGGGTGCGCCTGGTGCTCGAGCCGAAAAACCGCACGGTGGAGCCCGAAATGCTGATGGAGCAGCTTTTCCGGCAAACCGACCTGGAGGTGCGCATCGGCCTCAACATGAACATGCTGGATGCAACCAACACGCCCAGGGTGATGACCCTGCGCGAGGTCCTCACCGCGTTCCTCGATCACCGCCACCAGGTCCTTGTGCGCCGCAGCCACCACCGCCTGGGCAACATCAAGCGGCGGCTGGAAATCCTCGGCGGACTGCTGGTCGCCTATCTGAACCTGGACGAGATCATCCGCATCATCCGCGACAACGACAAGCCCAAGGGCAAGCTCATGCGCGCCTTCGACCTGAGCGAGGTGCAGGCCGACGCCATCCTGAACATGCGCTTGCGCCAGTTGCGCAAGCTGGAGGAGGAGGCGATCAAAAAGGAGAACACGTCGCTGGCGGCGGAAAAGGCGGAGATCGAGAACCTCCTCACCGACGAGAAGCATCGCTGGCGGGTGATCCGCGACGAGATCGGCGAGATCAAGAAACGGTTCGGCCCCGGCACCGAACTGGGCCGCCGCCGGACCGAGATCGGCGAGCCGCCGGCGGCCGTCGTGGTGCCGCTGGAAGCCATGATCGAGCGCGAGCCCATCACCGTGTTCTGTTCGGAGATGGGCTGGACCCGCGCCGTCAAAGGCCACATCGTCGATCCCGCGGAAATGAAATACAAGGAAGGGGACCGCGGCCGCTTCGTGTTGCACGCTCAGACCACGGAAAAGCTGGTGATATTCGCCACCAACGGCCGTTTCTACACCCTCGGCTGCGACAAGTTGCCGGGCGGCCGCGGCCATGGCGAGCCCCTGCGCCTGATGATCGACCTGCCCATCGAGCACACCGTGGTGAACATGTTCGTCCACCGCCCGGGACGGCGGCTGGTGGTGGCATCGGATTGCGGGCGCGCCTTTGTCGTCGACGAGAGCGAGGTCATCGCCCAGACCCGCAACGGCAAGCAGGTGCTGAACCTGGCCGAGGGCGAAGAAGCGGCGGCCTGCGCCCCCGTCGTCGAGGGCGCCGATGCCGTCGCCGTGGTCGGCGAGAATCGCAAGCTTCTGATCTTCAAGCTGGACGACCTGCCGGTCATGGGCCGGGGCCGCGGCGTCATCGTGCAGCGTTACCGGGAGGGCGGAAAGCTGGCCGACATCAAGACCCTGACGCTCGGCGAAGGGCTTACCTGGCGCGCCGGGCGCAACCGCACGCGCACGGAAACCGCGCTCACGCCCTGGCTGGGCAAGCGCGGCCAGGCGGGACGCCTGCCGCCCAAAGGCTTCCCGCGCACCAACGGGTTCGGATGACCGGTATCGGCGAAGTCACGACGTCCCGGCCGTTTTGACTTTGAACCCTATGCTTCCGGCGCCGGCGCATTTGGCCATTCCCCGGGCCGCAGGGGCCGCCACCCCTCCGGCGTGTATCCCTCCAGGGGCTGGAAGCCGGCCTTATAGGACATCTTCGCGCAGTCGGCGACCCAGAAGCCCAGATACACATACCGGAGACCCAGAACCCTCGCCCGTTCCACCATCCAAAGGACCATGTAGGTCCCGAGGCTGCGCCGGCTGAACGCCGGGTCGAAAAAACTGTAGACCGCCGACAACCCGCTGCCGAGACGGTCCACGACGCAGGTCCCGAGCAGGCTGTGGTCGGGGTCGCGGAATTCCACGATCGCGGTGTCCACGGGGTTGTCTTCGACCAGCGCCCGGTAGTCGAGAAAGTCCATCCTGGCCATTTCGCCGTCGGCGTGCCGGGAATTTTGGTAGGCGGCGAACAGGGCAAACTGTTCTTCCGTAGCCAAGCGTTGCGTCTCTTCCGCCCGGACCGCGGCGTTGATTTTCCACACGCGGCGCTGGGAGCGCGAGGGCGTGAACCCATCGACGACGATCCGCGCCGCGACGCAGGCCGTGCAATCGGGGCAGGCCGGCGCGTAGGCGATGCCGTGACTGCGCCGGTATCCGGCCAAGGAGAGCGCGTCATGCAGGGCGGCCACGTCGCGGCCCACCAGCTCCGTTACCACCCGGCGTTCGACCCGCCCGGGAAGATACGGACATGGCATGGGCGCGGTGGCGAAAAAGAACTGTGTGCTGTGAAAGGGTTTGTGTTTCATTTCGGGCAAAGGCCAACCGCCGCCGGGCCCCTCCCAGATAACATATTTTCCCGATTTTCGGAAACCGCCCGTTTTGTACGAGGGCGATCTATTCGAAACGCCGGCGGCGCCGGATTTCCTCCAGGCGCGGAAACAACACGGTGGAGTCTTCAGGCGCCCCTCCGGACTGGGTGGTTAGGCCTGATCGGGATTCCTCGAGCAGCTGCTTGCGCCGGAGTTGTTCCAGGCCCGGGAGCAGTTGCTTGGTTTCGACCGGCCCGTCTGCGGCCGGGGCGGGTTTCTTTTGCTCTTTGGCCGGTTGGATTGCGGCTGCGGCGGGCTTGTCATTCGGTGCGCCGGGTTTTTTCGGCTCCCATTCCCCGCGGCGCTGCTGGCGCCGGATTTCCTCCAGGCCGGGAAGCAGGTCCCCGGTTTCAATCGGTTTTTCCTCGGGTATGGCGGCCTTCCTCATGGCCTCGGCGGGCTTCTTCTCCTCCTCAGCGGGCTTCTCCTTGGCCTCGGCGGGCTTTGGATGGGGCGATCCGTCGAGGAGTTGCCGGCGCCGGATTTCCTCCAGGCCGGGAAGCGACCTCTTGGCCTCGGCCGGCTTTTCCGCGGCTTCGGGCGGGGGTTTACCGGAGGCGGCGGGCTTCGCCTCTCCCGTTCCCCGGAGCAGCACGATCGAGATGCGGCGGTTGCTGGGATGGATGGGGTTGTCGGGAACAAGGGGTTCGGTGGCCGCCATGCCGACCACCCGGGCAATCCGTTCGAACGGCACCCCGAACTCAAGCAGGACGCGCCGGCTGGCGTTGGCGCGGTCCGCCGACAGCTCCCAGTTGGAGTACCCGGTTTGGCTGATGTATCTGAGGGAGTCGGTGTGGCCGGAGATCTTCAGCTTCTGGGGCATTTTGACAACCACCTTGGCGACCAGTTCGAGGATTCTCCGGGTATGGGCGTGCATCGTGGCGCTGCTCTTGGGAAACATGGCAAGGCCTTCCTGGTCGACGATCTGGATGCGCAGCCCTTCGGGGGTGTTCTCGACGAGCAGGCTGTCGGCGAGCCGCTCGAGGTTGGGGATGCCCTGGATGGTTTCGCGCAGCTCTGTCTCGGCCTTTTCGAACTGTTCTTCCTCTTGTCGTTCCGCCAGTTCCCGGGCCTTGGATTCCGCCGTCTCCTGGTCTTGACCGGCGCCGGAGCTGTCCTCGGCGGTTTCCTCAACGGTCTCTTCGCCGCCCGCGTCGCCCGCCTTCGGCGGCGGAAGATCGACGCTGACGCTGGCCCTGGCGGTAACGTTTTTCATAGCCCCTTCCTCGAGGATGGTCTTGCCGCCGAGGATGTCTCCGGCGCCGCTGGTATCCCGGGAAAGGGAAATCGGGGCGAAGTAATTGGCGATGCCCTCCAACTGATCCTGGGTCACCGCGTTGAGCAGCCACAAGAGCAGGAAGAACGCCATCATCGCCGTCACGAAGTCGGCATAGGCCACCTTCCAGGCGCCGCCGTGATGGCGGTGCCGGCCTTTCTTGCCCTTCTTGATGATGATCGTCTGACTTTGGTCCGCCATGGCTCAGATCTATCCTGTGGCGGGCAAATTCTCCACCATCTCCTCCACTTCGCTGAAGGTGGGCCGGACGTTTGAATTCAGGGTCTTGCGGGCAAATTCGATGGACACCTGGGGCGCATACCCCTGCATGTGGGCGATGATTCCCGTCTTGATGCATCCCAGGTACGAGGAGTCGGCGTTGAAGCTCTGCTCGACGGAACTGGCGACGGGGCCGACAAGCCCGTAGGACATGAGAATCCCGAAGAAGGTTCCGACCAGGGCGCCGCCGATGAGTTGGCCCAGGACCTCGGGGGGCTCGGTGATGGAGCCCATGGTGTGGATGACGCCGAGCACGGCGGCGACGATCCCCAGCGCCGGTAAACCATCGGCCATGGTGTGCAAGGAACCGGATATGGCGTGGAGCTCGTCGTGGTGGACCTCAAGTTCCTGTTCCATGATCGCCTCGACCTCGTAGGCGTTCTTGGTGCCGAGGGTGAGCAGGCGCAGGTAGTCGCACACGAACTCCAGCGCGTGGTGGTCCTTGGCGAAGGTGGGAAATTCCTGGAACAGCGAACTTTCGCCGGGATTTTCCACGTGGGATTCCAGGGCCAGATCGCCCTTGGTCTTGGCCAGCTTGAACAGCGCAAAAAGGACGCCCAGCAGTTCCATGTAGGCGGTCTTGTTGTATTTGGGGCCCTTGAGCAGGATGCCGAACGACTTTGCCACTCCGGCCAGCACCGGTTTGGCGTTGGCGATGAGGAAAGCGCCGATGCTGGCGCCCAAGATGATGACGAACTCGAAGGGCTGCCATAGAACATCCAGGTGGCCGCCGGGCGCCACATACCCGCCGATCACGCTGGCGAAGACAATCACCGCTCCGATGACGAAGAACATGCGGAGTCCTCAAGAACCTGTCGCCGGGCCGCCCGTGGGGCCACGCACACGGAGCCACGCGCGCATTGTGTTCTCTTGCCCGCCGGCTATAGTCTTTTCCTTCTTGAAGAGTACGCACCCGACCCTCAACAAATCGTAAACCATCGTCGCGAATGCGCATTTTGTTCCCCCGACCGCTTTCCAGTGACCACCGGTCTCCGGGCAACACGGTGCGGCCTGCCGGTGGGGACCGGCCGGCGTGACGTCGGGTTCGCGCCGATTCCGCGGTGCCCTAGGGCGCTTTGCCACGGGCGTCACCGTGGTCACCGGCCTGATGCCGGACGGCACGCCCGCCGGCGTGACCGTGAATGCCTTCACCTCGGTTTCCCTGCGGCCGCCCCTCGTGCTCATCTCCCTTGCCGACTCGACGATCTGCCTTGACGCCTTCATCAAGGGCGACCGGTTTGCGATCAACGTGCTCGGAGACGACCAGCACACCCTCTCGCTCGCCTTCGCCACCCGGCGCAAGAACAAGTTCAAGGGCGTCGTCTACGAGACCTGGGACAGCGGCTGTCCCATCCTGCCCGGCTGCCTGGCCAACCTGGAATGCACCCGGGTGGCGGTGCACCAGGGGGGCGATCATGTGATCGTCATCGGCGAAGTGGACCGCATGGAGCACAGCGAAGACGGCAACCCCTTGCTGTACTACCGCGGCTCCTATGCCCGCCTTGGTAAAACAATTTAGGCGGACGTGCTGCTCAACAGCCGGGTGGGGAAGCCGGCGTCGGAGAGCCGCCGGAGGAGTTCGCGCACGTGGTCCGGGTCCACGGTTTCGAGGACCACATCCACCTCGGCCAGCCTGACGGGCACGTCGTAGAACAGGCGCTGGTGATAGATTTCGACGATGTTGCCGCCGCAGTCGCCGATCAACCCGGCGACCTTGGCGAGCACCCCCGGGGCGTCCGTGATCTCGACCCGCATGCTCACCAGGCGCCCGGCGCGCACCAGACCCCGCATGAGGATGGAAGACAGCAGCCGGGAATCGATGTTGCCGCCGGAAACCACGAGGCCCACTTTTTTGCCCTGGAAACGGTCGGGGCACCCCACGAGCGCGGCCAGGGAGGCCGCTCCCGCCCCCTCGACAACCAGGCGCTGGGCCTCCAGGTAGGTCTGCACGGCCCGCTCCAGGGACTCCTCGTCGACCAGCAGAATATCCGAGACCAGCTCTTCGATGATGGGCCGGGTCAGCGTTCCGGGAACCTTGACGGCGATGCCGTCGGCCATGCTGTGGCCGCTCCCGCCCGGCGTCTCGCCGCGCAAGGCGTTGTACATGGACGGGTATAGGGCCGCCTCGACGCCGACGATCTCGATCCCGGGTTTGAGCGCCTTGGCGGCGGTGGCGATGCCGGCGATCAAACCGCCGCCGCCGACGGGAACCACGATGACCTCCAGGTCGGGATGGTCGGCCAACATCTCGAGCGCGATGGTGCCCTGGCCGGCGATGATCTTCTCGTCGTCGTAGGGGTGGATGAACTGGCGGCCTCCGGCGTCGGCCAGGTGGCGGGCGTGGTCCCCGGCCTCGCCCAGGTCCCTGCCGTGCAGCACGACGCGGGCGCCGAGGGCCTCGGTGCGTGCCACCTTGGTGAACGAGGTGCCCTCGGGCATGACGATGGTCGCCGGGATGTCCCGCCGCCGGGCGTGGAACGCCACCCCCTGGGCGTGATTGCCGGCCGACGCGGCGACGACTCCGGCCTTGGCCGCGGCGGCGTCGATGCCGGCCAGCCTGACCAGCGCCCCGCGCGGCTTGAAGGAGCCGGTGTACTGCAGGTTCTCCAGCTTGAGAACCACCTGCGCCCCGCTCAGGGCCGAGATCGGTTGCGAGGGAATTGAGGGCGTGCGCAGGACCTCGCCGTCCAACACCTCGGCGGCGGCACGGATATCGTCAAGGGAAACGGTCATGGTCGGCTTTCATTGTGTGGCCGGCGGGGCAGGCGGGACAAGCCTGAACACGCCCTCGGCCACCGCTTCCAGGTCGCCGCGTTTCAGTCCCAGGCGCATATAGCGGCCGTCGCGCCAGTCGCGCAAGAGGTCCCCGTAATGGGGTGACAGGGGATTGCCCGACTGGCCCGTGGCGATCATGAAGCGCGATTGCGCCAGGTCCGAGAGATCGTAGATGGCGCGGTAACCCGGTCCGTGGATGTCGGCGAACGGGTTTTCGGGATCGGCGACGCGGCTGGCGCCCCGGTTGACCGTATAGCCGCCGCCGTCGGTGGCGATCTCCAGATCCGCAAACCGGCCGAGCACCGGCAGCCCGGTGAAGATCCGGTGGCGGAACCGGGCCCGGTGCATGTCCCCCCAGCGCCAGTCCTCGAAACCCTCGCCGAAACGCTCGGCAAGCTGATCGAGGGCCGCCTCCAGGGCCGCCGCGATGCGGCTCTTGCAGTCCTCGACCGGGGAGGTACGGATGTCGTCGCACCATTCCCGGCGCCTGGTCAGGACGAAGGCGGTGAAACCGGGCCGGAAGCCCCAGAAGCCTGGGAACAGCGTGCCCAGCTCGTCGGCATAGATGGCGCGGTTGAGTTCGCGCATCCAGGCGGCGAAGATCAGCGGCTCCGGCCGGTGGCGCGACATGACGCCGTCCCATGCGCGCAAGAAGCCGAGCACCCGGCGTTCCCTGTGGCCGGCTGGGTCGATGTCGAGCATCAATGGCAGCAGGTGCCGGGCCATGAGAGACAGGGTGTCGCGCTGGATGTCCGCCGTGGTATCCAGCGACTGGGACCCTCCGTCCAGGAGATCGAGGATGCGCCGCGCCCGGTAGGGCGGCGCCCAGTGGTCGGAGATAAAGTGGGGATAGCCGGTGGGAGCGACCTTGTTGTTGGCGTTGACGATGCGCCCCTTGCCGGGGTTGAAGGCCCTGGGCAGCTCGGCAAAGGGGACGAATCCGACCCAGTCGCCTTCCCCGGTCCAGCCGCGCGACGGAACGCGGCCCTGGCCGCTCCTGCGCATGGGGACCCGGCCGGCGGCGTAGAACCCGATGTTGCCCTCGGTATCGGCGTACA
Organism: Pseudomonadota bacterium; assembly: GCA_022545455.1. Classification (GTDB taxonomy): domain Bacteria; phylum Pseudomonadota; class Alphaproteobacteria; order Rhodospirillales; family 2-02-FULL-58-16; genus JACZQZ01. The sequence goes on from JACZQZ010000031.1 coordinate 8,759, forward strand.
CCACGTTCATCTGGGGCGCGTGGAAGTCCTTCATGGCGGCGACGAAGGCCTCCCAGCCGCCGGCCCGGTTGAGCCGGTACAGGGCCTGCACCGTGCGGTCGTCCTCGTCAAGGGCCGTGGCGGCGAGCGCCAGCACCCGGCCCTCGCCGGCGACGCCCGGCGCCCCGCCCGGCGCGTCGGAAATCACCGGGCCATGCCGGGTCTCGCGCACCTTCAGCACCACGTCGTCGGCGTCGCGCACGGCGATGACCTCGTCGCGCATGGCCAGGGGCCGATACCCCCCAGGCGTCATGTAGCGGCCGCCGTCCTCGGGATCGAGCCGCTCTACGAACAGGTCCTCTACGTCGCCATGGGTGCTGGTCATGCCCCAGGCGATGCGGCGGTTGTGGCCGAGCAGCATAACGGGGACACCGGGGGCGGTGGCGCCGGCGATCTCCAGGCCGGGCGCCACGATGCGGGCCAGGTACCACATAACCGGGGCGGCGAAGCCGAGATGGGGATCGTTGGCGAGAATAGGCTTGCCGCTCTGGGTGCGCGTTCCCGCCACCGCCCAGGCGTTGGAGGCGCCGCGCGGCGTTCCCGCCGGCTCGAGCGCCGCCAGACCGTCCACGGGCAATCCCTTGTAGAGTCCCGCCAGATCCTCGGCCGTCACCGGTCCTCCGGCGGGGTAGGGAGGCCACATCTCCGCGATCCTCTCGGGCGCCAGGCGGCCGGCGAGGCGGGCGCGCAGGATTTCGTCCCTGCGGTTGGTGCTGAGCCGGAGCGCCATGAGCCTTGCCCACAGAAGCGAATCGGTGGGGCGCCACGGCTCCGGCGCGTAGCGCAGCAAAAGAAACTCGGGCGGCAGCGCCCCTTTGTGTCCCTCGATCCAGGCGTTGACGCCGGCGGCATAGGACAGCAGCGCCCGGCGCACCTCCGGATCCACTCGGGCGTATTGCCGCTCCGTCAGGCGGTTGAGCCCCAGCACCCGCATGAAACGGTCCCTGGGAAGGGCGCGCGGCCCCAGCACTTCGGCCAGACGGCCGGCCCCAAGGCGGCGCATCATCTCCATCTGCCACAGGCGGTCCTGGGCGTGCACGAAACCGAGGGCCAGGGTGGCGTCCGCCGCGGAGCCGGCGTAGATGTGGGGAACGCCGCGGGCGTCGCGCACGATATCGACGGCTTCCTCGAGGCCGGCGGCCTCCATGGTCCCGTCCGCGTCGGGCACGGAGGTGAACACCCAGTAGGCACCGGCGGCGGTCACCACGAGCAATAGGACCGCAACCCAAAGGGCCGCCAATCCCAACACCCGTATTATCCGTTTCGGCCCTTTCATGGAGTAGGGTGTTTTATGCGCCTTTTCAGGATGTTACGCGCTGTTCTTCGCAAACATCTATAAATTGACCGCGGGCAGGGTACGGACTGGTTCACAAGACCGCCGTCCCGCGCCTGGAACGGGACGCGGATGTGAAAGATGCCATCGGGCACCGGCTTGTCAAGGCGGCCGCGGACGGCGTGGGCGCCACCGGAGGACCCCGGCGGGCCGGCGGTTGCCGCCGCCGGCCCGGTTGTTTAAGGTTGCGCCGCCGCCGCGGCCCGACCGACCATGTGCCGCGCCTTTCCACCGAATCGACAGAGGCGACATGACGCGAAACACCGGTCCCCTCGATGGCCTGCGGGTGTTCGACCTGACCCGTATCCTGGCCGGCCCGACGTGCACGCAGATCCTCGGCGATCTGGGTGCGGACGTGATCAAGGTCGAACGGCCGGGCAGCGGCGACGACACGCGCCGGTTCGCGCCCCCCTTCATCAAGGACGATCAGGGAAAGGATACCGGCGAGAGCGCCTACTTTTGCAGCTCGAACCGCAACAAACGCTCCATCACCCTCGACCTGACCGAGCCCGACGGCCAGGACCTGGCGCGGCGGCTGATCGCCACCTGCGACATCCTGGTGGAGAATTTCAAGGTCGGCGGCCTGGCCAAGTACGGCCTGTCCTACGAGCAGCTTAAGGCCGACTGCCCGAAGCTGATCTATTGTTCGATCACCGGCTTCGGCCAGACCGGCCCCTATGCCACCCGCCCCGGGTACGACGTCCTGATCCAGGCCATGGGCGGGTTCATGAGCGTTACCGGCGCCGCCGACGGAGAGCCCCAAAAGGGCGGCGTCCCCATCGGCGACATCATCGCCGGATTGTATGCCACGATCGCCATCAACGCCGCGCTGCGCCACCGCGAGGTGACCGGCGAGGGACAGTACATCGACATCGGGATGCTCGACACCCAGGTGGCGACACTGACGATTATGGGGCTCAATTACCTTGCCACGGGCGAGGCGCCGAAGCGCCTGGGGAACGCCCACCCCAACATCGTGCCCTACCAGTCCTTCGCCACCGCCGACGGAAACATCATCCTGGCCGTCGGCAACGACGCCCAGTTCCAGCGTTTCTGCGAGTTCGCCGGCGTGCCGGAACTGGCGTCGGACGACCGGTTCCGCACCAACGACGCGCGCGTGCGCAACCGCGACGACCTTATCGGCACGCTGGGTCCGATCGTCGCCGGGCATCCGTCGCGCCACTGGCTCGACGGGCTCGAGGCCCTGAACGTCAGTTGCGGGCCGATCAACACCATCGACCAGGTGTTCGCCGACCCCCAGGTCAAAGCCCGCGGCATGGAGATCGAAATGCCCCATGCCGCGACCGGCGGCGCACCGGTCCGCCTGATCGCCAGTCCGATCCGGATGTCGGCGACCCCGGCCTCGCACCGGTATCCTCCGCCCACCCTCGGCCAGAACACCGACGAGGTCATGCACGAGCTTCTCGGGCTGGACGAAAAGGACCTGGCGGATTTGCGCCAAAGGGGCGTGATTTAGTATTGTAACGGCGCTGGGGACAGGAGGGACCGGTTCCATGGCGCTCACCGTTACCCCCGTGGACGGCGGCTTCGCCGGCGAAGTGGCCGGCCTCGACCTGTGGTCGGACCTCGACCGGGCGACCGTCGACGACATCAGGGAGGTGTGGAGCACCCGCGGCGTCCTCGTCTTCCGCCGGCAGGTCCTGACCGAGGACGAGCTGGTGGCGTTCGGCGCCCGGTTCGGCGAACCGGTCGCCATCGTGCGCGCCGACTGGGCGTCGAACGTGCGCCCCGAGGTCACCCACATCTCCAACCTGAAAGACGCCGAGGGCAGGCCCATCGGGCGTCCGGGCAGCGGCGAGGTCGCCTGGCACACGGACCAGTCCTACCGGGCCCACCCGGCGACGGGCACGTTCCTCCATGCCATGGAGGTTCCGAAAGACGGCGGCAACACCTATTTCGCCAACCTCCAGCTCGCCTACGAAGCCCTGCCCCGGCGGCTCAAGGACGGGATCGCGGGGCGCCGGGGCATCTTCAGCTACGCCCGGCGGGTGACCGGCTACGAGGACGAAAAGCCGCTTCCCGAAGAGGTCAGGAAGGAAACCCCCGACGTCACCCATGCGCTGACCCAGGTCCATCCGCTCACCGGCCGCACGTCGCTGTATATCGATCCCAGCACCGTCACCGGCATCGAAGGCCTGCCGGCGGACGAGGGCGGGGCGCTGCTGGACGAGATCAACGCCCACGCCGTACAGGCGGAATTCGTGTATGAACACAGATGGCGGGTAGGGGACCTGGTGATGTGGGACAACGGGTTCCTCATGCACCGGCGCGACCCTTACGATCCGGCCCAGAGGCGATTCCTCAAGCGCACGTCGGTGGCCCTGCCGCCGGAACGCCACATCGTGCCGGGCTAATACCAAGGAGCGCCCGTCCAAACCTTGACCACATGACCATCGGAGGGAGGTTTCGATGCTGAGAGTGCTGGGACGCGCCAACTCGATCAACGTGCAAAAGGTCATGTGGTGCTGCGCCGAACTGGAGCTCGAGGTCGAACGGGTCGACATCGGCGGGCCGTTCGGCGGCAACAGGGAGCCGGAGTACCTGGAGAAGAACCCCAACGGCCTGGTGCCGACCCTGGAGGACGGCGACTTCGTCTTGTGGGAGTCCCACAGCATCGTGCGCTACCTCGCCGGGACCTACGGCGCCGATCCATGGTTTCCCGCCGACGGGCGACGGCGCGCCCTGGACAGCCAGTGGATGGACTGGGTGCTGTCGGCCCTGCACCCGCCGATGACCGCCATCTACTGGGCCCTGGTGCGCACGCCGCCCGAGGACCGGGACGCCGAAGCCCTCGGCGCGGCCCGGGACAAGGTGGCCGCATTGTTGGCGATTCTGGATGCCCGGCTGGCCGCGACCGCCTACGTCACCGGGGACCAGCCGTCCATGGCCGACATTGCGCTGGGCGGCTATCCGTACCGCTGGTACACCCTGCCCCTGGAACGGCCGGCCTTGAAGAACCTGGAGGCGTGGTACGGCCGCCTGAAGGAGCGCCCGGCCTATCGCGACAACGTCATGCTGCCGCTGACCTGATCAACATGGCGGACCGAATCCCCGGCACCGCTTTCCCTACCCGGCGCGTTTGAGCAGCGTCGCCGCCTCCAGCGCCGCATAGGTGAGGATGCCGTTGGCGCCGGCGCGCTTGAACGCCAAAAGGCACTCCATCATCGCCTGGTCGTATTCCAGCCAGCCCTGGGCCGCGGCCGCCTTGAGCATGGCGTATTCGCCGCTGACGCTGTAGACGAACGTGGGCACGCCGAAGGCGTCCTTGACCCGGCGCACGATGTCCAGGTACGGCAGCCCCGGCTTCACCATCACCATGTCGGCGCCCTCGTCGATGTCGAGGCCGACCTCGCGCAGGGCCTCGTCCGCGTTCGCCGGGTCCATCTGGTAGGTCTTCTTGTCGCCCTTCAGCGCCGCCTTGGAGCCGACGGCGTCGCGGAACGGCCCGTAAAAGGCGGAGGCAAACTTGGCCGCGTAGGCCATGATGGTGACCCGTTCGAACCCGGCCTCGTCCAGGGCGTCGCGCACGGCGCCGATGCGTCCATCCATCATGTCCGAGGGCGCGATCACGTCGCAGCCCGCCTCGGCCTGGACCACGGCCTGCGTGGCGAGCACGGCGACGGTTTCGTCGTTGACCACGTAGCCGTCGCGGACGAGGCCGTCGTGGCCGTCGCTGTTGAAGGGATCGAGCGCCACGTCGCACAGCACGCCGATGCCGGGATGGCTCTCCTTCACCGCCCTGACGGCGCGGCAGATCAGGTTGTCGGGATTGGTCGCCTCCCGCGCGTCGGGGGTCTTCAGGGCCGGGTCGATGTAGGCGAACACGGCGACGGCGGGGATGCCCAGGTCCCCGGCCCCGGCCACGGCGTCGACCAACAGGTCGATGGAAAGCCTGTCCACCCCGGGCATGGAGGGCACGGCCTCGCGTTTCGCCTCGCCCTCGATCGCGAAGACGGGCCAGATCAGGTCGTCCGTGCTCAAGGCGTTCTCCGCCACCAGGCGCCGCGACCAGTCGTAGCGGCGGGTGCGGCGCAGGCGGGTGCGGGGAAAGGCCCCGGGGGCAAACCGGCTGGTGCGTTCCACGGGTGGTCCAGGCCGTTGTTAAACCAAGCCGGCAAGCATATCGCCTGCGCCGCCCAAGCCAACAGCAATCTTGGCCGGGCACCCGGCGGCGAGGGAGGAGGGGCGCGGACGAGGCGTCTCCGGACGGGCGCATCCGGTTGCATGGGGTGGTGGAAAGCGAGGAGTTCCTGGGCAGCCGGATTCGCTATACGGTCAAGGCGGGCGACGCGACGATTCTCGTCGATGCCAGCCACCAGGCCGGACAGTCCGAGCACGACGTGGGCGCCAAGGTGGCGCTTTACCTTACCACCGATCAACTACGGGTGCTTAGGCGGTAGGCGCGGGCGGCGGGGTGGATTAATCAATCCCACTCAACCGCCCACCACGCCGGTGAGCGTTACGGTGCGTCGCCGATGGGGTTTGGTTGGGAGGCCGCGGTTCCAAGTCCCACGGGTGGACGGTGAGACCGTAGATAACCCGGTCAGCCGCCTAGCGTCGTGGTGACGAGATCGTACACGCCGGCGAGCGAGGTTCCCAACGCGGTCAACACGCCGATCGCGGCAACGGAGACGAGGGCGGCGATCAGGCCATATTCGATGGCTGTGGCGCCGGACTGGTCCTCGATGATCCTGGTCAGCTTTTCGCGGTACATGTCGAGATCCTGTTATGTCGGCGGCGATATCCAAACACCGCGAAAAACTTAGCAAATAACGAAATAAAATACAACGTTTCTCTTTAATATAATAAGTATTTAAATCTCTATTTATTTACTTCTTATTTGCATAAAATTTAATAAAAATTCTTTCCATTCACTGACACAGGCCTCTAGGCCCGTGCGCCGCCGGACGTGCCGGCGGTCGTGCAACGTCGCCCGACCACGCGGCCGGGCGACGAGCAGGCTGTCAAAAAATCCCATATATGCTGCGGCGGGAGACCGATCGGGCCGTCTGCGGCGTTATTGGGCTCGCCGATGGGGCTTGGTTGCGAGGCCCCGGTCCCAAGTCTCACGGAAGGACGGTGGAATATACCCTAACCCAATCAGCCGGCGCTACGGAGCGATCGTCGTGGCGACGAGTGCGAACATGTCGGTGAGCGAGGTTCCCAACGTGGTCAACGCGCCGATCGCGGCAACGGAGACGAGGGCGGCGATCAGGCCGTATTCGATGGCGGTGGCGCCGGACTGGTCCTCGATGATCCTGGTCAGCATTTTGCGGTACATGACGATCTCCTTTTGCGTTTGCGCTTATCTTCAAACACCGTGGATACATATTAACTAAAAATAAATAAAAATCAATGTTATTATTTAATAAAATATGTATTAAATTTTATCTTAATTTGACCGTTATTTATGTTTAATTTTATACATGTAGTTTTCTCACAAACAATATTGGTAATACAGCGGTTTCCTTACAGGCGAATCGACCCGTTGGCCGCCGAACGCGCCCGGAATGCGGCATGCTAGTGGCCGTTGATGGAGCCTGAGCGGTCCTATTAACCATCCGCCAACGGCCAGGTTCCAGTATTGTTCCCGGAAGATCGCCTAAGACATTGAGTAAAATGAAAATTCAGGCATCCACGCTGCACAGTCCCGCGTTCACCCGAAAAATCCGCGTCACGCCCCTTTACCAACGGCCGCGGATAATTTACGTTTACGTAAACGGAAAGCACGTAAACGGAAAATATGAGCCCGCAAGGCCTGTCGCCTCCGGCGCGGGCTTGGGGCCGCGGCAGAGGGCCGGGTGCCCCGTTGCGGCCGAGTGCGTGACGCGGCAACCGCGCCGCGCCCCCATGGCAGGAGATCGCCGTGCCCGACGACGCCGTCGCCGTCGCCCCCGTGAAAAAGGCCCGTAAGGCGCGGAAGGAGCCCGGCGGGAAAGCCGCGAAGACGGCCCGCAAGGCCGCCATTCCCGTGCGCTTCGTCACCGCATCCAGCCTGTTTGACGGCCACGATGCCTCCATCAACGTGATGCGGCGAATCCTCCAGGCCGCCGGCGCCGAGGTCATTCACCTGGGCCACAACCGCTCGGTGGACGAAGTGGTGACGGCGGTCGTCCAGGAGGACGCCCATGCCGTCGCCGTCAGTTCCTACCAGGGCGGCCACATGGAGTACTTCAGGTACATGATCGACCTGCTGGCCGAGCACGGCCGCGCCGATGTCAAGGTGTTCGCCGGCGGCGGCGGCGTCATCGTGGCCGACGAGGCCAGCGAGCTCGAGGCGTACGGCGTCAGCCACGTCTATACACCCGAGGACGGCCGCCGTCTTGGCCTCCAGGGGATGATCGGCCACATGCTGGAGCGCGTCGAGGGCGCGCGCGCCCTCTCTCTTCCGGCCGGCCTCGACGGCCTCGCCGCGGGCGACCACGGGGCCCTGGCCCGTGTCATCTCGGCCCTGGAGAACGGGATGCTGGATGCGAAGCGCCGTGGCGAGATCCGCGCCCTCGCCTCCCGGCGCACGGGCGTTCCCGTGCTCGGCGTCACCGGGACCGGCGGTTCCGGCAAGTCATCCGTCGTCGACGAACTGATCCGGCGCTTCCGCCTGTACGCCGACGAGCCGAAGATCGCGGTGATCGCCATCGACCCCTCCAGGCGCCGCAGCGGCGGCGCCCTGCTCGGTGACCGCATCCGCATGAACGCGATTTCGGGCGGGCGCGTCTACATGCGCTCGATGGCGACGCGGGGCGCGGCGCGCGAGGTGCCCGCGTCCCTGTCCGACATCGTCGCCGCCTGCAAGGCCGCCGGCTTCGACCTGGTGATGGTGGAGACGCCGGGCATCGGCCAGGGCGACGCCGGCATCGTCTCCCACGTGGACGTGTCGCTCTACGTGATGACCCCCGAATTCGGCGCCGCCAGCCAGCTCGAGAAGATCGACATGCTGGACTTCGCCGATGGCGTCGCCATCAACAAATTCGACCGCAAGGGCGCGCTGGACGCGCTCAGGGACGTGCGCAAGCAGGTCCAGCGCAACCGCGAGGCCTTCTCCACGCCGGCGGACGAGATGCCCGTGTTCGGCACCGTCGCCTCGCACTTCAACGACGCCGGCATCACGGCGCTGTATGGGGCGATTCTGCGCATGTTCGCCGACAAGGGCCTACACGGGCCGGAGGGCACGGCGCCGTCCATCGGCGCCGGGGAGACGGGGGCGGGCGCCGCCATCGTTCCGCCCGCACGCCAGCATTATCTGGCCGAAGTCGCCGCCACGGTGCGCGACTACCACCGGGACGCCGCCGAGCAGGCGCGCATCGCCCGCGAGCGCCAGCAGCTCACCGCGGCCGGGCGCATGCTCGAGGCGGCGGGCAGGGGTGCCCGGCACAAGCGCGATCTGGACGCCCTCATCGCCGAGCGCGAAGCGGCCCTCGAGGAGCGCTGCCGCGCCCTGCTCGACGGCTGGCCCAGGCTCAAGAAGCGGTACGCCGACGAAGCCCACGCGGCGAAGGCGCCGGGCGCCGGCGTCGGCGCCACCCTCTCGGGCACCGTCATTCCCCGGGTGGCCTTGCCCCGGTTCGAGGACGACGGCGAGATCCTCAAATGGATGCTCACCGAAAACGTCCCCGGGGAATTCCCCTACACGGCCGGGGTCTTCCCGTTCCGGCGCGAGGGCGAGGATCCGACCCGCATGTTCGCCGGCGAGGGCGACCCGGCACGCACGAACAAGCGCTTCAAATACCTGTCGAGGCATTCGCAGTCCCAGCGCCTGTCCACCGCCTTCGATTCGGTGACGCTTTACGGATTCGATCCCCACGAACGCCCGGACATTTACGGCAAGGTGGGCAATTCGGGGGTCTCGGTGGCGACCCTGGACGACATGAAGGCGCTCTACGACGGCTTCGACCTGTGCGCCCCGGAGACCTCCGTCTCCATGACCATCAACGGGCCGGCCCCGGCGATCCTGGCCATGTTCCTCAATACCGCCATCGACCAGCAGCTGGAGAAGCATGAGCGCCAACGGGGGCGCCCGCCCACCGGCGGGGAGACGGCGAAGATCCGTACGTACGTGCACGAGAACGTGCGCGGCACGGTGCAGGCCGACATCCTGAAGGAGGACCAGGGCCAGAACACCTGTATTTTCTCCATCGAGTTCGCCCTCAAGATGATGGCGGACATCCAGGAATATTTCATCGGCCACCGGGTGCGGAACTTCTATTCGGTGTCCATTTCCGGCTACCACATCGCCGAGGCCGGGGCCAATCCCCTATCCCAGCTCGCCTTCACCCTTGCCAACGGATTCACCTACGTGGAGGCCTACCTTGCCCGCGGCATGCACGTCGACGACTTCGCGCCCAACCTGTCGTTCTTCTTCTCCAGCGGCATGGACCCCGAATACTCGGTGATGGGACGGGTCGCGCGGCGCATCTGGGCCACCGCCATGCGGTTCAAGTACGGCGCGAACGAACGCAGCCAAAGGCTTAAATATCATGTACAAACCTCGGGCCGTTCCCTCCATGCCCAGGAAATGGACTTCAACGACATCCGCACCACCTTGCAGGCGTTGATCGCCGTCTACGACAACTGCAACAGCCTGCACACCAATGCCCACGACGAGGCCTTCACCACGCCGACCGAAGAGAGCGTGCGCCGGGCCCTCGCCATCCAGATGATCATCAACCGCGAATGGGGCCTGGGCAGGAACGAGAACCCCAACCAGGGCGCCTTCATCATCGAGGAACTGACCGACCTGGTGGAGGAGGCGGTGCTCCGGGAGTTCGAAGGCCTGAGCGAACGCGGCGGCGTGCTCGGCGCCATGGAAACGGGCTACCAGCGCGGCAAAATCCAGGACGAATCCCTCCATTACGAGACCCTCAAGCACGACGGCACGCTGCCCCTCGTCGGGGTCAACACGTTCGTCAACCCCGACGCCGCCGAGGAGCCGGTCACGCCCCGCCTGGCGCGTTCCACCGAAAAGGAAAAGAAAAGCCAGATCAAACGGCTGCGCGCCTTCCAGAAGCGCCACAAGGACGAGGCCCCGGCCATGCTGGCCCGCCTCAAGCAGGCGGCGACCGGCGGCGAAAACGTGTTCGCCGTGCTTATCGAGGCCGTCCGCTGCTGCTCCCTGGGCCAGATCACCGAGGCCCTGTTCGAAGCCGGCGGGCAGTACCGCCGCAACATGTAGCCACGTCGGCAAGACGCCGGCCGTGGTTGCCGGCGATGGGCGCGCCGGCGCGCTGTCGCGATGATTGCCCGGGTGTCCGTGGGCGAACGATCCCCTATACTGTCCGTGCGGGAATCCCCCGCTGTCGGCCACCGGCCGATGGTGCACGCGGGCGAGGGAGTTCACGGGTGACGTCAAGGGAGGTATACCTTCCCGAGGTTCTGTTCGAGTTCCAGCGGGTGGGAAAGGCGTTGCGCGTCGTCGCCATCGACCCCATCACCAACACCGAGGTCACCATGGTCGGCGACCCCGGGTGCGGCCGGGAAACGTTGAAACGGCTCGCCGCGCGCAAGCTCGCCTATGTGCTGGCCAAGCGGCTGAGGGAGAGAGACGGGACGGCGTGAACGGGCCGCGCCCCGCCGGCCGCGGCCGGGGAATATCCCTTGACACCAATAGGCCCTGGGTTAGGGTCCGGACAAGGGAAGGCCGGCCAACGACACCGGACCGCAAGCGAAAAAAAACGCGGAACCGCGAGGGTAGCGGTGCATTATCCAACAGGGACGCCGACCGCGGCTTGGGTTTCCGGTCCGCGAGCCACCCTACCATCCTTGCCATTCAGCGCCGCCGTAGCGCGGGGTCACCGCCGTTCCGCGGACTGAGGAAAGGCGGACGATGGCATATTTTACACAGCAGTTGATCAACGGCCTGACCCTCGGCTCCATCTACGGCCTGATCGCCATCGGCTACACCTTGGTCTACGGCATCATCGGCATGATCAATTTCGCCCATGGCGAGATCTTCATGATCGGCGCCTTCATCTCCATCATCGCGTTCCTGGTCCTTGGAATCCTCGGCGTCACCTGGATCCCCCTGGCGCTGCTGATCGTGCTCATCGCGACCATGATCCTCACCCCCGTCTACGGCTGGGCGCTGGAGCGGGTCGCCTACCGCCCCCTGCGCGGGTCGCCCAGGCTGGCAGCGCTGATCACCGCCATCGGCATGTCCATCTTTCTGCAGAATTACGTCCAGCTGGTGCAGGGCGCCCGCATCAAGCCGATGCAACCGGTCATCAGCGGCGGCTTCGAGATCATGCGGGAGGGGAGTTTCACGGTCGCCCTGAGCTACCTGCAGATCCTGATCTTCGTGGTCACCGTGGTCCTGATGGTGGTTTTCACGCTTGTCATCGCCCGCACCGAGTTGGGCCGGGCCCAGCGCGCCTGCGAGCAGGACCTGGGCATGGCCGCGCTTCTCGGCATCGACGTGGACCGCACCATTTCGCTGACCTTCGTCATGGGCGCCGCCCTGGCCTCCGTCGCCGGCCTGATCTTCCTGATCAACTACGGGGTGATCGACTTTTACATTGGCTTCCTGGCCGGCATCAAGGCCTTCACGGCGGCCGTGCTGGGCGGCATCGGTTCCCTGCCCGGGGCCATGCTGGGAGGCCTGCTCATCGGCCTTATCGAGTCCTTCTGGTCGGCGTACTTCACCGTCGAATACAAGGACGTGGCCGCGTATTCGGTCCTGGTTCTGGTACTCATCTTCCGGCCCACCGGCCTGTTGGGGAAGCCCGACATCGAAAAGGTCTGAGGCCGTGGCAGTGGCGGCGACACCGGCGATAAAACCCTTCGACTTCCCGGACATGTTCAAGGAGGCCGGCGCCGCCGCCATCGTCGTCTTCGCCCTCGCTTTCGCCATGGTCGGTTTCAGGACCGAACCCGTTCCCGGCGGGCTGGGCATTACCCTCAGGTTTGCCGATGTGGCGATGGCGTCGGTGATCGCGTTCGCGGGGCGGATCGCCCTCATTCTGCTGCGCGAGGGGCGCCCGTTTCCGGTCCTGCTCACAACCCTTCCGTTCGCCGTCATTCTTGGCGCGCTGCTGCTCGCCGACCAGGCTCTTGCCTCGGAAAACGGGTCCGGGTTCGAACCCGTGCTGCCGTTCTCCAGCCCCGTGGTCAACTGGATGATCGTGATCGTCGCCGCCGTGTTCGCCGGCCGCGCCGCGTGGGCCGTCCGCCATGCTAGGTCCACGGTTACCGCCGAGGAACGCGAGGCGACCATGGACCGGATCGGGGCCCGCGTGCAGCAGGTGGCCCGCTACGCCGGCCCGCTGCTCATCGGCTTTGCCCTGGTCCTGCCGTTTCTCCCCATTGCCGACCGGCGGCTGCTCGACATCGCGATCCTGGTCGTCACCTACATCATGCTCGGCTGGGGCCTCAACATCGTGGTCGGGCTTGCCGGGCTCCTGGACCTGGGCTACGTCGCGTTCTACGCCGTCGGCGCCTACAGCTACGCCTTGCTGGCCCAGTACTTCGACATGGGGTTCTGGGTGTGCCTGCCGTTCGCCGGCATCATGGCCGCCTTCGCCGGCATCCTCCTCGGCTTCCCGGTGCTGGGGCTGAGGGGGGATTACCTCGCCATCGTCACCCTGGGCTTCGGCGAGATGGTCCGCATCATCTTGCTCAACTGGTACAAGTTCACCAAGGGCCCGGACGGGATTTCCGGCATCCCGCGGCCGAGCTTTTTCGGGCTGCCGTTCACGCGCTATCCGGCGGAAGGAACGGTATCCTTCCACGGCTTCTTCGGGCTCACGTATACGCCCCTCGACCGCATCATCTTTCTTTACTACCTGATCCTGGCCCTGGCCCTGGCCACCAATGTGTTCACCCTGCGCATCCGCAAGCTGCCGGTGGGGCGCGCCTGGGAAGCCCTGCGCGAGGACGAGACCGCCTGCCGCGCGCTCGGCATCAACCCGCGGAACACCAAGCTCACCGCGTTCTCCATCGGCGCCATGTTCGCCGGCTTCGGCGGCTCGTTCTTCGCCACGCGGCAGGGATTTATCAGCCCGGAAAGCTTTACCTTCATCGAATCCGCGGTGATCCTGGCCATCGTCGTCCTCGGCGGCATGGGCAGCCAGATCGGCGTCGTCCTCGCCGCCATCCTGCTCATCGGCATGCCCGAGTTCTTCCGTGAACTCCACCAGTTCCGCATGCTGGCGTTCGGCGCCGCCATGGTGCTGATCATGGTCTGGCGCCCGGCGGGACTTCTCGCCCACCGGGAGCCCACCCTGCGGCTGTCCGCGACGAAGCGGCTGGCGAAGGCCGTCCCATGAGCGCCGAAGCGGACATCGCGGCAAGCGGAAAGCCGCTGCTGACCGTCGAACACCTGACCATGCGGTTCGGCGGCCTTGTGGCCATCGACGACGTCTCGTTCCAGGCCGCCGATGAACGGATCACCTCGATCATCGGCCCCAACGGCGCCGGCAAGACCACCGTGTTCAACTGTCTGACCGGGTTCTACAAACCCGACGTCGGGCGCCTCGTCCTCCACCACCCGAACGGCGATTTCCTGCTCGAGCGCATGGAGGGTTTCCTGATCGCCCGCAACGCCAGCATTGCCAGGACCTTCCAGAACATCCGCCTGTTCCCCCGCATGACCGTGCTGGAGAACCTGATCGTCGCCCAGCACAACGTGCTGATGCGGGCGTCGGCTTTCACCCTTGGCGGGCTTTTGGGGTCGGCGCGCTACCGCGACGCCGAAGAAGAAGCGGTCGACCTGGCCAGGTACTGGCTCGACCGGATGGGGCTCACGGACCAGGCCGACTGGGAGGCCGGCAACCTGCCCTACGGCGACCAGCGCCGGCTGGAGATCGCGCGGGCCATGTGCACGAAGCCGGTCCTGCTGTGTCTGGACGAGCCGGCCGCCGGGTTGAACCTCCGGGAATCGGCCGAGCTCAACGAACTCCTCGTCTTTATCCGCGACGAGCACAGGATCGGCCTGCTGCTGGTCGAGCACGACATGAGCGTGGTCATGGGGATCTCCGACCACATCGTGGTGCTCGATTACGGCCGCAAGATCTCGGACGGCACGCCGGACTTCGTGCGCAACGATCCCGCCGTCATCCGCGCCTACCTGGGCGAGGAAGAGGATGGCGAAGAAGGGTACGGGTGATGACTATGCTGAGCATCACGGGCGTTCATGCCTTTTACGGCCATATCGAAGCCTTGCGGGGCGTCGACGTGGAGGTGAAGCACGGCGAGATCGTCACCCTGATCGGCGCCAACGGCGCCGGCAAGTCGACCCTGCTGATGACCATCTGCGGCAACCCGCGCGCGGCCAAGGGCCGCATCGTCTTCGACGGCGAGGATATCTCGGCCAAGCCCACCCACGAGATTATCCGTAGCGGCATCGCCCAGGCGCCCGAGGGCCGGCGCATCTTTCCCCACATGACGGTGATGGAAAATCTGCTCATGGGGGCCATCACCAGCGAGCCCAGGTACCTGGACGAAGACCTGGAGAAGGTTTTCGCCCTGTTTCCCATCCTCAAGGAAAGGCGGGAGCAGCGCGGCGGCACCCTATCGGGGGGCGAGCAGCAAATGCTGGCCATCGCCCGCGCCCTGATGAGCCGGCCCAGGTTGTTGCTCCTGGACGAACCCTCGCTCGGTCTGGCGCCGATGCTGGTCAAGCAGATCTTCTCGGTGATCAAGGCGATCAACGCCGAACAGAACGTCACCGTGTTCCTGGTCGAACAGAACGCCTATCACGCGCTCCGGCTGGCCCACCGCGGCTACGTCATGGCCAACGGACGCATCCTCATGAGCGGGACCGGCAAGGAACTGCTGGCCAACGAAGAGATCCGCTCGGCTTACCTGGAGGGCGCCCGTGATACCAAGGGGCGCCGATCATGACAGAGGCGCTCACATTAAATCCGTGGACCGTGGTTGTCCTGGTCGCCATGTGGTTCGCCGCCACCATGACCGCGAAGGCCCTGGCCAATACGTGGCGGCCGATGTGGCAGCCCGTCGCCTACTGTGGCCTGCTCGGCTTCGCCGACCGTTTCCTCGTGTTCGCGCTTTACGACGGTGATTTGTTTTCCCTCACCGGCTACGTGGTCGATACGGCCGTCCTCATCGCCATCTCCCTGCTCGCGTTCCAGCTCAACAAGGCGAAAAAGATGGTCAGCCAGTATCCCTGGCTGTACGAGCCCGCCGGGCCGCTCGGATGGCGCAAAATTAGGGAATGATGGCCTGGTGTCCTGTCCCAGAGATTCGTACGCTATACGACGGTCTTGCGAGGTTTCCGGCTAGGAGCGCGGCGCGCCGTGATGCTGGAGCATCACAAGCGGCGCGCGACGACGTCCGGGGGCCGCGGGGGCGTCCCCCGCATACCCGTAGCCGGGGGGACACCCCCCTTGTTCCCCCGGGGGCCTCGCAAGGCCGCCCTTCGGGT
>JACZQZ010000032.1 GCA_022545455.1 Pseudomonadota bacterium
GGAGACGCGGATATCATCGTGTATTCGAAGATCCTGCGGCCCGACGGTAGCCCGCTGGTGCGGGTCGACTGGCGCGTGCGCAAGCGCAAGGGCGAGCACAAGGTCATCGACGTCATGGTGGAAGGGGTGAGCCTGGGCCAGACCCAACGGTCCGAAGTGGCCTCCGTCATCCGCAGGAACGGCGGCAAGATTCAGAATCTCCTCGACGAAATGCGCAAAAAAGTCTCCAACGGCAACGCCTGACCGCGGGCATGCCCGCCGCGACACACCTCCCATGACCGTCGCCACGCCGCTTTCCGTAGAGACACCGTCGGGCAAGGATGTCGCCTACGAGAACTTCCCCGTCGGGTCCTGGTTGTTGCCGGCCCGGCTGCGTCCCCATGTGGCCATTTTCTACGATTTCGCCCGCGGCGCCGACGATATCGCGGATAATCCGGACCTGCCGCCGGAGGAGAAGGTGGCGCGGCTGGACGGGTTCGAGGACGCGCTGCTCGGCCGCGATCGGGAAAACCCCGCCTTCCGCAAGGCCCACCGCATGCGCGAAAGCCTGGCCGAAACGGGGGTTGCGCCGCGCCACTGTGCGGATTTGCTGGCCGCCTTCAAACAGGATGCGACGAAACTCCGCTACCGGGACTGGGACGACCTGATCGGATACTGCACCCTTTCGGCGGCGTCCGTGGGGCGCTACATGCTGGATCTCCACGGCGGGTCGCGCCACGGCTACGGGCCCTCGGACGCCCTTTGCATGGGACTGCAGATCATCAATCATCTCCAGGACTGCCAGGATGACTACCGCCGCCTGAACCGGGTCTACCTGCCGATCGCGTGGATGGAGGAGGCCGGCGCGGTGGTCGAGGACCTGGACACCCCGACCACCAGCCCGGCCCTGCGCAAGGTGCTCGATCGCACCCTTGACGGCGTCGAGGCCCTGCTCACCCAGGCCCGCCCGATGCCGGGCGGCGTGCGCAATCGCCGCTTGGCCATGGAATCCGCCGGCATCCTGGCCATCGCGAAGCGGTTGACCGCGCTTTTGCGGCGCCGCGATCCGCTGGCGCGGCGCGTCGAGCTGTCCAAGGCCGGGTTCCTGTGGTGCTGCCTGCTCGGTGTGCTGGCGGCGGCGTTCGGCGCGCGAAGCGGATGACCCTCTCTATCGCTGCCATCGCGGCCGTCATCGCGCTCGGCGCGTGGGTGGTGCTGGTTCTGTTCCGCGGCGCGTTCTGGCGCGCCGACCAGCGGCTGGACGGACCTTTTCCCGACCGCGACTCATGGCCGGGTGTCGTCGTCATCGTTCCCGCCCGAAACGAGGCGGCGACCATAGGACGGTGCGTCGCATCCCTCCTGGCCCAGGACTATCCCGGCGCTCTGTCCATCGTCGTCGTGGATGACGGCAGCGACGACGGGACCGCCGCCGCGGCCCGCCGGGCGGCGGCGGGCTCGAAGCGCCTTTCCCTGGTCACGGCGCCGCCGCCGGAAGCGGGCTGGACCGGCAAGCTGTGGGCCGTGGCCCAGGGTCTGGCCTACGCCGAAAAGGTGGCGCCCGAGGCCGCGTTCGTGCTGTTCACCGACGCCGATATCGAGCATGACCCGCAAAATCTGTGCCGTTTGGTGGGTAAGGCCGAGGCCGGCGGGCTCGACCTGGTCTCCCTGATGGTGCTTTTGCGCTGCCGGAGTGCCTGGGAGCGCTTCTTGATTCCCGCCTTCATCTTCTTCTTCCAGAAAGTCTATCCGTTTCCCCGCGTCAACGACCCCGAAAGGCCCGAGGCCGCCGCCGCGGGGGGCTGCATGCTGGTGCGCCGCGCCGCTTTGCGGCAGGCGGGCGGCGTCGAGAGCATCCGCGGCCGGCTCATCGACGACTGCGCGCTGGGGACACGCATCAAGCGCAAGGGGCCGATCTGGCTCGGCCTCACCGACAGCGTGCGCAGCCTGCGCGCCCACCCGCGCCTGGAGGACATGTGGAACATGGTGGCGCGCACGGCGTTCGAACAACTTGGGTATTCCACGGCGGCGCTGGGTGGCACGGTGTTCGGCATGGCCGTCCTCTATCTGGTGCCGCCGGCGGCGGCGTTCGCGGGGCTGGTGGCGGGCGACGCCGTGGCGGGCCTGGCCGGGCTCGCGGCGTGGTCGCTGATGGCGTTTGCGTACGGTCCTACGGTCCGGCTTTACGGCCAGCCGCCGTGGTCGGTCCTGACGTTGCCCCTGGCGGCCCTGTTGTTCACCCTGATGACGGCGGATTCCGCGCGCCGCCACTGGAAGGGCCTGGGCGGCGCCTGGAAGGGGCGCAGCTACGGCGGTCCGGCCAATGGACGGCGCGCCGGCCCGGGCGGGTGACGCCGGGTGACGCCCCGGTCAACGTCATAGGGAGCATGACGGTGAGCACCTCCTCCTCCGAGGTCACGGGCCACGTCAGGTCCCTGGTCAGACGGTCGGGAACCTCGTTTTTCTGGGCCATGCGCACCCTGCCCGCGGCGAAACGGAACGCCATGTACGCGGTGTATGCCTTCTGCCGCGAGGTGGATGACATCGCCGACGATCCCGGCGAGGAGGCGGACAAGCGGACCCGTCTCGATCAATGGCGCGACGAGGTAGGGCGCATCTATGCCGGCCGGCCGCGATTTGCCCTATCCCACGCCGTGGCCGGGGCGGTGTCGCGTTTCGGCCTGAGAAAGCAGGACTTCCTGTCGGTGATCGACGGCATGGAAATGGACGCCGCGCCAAGGGTGCGCATCGCCGACATGGACGAGTTGAACCTGTACTGCGACCGGGTGGCGTGTGCCGTGGGCCGGTTGTCCGTCCGGGTATTCGGCGTGGACGGGGCCCATGGGGACCGGGTCGCCCACGCCTTGGGCCGGGCCCTGCAGTTGACCAATATCCTGCGCGACCTGCACGAGGATGCCCAGCGCGACCGCCTGTACCTGCCCGGCGAGTTGCTGCGCGCCCACGGCGTCACCGGCTCCGATGCGGCCGCCGTTTTGACCCATCCCGCCCTGCCCGACGTGTGTGCGGAGGTGGCCGAGATGGCAGAGTGCCGGTTCGACGAGGCGGTCTCGGCCCTGGCCGCCTGCGACCGCCATAAGGTACGGCCCGCCATCGTCATGATGGAGGTCTACCGGAAAGTCTTTCGGCTGTTGGTGCGGCGGGGCTGGCGGCGGTTGGGCGAGCCGGTGAAGCTGTCCAGGGCGGAGAAACTTTGGATCGCGTTCCGCCACGGGATGGTCTGAATGACCGCCACCGTTCACGTCGTCGGGGCCGGTGTTGCCGGCCTTTCCTGTGCCGTCAGGCTGGCACGGGCGGGGCGCCACGTGGCGGTCCACGAAGCCGCGGGGCAGGCCGGCGGCCGCTGCCGGTCCTTTCACGACGCGACCCTGGACCGGCTGATCGACAACGGCAACCACCTTCTGATGAGCGGCAACCGCGCGGTCCGCGGCTACCTTGAAGACATCGGCAGCGCCGACAGCCTGATCGGCCCGGTGCCCGCCGAGTACCCCTTTCTCGACCTGCAAAGCGGCCTGCGCTGGGTTGTCCGGCCCAGCGCCGGGCCGTTCCCGTGGTGGATTTTTTCCGCCGGGCGGCGGGTCCCGGACACCCGGCCGAGAGATTACCTGCGCGGGCTGCGCCTGGCCTGGGCGGGGCGCGAAACCACCGTCGCCGCGTGTCTGGGCACGGACGGGGCCCTTTTCAGGCGGTTCTGGGAACCCCTTGCGGTCGCCGTCCTCAACACCAGCGCCGAGGAGGGCGCGGCCAGCCTGATGTGGCCCATGATTGCCCAGACGTTCGGGCGCGGCGAGGCCGCCTGCCGCCCACTGGTCGCCCGCAGGAGCCTGAACGACAGTTTCATCGATCCGGCGCTTGCCTTCCTCGGCCGCAACGCCTGTCCGGCCCGGTTCAACCACCGGCTGCGGTCCTTGCGCTTCGAATCGGACCGGGTGGCGGGGCTGGATTTCGGCGGGGACCCCGTGGCCGTCGCGCCGGGGGACTGCGTGGTGCTGGCCGTCCCGCCGGCGGCCGCCGCCGCCCTCGTGCCCGGGATCGTCGCGCCCGCTACCAGCCGCGCCATCGTCAACGGGCACTTCCGCCTCGCAACCAGGCGCGAAGACCTGGGTTTCCTCGGCCTGGTGGGCGGCACCTGCCAGTGGCTCTTCGTGCGCGACGATATCGCATCGGTTACCGTCAGCGCCGCCGACGCCCTGGCCGACGAACCGTCCGCCGCCATCGCCGGGCGATGTTGGGCCGATGTCGCCCGCGCCCTGGGGCTCGGGGACGCGCCGCTGCCGCTTCACAGGATCGTGAAGGAAAAGCGCGCCACCTTCGCCCAGACGCCCGAGGAGGTGGCCCGCCGGCCGGGCACGCGGACGGCATGGAGAAACCTTTGCCTTGCCGGGGACTGGACCGATACCGGCCTGCCGGCGACCATCGAAGGGGCCGTGCGATCGGGGAGGGCGGCCGCCGACGCGGTCTTGGCGACCCTATCATCCACTTGACAAACGCTGGAATTCTGACAAAAAAACCTTAGATTAGAGGCGCCGTAAAATATACCGCGAGGGCCGCATCGACCCTCGAGCGGCGCCGGCCCCGGGGGGACGCTAGACAGGCATGTTGGAGACACTGGCGACACCGCTGTACGAGACGCGGCCGGAGGAAGACCGTCTCGACGCGGCGATAGAGCGGGCCTTGGTTGGCCTCACCGACCGGCAGGCCGACGACGGTCATTGGGCGTACGAGCTGGAAGCCGACGTCACCATCCCGTCCGAATACATTCTGCTCAACCATTTTCTGGGCCGGATCGACGACGCCGTCGAGGCCAAGCTGGCCAACTACATCCGCGCCATCCAGGGGGAACACGGCGGCTGGCCGCTCTATCACGACGGCGACTTCGACATGAGCGCCTCGGTCAAGGCATACTACGCCCTCAAGCTGACGGGAGAGGACATAGAGGCGCCCCACATGACGTGGGCGCGCAAGGCCATCCGCAAACACGGCGGGGCGGCCCGCTGCAACGTGTTCACCCGTTTCACCCTGGCCTTGTTCGGACATGTGCCGTGGCGCGCCGTGCCGGTGATGCGGGTCGAGGCGTTGCTCCTGCCCAAGTGGGCGCCCTTCCACATCGACAAGGTCTCGTACTGGTCACGCACGGTGATGGTGCCGCTTCTGGTCCTGGCGGCGTTGAAGCCACGGGCGCGCAATCCGCGCGGCATCGGGATCGAGGAGCTGTTCTGCACGCCGGCGGACGAGGAAATGCAATACCTGAGAAACCCCACCGACCAGTTCCTTGGCACGGTGCTGCTTCTCCTTGACCGTGTCGCCCGCGTGATCGAGCCCCTGTTTCCCAAGGTTCTGGAGCGAAAAGCCATCGGCCGGGCCATGGCCTTCATCAAGGAGCGGCTCAATGGCGAGGACGGGCTGGGCGGCATTTTTCCGGCCATGGCCAACTCCCTGATGGTCTTCGACGCGCTGGGGTATCCCGGCGACCACCCGGATGTGGTGACCGCCCGCAGTGCCGTGGACAAGCTGCTGGTGTTCAGGAACGGCATGGGCTACTGCCAGCCCTGCCTGTCGCCCGTGTGGGACACCGGCCTCGCCCTGTATGCCCTGATGGAAGCCGGTATGGAAGGCGACCACCCGATCGTGCGGCGGGCGAGCCGATGGCTGGTCGGGCGGCAGATCCTCGACGTCAAGGGCGACTGGGCGGCCAACCGCGGCCACATACGCCCCGGGGGATGGGCCTTCCAGTACTGGAACGATTTCTATCCCGATGTGGACGATACCGCGGTCGTGGCCATGGCCCTGCACCGGGCGGACGCAGACGCCTATGGCGAAGCCATCGAGCGCGGCGTCGAGTGGATCCTCGGCATGCAAAGCCGAAATGGCGGTTGGGGCGCTTTCGACGCGGACAACAATCACTACTTCCTGCAAAGCATTCCCTTTGCCGATCATGGCGCGCTGCTGGACCCGCCCACGGCTGACGTCACCGCGCGCTGTATATCCCTGCTTGCCCAGGTCGGGTACGACCACACCCATCCGGCCGTGGCGCGGGGACTCGCATACCTCAGGCGCGAGCAGGAGGAAGACGGATCCTGGTTCGGCCGCTGGGGCAACAACTACGTCTACGGCACATGGTCCGTGTTGAGCGCCTTCAACGCGGCGGGCGCGGACATGCAGGCGCCCTACATCCGCAAGGCGGCGGCATGGCTGAAATACTGTCAGCGCCCCGACGGCGGCTGGGGGGAGGACTGCTCCACCTACTTGGATCACCGCAGATGGTACGTATCGGTGGCCGCCAAGGCACGGCGCATGGACGCCGTGAAGACGAGCACGCCCTCGCAGACGTCATGGGCGCTCCTGGGGCTGATGGCGGCCGGCGAGGTGGACAGCGACAGCGTCAGGCGCGGGATCGAATACCTGCTCGATGCGCCGCGCGATAACGGCAAGTGGAAGGAAGAATATTTCAACGCCGTAGGCTTCCCGCGGATTTTCTATCTTCGCTATCACGGCTACAGCGCGTACTTCCCGCTGTGGACGCTGGCCCGGTACCGCAACTTGATCGCGGCCGACGCCGAGCGGCCCGTGTTTGGCATGTGATTGAACCGGCTCGGCGTCATTACCGGCCTGGCCAGCGAAGCCGATTGCCTGTCCGAAATTCCGGTTGACCGCCGGCCCCTTGTCGAGAGCGCCGGCGCCAGCCCCGAGGGCGCCCGCCGGGTGGCGCGCGCACTCCTTTCCCGGGGCTGCACCGGGCTGCTGAGTTTCGGTACGGCCGGGGGCCTGGACCCCGATCTGGGCCCCGGCGCGCTGGTCCTGGCCGAGGCGGTCGTCGCCCCCGACGGCGGGCGGTTCGCCACCGACGCCCCGTGGCGGGACCGGCTCCGCGCCGCCCTTTCGGGCGAGGCGGACATGGCGGTGGCGACCCTTGCCGGAAGCGGGCACGCGGTGAGCACCCCGGCGGCGAAGCGCCGCCTTCGGGAAACCACGGGCGCGGCGGCCGTGGACATGGAAAGCCTGGGCGTCGCCGAGGTTGCCGCCCAGGCGGACGTTCCCTTCCTGGCATTGCGGGCGGTCGCCGATCCGGCGGCGCGGGCCATCCCTCCGTGGGTGATGAAGGCCGTCCTCGCGGACGGCAGCATCGCGCCGGGAGCGATTATCCGGCCGCTGCTGGTGCGCCCGTGGACCGTGTGGGAATTGATCGGTCTGGCGCGGGAAAACGGAAGGGCCCTGGCCGCCTTACGCCGCGTCGCTTCGCGCGCCGGCGCCGGATTCGGCCTCGCTTAAGCCTTTCACCACGTCCTCGAAGACGAACTCGGCCGGCCGCTGGTTGTCCAGGGGGATTTCCGGGGCCATGGGTGCGTCGGTCTCGAAGCCGCGCAATGCGACCTTCAGGGCCTTCAGCGGGTGGGCCACGGTGTCGGCAACGGCGGTCGCCTCGTATCCGCAGTGGACCATACAGTCGGCGCACTTCTCGTAGTTGCCGGTGCCGTAGATGTCCCAATCGGTCTCTTCCAGGAGTTCCGCAAACGAGGCCACGTAGCCTTCGTTCAGCAGGTAGCACGGGCGTTGCCAGCCGAAGACGTTGCGCGTCGGGTTGCCCCAGGGGGTACACCGGTATTCCTGGTTGCCGGCGAGAAAGTCCATAAAAAGCGTCGACTGGCTGAAACGCCACTTCTTGCCGCGCCCGAGCTTTAAGATATCGCGGAAGAGCTGCTTGGTCTTGCGGCGGTTCAGGAAGTGGTCCTGGTCGGGGGCGCGCTCGTAAGCGTAGCCGGGCGAGACGGTGATCCCCTCGACGCCCAGGTTATTGGTGACGAAATCGAAGAATTCGGCCGCTTCCGGGGCCGTCATCTGGTCGAACAGCGTGCAGTTGACGTTGACCCGGAAGCCCTTTGCCGAGGCCGACTTGATGGCGGCGACGGCGCGCTTGAAGACTCCCTCCTGGGCGACCGCCCGGTCGTGGTGTTTCTCCAGCCCGTCCAGGTGTACCGAGAACGTGAGATAGGGGGTGGGGCTGAACAAATGGAGCTTTTTCTCCATGAGCAGCGCGTTGGTGCACAGGTAGACGAATTTCTTGCGCGCCACGATGCCCTTGACGATCTGGTCGATGTCCTTGTGCAGCAAGGGCTCGCCGCCGGGGATGGAGACCACCGGCGCGCCGCACTCGTCCACCGCGTCGAGGCATTCGCGGACGCTCAGACGCTTATTCAGGATGGGATCCGGATAGTCGATCTTGCCGCAGCCCGGGCACGCCAGATTGCACCGGAACAGGGGTTCCAGCATCAGGACCAGGGGGTATTTGTCGACGCCCATCAGGCGCTGCTTGACGACGTAGGCGCCGACACGAATTTGCTGGATGAGGGGGACAGCCACTTTAACCGAACTCCTTGCGGTGCCTATTCGGCCGCGCGGGCTGCATCGGCCAGTTCGCGGGGCAGCTTGAATATGACGCTTTCTTCCACCCCGGACAGTTCCTCCACCGAAACCTCACCGAAGTCCTCCAGACGCTTTACCAACTCCTGGACCAGTTCCTCCGGCGCCGACGCGCCGGCGGTGATGCCCACGGTGCTGACGCCGTCGAGCCACGAGGGATTCAAGGAATCGGCGTCGTCGATGAGGTAGCTGGGGACGCCCATCGCCGCGCCGAAATCGCGCAGACGGTTGGAATTCGAGCTGTTTTGCGCACCAACCACGAGCAGCAGGTCCACATGGGCGGCCAGGGCGCGGGCCGATTGCTGGCGGTTCTGGGTGGCGTAGCAGATGTCCTTGACATCGGGCCCGACGATGTCCGGGAAACGCTGTTTCAGGGCGTCGATCACGTCGCGCGTGTCATCGACGCTGAGGGTGGTCTGGGTGATGTAGGCGAGCCGTGCGGGATCGCGGACCGTCAATTTGGGTACGTCTTCCGGGCTGGTCACAATATGAACGCCGCCCGGAATGCGGCCCTGGGTTCCCTCCACCTCCGGGTGCCCCTCATGCCCGATGAGGATCACTTCGCGGTTCTTTCGGGCGTGGTTCTGGCCTTCCTTGTGGACCTTGGACACCAGGGGACAGGTGGCGTCGATGATCGGCAGGTTGCGCACCTTGGCCGAATTCTCCACCGCCTCGGAAACGCCGTGGGCGCTGAACACGGTGACGCCGCCGTCGGGGATGTCCTCCACTTCCTCGACGAACACCGCCCCCTTGGCGCGCAGGGTCTCCACAACCCGTTGGTTGTGAACGATTTCGTGGCGCACATAGACCGGCGGGCCGTAGATGTCCAGGGCCCGCTCGACGATTTCGATGGCGCGCTCGACGCCGGCGCAGAAACCGCGGGGTTTCGCCAGCAGGACGCGAAGGGTTTTGTCCGATCTTTTTGCCAAGGGTCGATCTCCGCCCATTTCCGGGAAATGCGGACGCCCCGACGCCCGCCACCTGAAAATAGGGACCTTTTGGCCGAAGGGAAAGGGCATTTGTCCCTTATCTCAATACATTGTGATGGGGCGGTGCGCTTCCCCGGGTGCCTCCCGGCGGTGGATTTTGCTCTTCGCCGGCCCCGGAATCCTGCTAGTACCCTCTATCATAATAGGATGGTACGTGTGATCGTCTTTTCGCGTCTTTTGGGCAGGAAGCGTCGCGCCGGCGATGCGGGACATCGTCAAGCGGCGCTGACGCCCCCAAAAGGCGCGAAAAGCGACCCTTCGGGCGGCCATGGGTGGTCATCGGACGTCGTCGCGCGGCTCTCGTGATGGGCCCCCATCACGTGGAGGCGCGCTCCTAGCCGAATGACCACCCATGGCTGTCACACGTGTCATCCTATTATGATAGAGGGTACTGGGCCCCCCATGGCAAAGACACTGGACGAAACGGCACTTGAATACCACCGGGCGCCGACGCCCGGGAAACTCGCCGTCGTTGCCACCAAGCCGCTGGCCAACCAGCGCGACCTGGGGCTGGCCTATTCCCCCGGCGTGGCGGCGGCCTGCGAGGCCATCGTCGAGGATGCGGCGCACGCCTCGACCCTGACCGTGCGCAGCAACCTTGTCGCGGTGATCACCAACGGCACCGCCGTGCTCGGCCTGGGCACCATCGGGCCGCTCGCCGCCAAGCCGGTGATGGAAGGCAAGGCGGTCCTGTTCAAGAAGTTCGCCGGCATCGACGCCTTCGACATCGAGATCGACGAAACCGACCCCGACAAGCTGGTCGAGATCATCGCCAGCCTGGAGCCCACCTTCGGCGCCATCAACCTGGAAGACATCAAGGCCCCGGAATGCTTCGTGGTCGAGGGCAAGCTGCGCCAACGCATGAACATCCCCGTTTTCCACGACGACCAGCACGGCACGGCGATCATCGTCGCCGCCGCCATGCTCAACGGTCTCCGGGTGGTCGGCAAATCCATCGGCGACGTGCGCCTGGTATCGACCGGCGGCGGCGCCGCCGGCATCGCGGCCCTCGACCTGCTGGTCGGCATGGGCCTGCAAAGGAAAAACATCACCCTGGTGGACCGCCTGGGCGTGGTCTACCGCGGGCGCACCGACGAGATGGACCCGCAAAAGGAGCGCTACGCGGCCGACACCGGGGCGCGCGCCCTGGACGACGTGATCGGCGGCGCCGACGTGTTCCTTGGCCTGTCGGCGCCCGGAATACTGACCCCCGACATGGTCAGGCGCATGGCGGAGAAGCCGATCATCCTGGCGCTGGCCAACCCGGTGCCCGAGATCCTGCCCGAGGACGCCAAGGCCGTGCGCCCCGACGCCGTGATCGCCACCGGGCGCTCGGACTATCCCAACCAGGTCAACAACGTTCTGTGCTTCCCGTTCATCTTTCGCGGCGCCCTGGACGTGGGCGCCACGACCATCAACGAGGAGATGAAGGTCGCCTGCGTCAAGGCCATCGCCGACCTGGCCATGGCCGAATCCTCGGAGATCGTGGCCCGGGCCTACGGCGGGGCGGACCTGAGGTTCGGCCCCGAATACCTGATCCCCAAGCCGTTCGATCCGCGCCTGATCCTCGAGATCGCCCCGGCGGTGGCCAGGGCGGCCATGGACAGCGGCGTGGCGACCCGCCCGATCGAGGATTTCGACGCCTACCACGAGCGTTTGTGCCGCTTCGTCTTCCGCTCGGGCATGCTCATGAAACCGGTGTTCGAGCAGGCCGGCCGGGACCCCAGGCGGGTGGCCTACGCGGAGGGCGAGGACGAGCGGGTCCTGCGCGCCGCCCAGGCCGTGGTCGACGATGGCCTGGTGCGGCCGATCCTGATCGGCCGCACCGACGTGGTGGGGCGGCGGATCGAGGACCTGGGCCTGCGCATACGGCCGGGCAAGGAATTCGAGCTGGTCGATCCCGAGGACGACCCCCGGTACGCCGATTACTGGCGTCTCTATCACACGCTGATGGAGCGCAAGGGGGTGTCCGCCGACGACGCCCGCACCATCGTGCGCACCAATACCACGGTGATCGCCGCGCTCATGGTCAAGCGCGGCGAAGCGGACGCCATGATCTGCGGGACGTCCCGCGATTACGGCTGGCATCTCAGCGCCGTGCTCGACGTGATCGGCCTCAAGGAAGGGGTGGGCGACGTTTCGGCCTTGAGCGTCCTCATCCTGGCCACGGGCACGTACTTCTTCTGCGACACCCACGTCACGCCCGATCCGACGGCCGAGGAGCTGGTGGACATGACGGTCATGGCCGCCGACGCGATCCGCCGCTTCGGAGAGGAGCCGAAGGTGGCGCTGCTGTCGCATTCCAACTTCGGCACCGCCGACACCGCCTCGGCCAGGAAGATGCGCGCGGCGGTGGCCCTGCTCGGCGAGCGGGCGCCGGAGCTGGAGGTGGAGGGCGAAATGCAGGCCGACGTGGCGCTGAACGAGGAGCTGCGCGCCCGCATCTTTCCCGATTCCCGTTTCCGCGGTCGGCCCAACCTGTTCGTCTTTCCCAGCCTCGATGCCGCCAATTCCGCCTTCAACCTGGTCAAGGCGTTGGGCGACGGGCTGCCCGTCGGGCCGATCCTCCTGGGCGCGGCGGCGCCGGCGCACATCACGACGCCGTCGGTGACCGCACGGGGCTTGGTCAACCTGAGCGCGCTCGCCGTCGTCGATGCCCAGCGCCACGCCGCCGGAGTCCCCGTGAGTCCGCCGCCGGCGCCGAACCGGGCGACGGCGTTGCCGTAGGCGATCGCCCGCGCCACCGCGCCGGGAAGCTGGGCGAGCCACCGGCGGTGTTCCTCGATCAGCCCGCCGTAGGTGTCCCAGCGCCCGGTCACGTAGGTGTCCGTGCCGATCATGAAGCGGTCCGGATGGCGCAGGAACAGGGCGCGCCATGCCTCATCCAGGAGACTCCCGGGCGCGATGTCGGCGGCGCGGAACGCCACCTCCGCCGACAGCCCGGGAAAGCGGTCGAGAAGCTCGCCCACCACCTCGGGCGGCGTGTTCATCCCGGCATGGGCCCACAGGACCTTCACCTTCGCATCGATGGCGAACAGGGCGCGCACGGGACCGGCGCCGGCGTGGACGTGGAGCACGATATCCCGCGCCACGGCGAGGGCGACGACGCGCCGCACCGGCGCGCTCCGGGCGTCGCCTTCATCGAACAGGTGGAATTCGCCGATGCCCCGGTATATGCCGCGGCGCAGGCGCTCTTCGATGTAGGCCGGGACGCCGGGGTCGCGGGACCAGTTGCCCGAACTCACGTCGCCGTGGTAGGGGCGCAGGATCGGCACGACCCGGTCCTTGTCGTGGCGATAGAGCATGAGCGTGCCCTCGTCCGGGGTGCTGGAGACCAGGGCCCGCGCCACCCCCGCCGCGTCCAGTGTGTCCATAATGCGGCCCGGACCATAGGCCCCCCACGCCTCCCGGCTGTAGTGCATATGGGTGTCGAAGATGGGCAGTTCTTCGGCGGCCGCGGCGGGGGGCTGCCCGAGGGCGAGTGCCATCAGGGCCAGGCCCGCGGCAAGGGGTGTTCGGCGATTCATCCGGGTGTCCCTCCCGTCGCTTTTCCCGTTGGCCCGCCCGGTCAACAGGTCAGGTGGAGGGCGGCCACCACCTTTTTCTTCGGGTCCGATTGAAGCCTGTTGAATTCGGCCACGGCGTCCGGCGTGCGGGCGGCGACGATTTCGACGCCGCGGGCGCGCGCGTGTTCCAGGGTTTCCTCGGCGATCGCCATGTTCCCGTAATAGCCGGTCCCCACCACCAGGACGTCCGGCGCCGAGTCCCACGCGTGCTCCAGGTCGTCGACCTGAAGGCGGTGCCCCTCCTTCCGCCACCACGCGCCTTCCACCCGCCCGGGGTGGATGATGACATCGCGGGTGTGGGTCTCGCCGTCGACGACGATCCTGCCGAAGTCGTACAGGGTAATTCGCATGGGACCCTCCGGGCAGCCAAACCTGCCGGCCCGCCGATTATGGCGGGTTCCGGCGGCCCGCCGCCAGACAAAACGGCGGCGCGCGTGCGTTTTGCGCTGACAAGACCCGGACCGCCGGGCCACAATGGCCGGTCCCGCCCGAGGGGCGGGGTTTCATTGGCGGAGCCGGGCGATGGCGATTCGCGTAACACCGCTGAGCGGGCATACGGGGGCCGAAATCTCCGGCGTCGACCTGTCCCGGCCGCTCGCCGACGCCGACTTCGCCCGCATCCGGCAGGCGCTCCTCGACCACGTGGTGTTCGTCATCTCCGGCCTGGCGCCGGAGTTCCAGGCCGTGCTGGAATTCGGCCGCCGCTTCGGCACCCTGGTGCCCCACGTCCTCACCCAGTATCACCACCCCGAGACCCCCGAGGTCTCGGTCATCTCCAACGTCGTCGACGGCGGCCAGGGCCGCACCACCGGGATGCCGGCCGGGGCGTTCTGGCATTCGGACCTGTCCTACGACGTCCGTCCGTCGGACGCGACCCTGCTCTATTCGGTGGAGGTCCCGGAAACCGGGGGCGACACCCTGTTCGCCAACATGTACCGGGCGTATGAGACCCTGCCCGAGCCGACGAAACGCCGCATCGAGGGGCTGAGCGCGGTCCACCGCTACGGCTGGAACGGTGGCGCCGCCGTCGTCGCCCTGACCGAAGAACAAAAGAGGGCCCACCCGGACGTGGTCCATCCCGTCGTCCGCGTCCATCCGGAAACCGGGCGCAAGGTGCTGTTCGTCAACCCGGGCTTCACCATGAAGATCGCCGGCGTGGACGAGGACGAGGGCCGGGCCCTGCTGGAAGAGCTGTTCGACCACGCCCGCCGGCCCGAGCTCCACTACCGCCACACATGGCGCGCCGGCCAGATCGTCGCCTGCGACAACCGGGCGGCCATGCACCGCGCCACCGGCGGCTACGGCGCCGCCCGGCGCACCCTGTGGCGGATGATCGTCGGCGGCAGCACGGCCGGGCGGGTGGCCGGGGACCGTTAAGCCACGGATCGGGAAGGCGCCGGTGGCCGCGCGGCGGCGGCGCCTAGCTCATAACTGGTGTTGCGAGTGGCGATGTCCGCTTTACCCCACATAGCAGACCAATCTCAGGGCTGGCGTTAATGTCTGCTTTTGACCCAAAGCGGACCTCTACCACTTTGCGATATTAGCTATGACGCCGTCGACGATTGCATCAGCGAGCTCGCCGAGATCCTGAAATGGCCCGATGATTTCAAGGTGGATTACCTCGATTGTTGGTCGCTTAATCGTGGCGTCAGCATTAAGGCCCATCCAGCCCCCGCTGACCCAGAACGGGAACGTATCCCCTGGGTCCTCGCTTCGGATCCCGGAGCTATCTGCGCGGACGCCGGCCAAGGGCTATCCGTCACCCGCGCGTCGACTTCACTTCGTGGACCCAGTCACACTTGATGCCGGCCTTCGCATGATGCTTGTGGATCGCTTCGCGGTTCGGGGCGTCCAGCACGCAATAGATCTTGTTGTCCTTCTCGCTGAACAGGATGTCGTGGTGCGTGACCCCGAACTCGTCCGGCGGCGCCTTCTGCAACTTTTTCAGCTCGTCCGCCGTGAACGGATTCATGGGATGGGCATCGATAAACTTCGGCACGGTTGTCACCTCCTCCCGCCAGGACGGTGGGTACTTGTCGAGCGCCTCCCGGCGACGCTCGGCCCGGGAAATGAAAGGCGTTCGATTTAAGCTTCCTCGTCGCGTCGGTGCCTCGCTACAACTTTATTATAGAGCGGATAGGTAGTATAAGCGAGGTTTCAGGGTCCGGTAACGTGGAGTTACGTCAACTAAGCAGCCTCGAAACGGGCTACAGACCTACATTGAGCCGGGATTTCCCACGTGGAACCCTCCCAGCCCGTCAAGCATGACTCGAAGCGTTTCGGGTCGCAACACTTTGTTGTCTCGTGGCTTGATTCGAGCCGTTGTGATCGAAAAAGCTGCGGGCGGCGGCGGTTACGGCACGAAACGGGCCTTTCGCAAGCGATCCAGACACACCGACTCTATCGGCGGTGCGGCGGAGCGAGACGCCGTTGCTCATGCCAGGGCTTGCTTGGGTCTGAGCCGGTCGATGCGACGCAGATCAAATCCACCTTGACAGCAAACGCCTCATATAAGCCGACATCGGCGCCCCGCCGCTGACCCGACTCTCGTTTATGAGTCGACGCCCTAGGCCCGGAAGTTGACCACGCTGCCCCGGGGCACGACGCTGGACCTGCCGCGGGCGAGGATTTTGGCGGTGCCGGTGGAGAAGGGATCGGGACGGGAGAGGGCCTCGCCCAACTCCGCCAGCCGGCCGAGCCTGAGGAACGCGAGCTTGATCGCCTTGTCCACGGCGACGGCGGCGCGGCGGACGCCGATATCGGTCAGCAGGTTCAGGCCCCTCAGCCCGAGGCCGGCGGAATCGAGCGGCTGCGGGGCGATGTCCACGCTGCCGCCGAAGGACGGGGTCTGCAGGCTGACGTTGCCCCCGGCGCTGGAAATCAGGTTGGCGCCGGCGAATCCGGCGTTCGCGACCAGCGCGTCGACGCGGCGCACGGCCAGGTTCACCTCCGAGTCCAGGTTGATCAGGGAAACCCGCATCTCCTCGATGCTCAGGCCGGTGCCGGGGATGAACCGGGAATCCCTGAGCCCGCCGAGCGTGAGGCCGGTATCGGGGGAGACCAGGGAGGTGTGACCGGCGATGGAAATGGCCGATTGCAGGGATTCCAGCGCGCCCAGGATGGTATTCCCGGCGGCGATGGCCAGTTTCAGGTGGGTCTCGGCCTCCTTGACGCTGAGCACGACGCGGACCTTCTCGAACGGTCCGGGCGCGAGCCCGTCGGCGAGGGCCGGGGATCTGGCGCCGAAATCACCGCGCCCCCCCCTTCCCAAGCGAAGGGAGGCCAGGGCCTTGCGCGCCTCCTGGGCGATCTGCAAGGCGGAAACCGCGTCGACACTGAGCGCCAACGGACGACTCTCCCTGCTCGAGCCCCCGCTCCGCGGTTGCCGGACACGGCTGGACAATCGTCGTCCACCGGGTCGCCGCCTTGTCTTTCCAGCGCCGCCATAATACGTGTACCTATACTTTCGTGCAAGAATAAATATTATACTTATATTTTATAACTATTTATTTCGGACTTTATTGAGTTTGTCTTATTTATATATACTTTAGTATAGTGCTTTCGGCGGGACCGGCCCGGCGGCGGACGGCCGCCGGCTGCGCGGAACCGCCCGATGGCGCGGCGCGGCGATTCGTGCGATTGTGCGCCGGTCATTAGGTCCCGTGAGGGACGTGCCGCTGTCGAGGGAGGATGCCGTGGCGCTGAGGGACGACCTTCACACGCTGCCCGACGGCCTGCCGGTGCCCGTCGACGACGGCCGGTGCGACCACCTGCCCGGCACCGGCCTGCCTGCCGTCGCGCTCGCGTCCACCGGCGGCGGAACGGTGGACCTGTCCACGATCCGGGGCACCGTGGTGGTCTATTGCTATCCGCGCACGGGACACCCGGACCGGGCGTTGGTCGAGGGCTGGAACGACATCCCGGGCGCCCGGGGCTGCACGCCGCAGACCTGTTCGTTCCGCGACCACCACCGGGAGATCACCGACCTCGGCGCCCGGGTCTACGGCCTGAGCGCCCAGACGACGGAGGATCAAAGGGAGATGGTGGAAAGGCTGCACGTGCCCTTCGAGGTGCTCAGCGACGCCGGCCTCGCGTTGGCGAAGGCCCTGGCGCTGCCCACCTTCACCGTGGCCGGGATGACCCTGATCAAGCGGCTGACGCTGATCGCCACCGACGGGACCATCGACAAGGTCTTCTACCCGGTCTTTCCGCCGGACCGCAACGCCGACGAGGTCATCGGCTGGCTTTCGGAGAACCGGCGCGTCTGAACCGCAAACCACAGGGAAAACGCCGGCCTGCCGGCTGAAAGGATCATGCGATGGAGGAAACCGGCGCATTGGCCGGCAAGGTGGCCGTGGTCACCGGCGCGGCCCGCAACATCGGACGCGAGATCGCCCTGGCGCTGGGCGGCGAAGGGGCGGCCGTCCTCGTCAATGCGCTGAGCGACGGACAGGCCGCCGAGACGGTGGCCGGCGAAGTCACCGCCGCCGGGGGGCGGGGCCTCGCCCATCTGGCCGACGTCACCGACGAGGCGGCGGCGAACGGAATGGCCGACGCCGCCGTCCACGCCTTCGGGCGCATCGACATACTGGTGTGCAACGCCGGCATCCGGCGCCAGCATCCCTTCACCGAGGTATCGTTCGCCGAATGGCGCGACGTGCTCGCCGTCTCCCTGGACGGGGCGTTCCTCTGCGCCAAGGCCTGCGTGCCCCACATGATCGCCGCCGGCGGCGGCGCCATCATCACCCTCGGCGCCAGCACCAGCCACATGGGGACCCGCAACCGGGTCCACGTGCTGGCGGCCAAGATGGGACTGGTGGGCCTGACCCGGGCCCTGGCGACGGAGCTGGGCGAGCACGGGATCACCGTCAACTGCGTCGCGCCCGGCCACATCGACACCGTGCGCGGGGCCTCCGCCGGGCAGCGCTCGGCGCAGACGCCCAGGCCCATAGAGCGCATGGGCCGCGCGGACGAGATCGCCGCCATGGTGCGCCACCTGTGCCTGCCCGGGGGCGCCTACATCACCGGCCAGACCATTCACGTCAACGGCGGCATGTACCTGGCCTGACCGGCGAAACGGCCCCGCCGGGCGTCGGAGGGGGAATTCGGCATGGCGTGAGGGCGGGGTGCCGGTGCTCCGCGGTCCTGCGCGTTACTCGGCCGCCTCAGCCCGATCCCCCACCGGCTGTTCGTCGCGCAGCATCTGCGGAAAGATCCGGCGGGCGATCCGGGAATACTTCCACCGGAATCCACGCGATCGTGAACGCCTGGGCAACGCCCAGCCGTTTACACTATTTGGCGCTTCCGGCTTGACGCCGTGCGCGGATAGACTATTACGAGCTAATCCGCCCAGGGCCGGCAATGCAAGAATAAGGGCCCGGGCATAGGGGAGGTATGATTTTGTCCGAAACCCATACGGTGCCGGTGATGCCGGGCGTCGTCCTCGGCCAGTCGGGGGTCGCGGCCGTTTCAGGGGCGCGATGACCGACCGGCCCGACATCGAGCGCTGCGACACCTTCCCCAAGCTGCTGCTGTATAACGCCGGGCGGCGTGGCGAGCGGCCGGCGGTCCGCGAGAAGGACTACGGCATCTGGCAGTCCTGGACCTGGGGCACGGTGGCGGACGAGGTGCGCGCCCTTGCCTGTGGCCTGGCGGCCCTGGGCTTTAAGCCGGGGGACATGCTCGTCATCGTCGGCGACAACCGGCCGCAGCTGTACTGGGCCATGGTCGCGGCCCAGACACTGGGCGGCGTTCCCGTGCCGGTCTATCAGGATTCGGTGGCGGCGGAAATTCAGTACGTGGTGGAGCACGTAGGGGCGCGTTTCGCCGTCGTCGAGGACCAGGAGCAGGTGGACAAGCTCCTGGAGGTGAAGGACCGCTGCCCGACCCTCGAACACATCATCTTCAAAAACCCGCGCGGCCTGCGCCATTACGGCCAGTCTTTCGTGCACGCCTACGCCGCGGTCCAGGAACAGGGACGCGGGTTCGACGCCGACAACCCCGATTTTTTCGAATCCGCTGTCGCCCGGGGCAAGGGCGGGGACCTCGCCATCATCCTCTATACGTCGGGCACGACGGGGCGCGCCAAGGGCGTGATGCTGAGCTTCGACAACGTGATCATTACCGCGCGCAACGGCATCGAGCTCGAGGGCCTCACCGAAAACGAAGAGGTCCTGGCCTACCTGCCCCTGGCCTGGGTCGGCGACAACCTCTTCTCCTTCGCCCAGTCCTACGTCGGCGGGTTCTGCGTCAGCTGCCCGGAAAGCGGCGATACCGTGCTCACCGATTTGCGCGAGATCGGCGTCACCTACTTCTTCGCTCCGCCGCGCATCTTCGAGAACATCCTGACCCAGGTCATGATCCGCATCGAGGACGCGGGCTGGCTCAAACGCCGGATGTTCGATTACTTCATGGACCACGCGCGCCGGGTGGGCACGAGGATACTCGACGGCAAGCCCGTGGCGTTGACCGACCGGCTGCTCTACGGGATCGGCCGCTGGCTGGTCTACGAGCCGCTCAAGAACGTGCTCGGCTTCAGCCGCATCCGCCTCGCCTATACCGCCGGCGAGGCGATCGGGCCGGACATCTTCGACTTCTACCGCTCGCTGGGCATGAACGTGAAGCAGCTCTACGGCTCCACCGAGGCCTCCATCTTCATCACCATCCAGCCCGACGGCCAGGTCAAGCCCGACACGGTGGGGGTTCCGGCCAAGGAGGTGGAAATCCGGATCGCCGACGACGGCGAGGTGATGTTCCGCAGTCCCGGCGTCTTCATGGGGTACTTCAAGAACGACGAGGCGACCCGGGAGGCCAAGACCGGGGACGGCTGGGTCCACACCGGGGACGCCGGGTTCTTCGACGCCGACGGCCACCTGAAGATCATCGACCGGGCGAAGGACGTGGGCAAGGTCAAGGACAGCACCATGTTCGCGCCCAAGTACCTGGAGAACAAGCTCAAGTTCTTTCCCTACATCAAGGAAGCGGTCACCTTCGGCGACGGGCGCGATTACGTCGCCGCCTTCATCAATATCGACCTGGAGGCGGTCGGCGACTGGGCCGAGCGCCGCAACATGGCGTACTCGGGATATACCGACCTCGCCGGGCAGGAGCCGGTCTACGACCTGATCCAGGAATGCGTGGAAAAGGTCAACCGGGACCTGGCGGGCGAACCCCGTCTCGCCGATTCGCAGATCAAGCGTTTCCTGATCCTGCACAAGGAACTGGACGCCGACGACGGCGAGCTCACCCGCACCCGCAAGGTGCGCCGGCGCGTCGTCGCCGAGAAGTACGGCGCGCTCATCGAGGCGCTCTATTCCGACACCGACCACTGCCCGGTCGAGGCCATGGTGACCTTCGAGGACGGCCGTACCGGCATGATCAAGGCCGACCTCAGGATCCGCGAGGCCGGGCGGGTCGAGGGCCATGCCGCGGCGGCGCGCCAGGCGAGCCCGCACCACGCCCCATGAACACCGCCAGGGACATCGGGGACGTTCTGCTGAAGGTCGAGGACATCAGCCTCTCCTTCGGCGGCGTGCAGGCGTTGAGGGACGTCACCTTCGAGGTGCGTGCGCGCGAGGTCCTCGGCATCATCGGCCCCAACGGCGCCGGAAAGAGCTCCATGCTCAACGTCATCAACGGCTTCTACCATCCCGACGAGGGACGGATCACCTATAAGGGCACGACCCGAACGGCGATGCGCCCGCACGAGGCGGCCCGCCAGGGCATCGCCCGGACCTTCCAGAACATCGCGCTGTTCAAGGGCATGAGCACGCTGGACAACATCATGACCGGGCGCAACACCATGATGCACCGGAACTTTCTGTGGCAGGCGCTCTACCTGGGACCGGCCAGAACGGAGGAGTTGGAGCACCGCGGGGCGGTCGAGCGGATCATCGACTTCCTGGAGATCGAGGCGATCCGCAAGACCCCCGTCGGCCGCCTGCCCTACGGCCTGCAAAAGCGCGTCGAGCTGGGCCGCGCCCTGGCCGCCGAGCCCGAACTCCTGCTCCTGGACGAGCCCATGGCCGGCATGAACCTGGAAGAGAAGGAGGACATGTGCCGGTTCATCCTCGACGTCAACGACGAGTTCGGCACCACCATCGCCTTGATCGAACACGACATGGCCGTGGTGATGGACATCTGCGACCGGGTCGTCGTGCTCGACTACGGGCGCAAGATCGCCGACGGCTCGCCCGACCAGGTGCGGGCCGACCAGGGCGTCGTCGACGCCTATCTGGGGGTGAGCCATGGCTGACCCCGCCGTGGTGACGGACCGCAAGGCCCGGGAACGGGACCCGCCATGGACCTTATGAACATTCTGTTCATCGCGCCGTTCCTGGACATGGCCGATTCGCCGGTCTTCCTCGCCGAGGTGGTCATCGGCGGCGTGCTGACCGGGGTCATGTATTCCCTGGTGGCGCTGGGTTTCGTGCTCATCTTCAAGGCTTCGGGGGTGTTCAACTTCGCCCAAGGGGCCATGGTGCTGTTCGCGGCGCTGACCCTCGTCGGCCTGATGGAGCGCGGCGTGCCGGTGTGGCTGGCGCTCATCGGCACGGCGGCGGTGATGGTGGTGCTGGCGTTCATCATCGAACGGGTCATGCTGCGGCCCCTGATCCACCAGGAGGGCATCATCCTGTTCATGGCCACCATCGGTCTGGACTTCCTGCTCCAGGGGGTCGGCCAGATCGCCTGGGGCAGCAACGTCAAGGTGCTGAACGTGGGGATTCCAAACGAATCCTTCGAGGTCGGGGGCATCCTGCTGAACGAGTTCGACCTGTTCGCCGCCCTGATCGCCGCCGTCCTGGTCGGCGTCCTGGCGGTGTTTTTCCAGAAAACCGCCATCGGGCGGGCCCTCCGGGCGGTGGCCGACGACCACCAGGCGGCGCTTGCCATCGGCATCCCGTTGAAGACCATCTGGGTCATCGTGTGGTCGGTGGCGGGCATCGTGGCCCTGGTCGCCGGCATCATGTGGGGCGCCAAGAGCGGCGTCCAGTTCTCGCTGTCGCTGATCGCGCTCAAGTCCCTGCCGGTATTGATCCTGGGCGGCTTCACCTCGATCCCGGGGGCCATCATCGGCGGCCTGATCATCGGGGTCGGCGAGAAGATCGCGGAGATCTACTGGGGGCCGGCGTTCGGCGGCGCCATCGAGGGCTGGTTCGCCTACATGCTGGCCCTGGTGTTCCTGCTGTTCCGCCCCCAGGGGCTGTTCGGCGAACGGATCATCGAAAGGGTGTGAGGGCATGCTGTACCGCGAAGCCGGCCAGTTCAAGACCAGCTACGCCAAGGACCAGGCGGTCTTTCCCATCATCCAGGACCGCTGGTTCATCGCCCTGGTCTTAGTCGTGGCCTACGGCGTGGTGCCGCTCGTCGCCAACGAGTACTGGCTGCAGGCGGTGTTGATCCCGTTCCTGATCTTCGCCCTGGCGGCCATCGGGCTCAACCTGCTCACCGGCTACGCCGGGCAGCTCAGCCTGGGGACCGGGGCGTTCATGGCCGTCGGCGCCTATGCCACGTACAAGATCACCACCGTCTTTCCCGAGATCAACATCCTGGTGGTCTTCGTGATGTCGGGCTTCGTCGCGGCCGGGGTCGGCATCGTGTTCGGCCTCCCCAGCCTGCGCATCAAGGGCTTCTATCTGGCCGTGGCGACGCTGGCGGCGCAGTTCTTCATCCTGTGGCTGTTCAACAAGGTGGGCTGGTTCTACAACGACAACCCGTCGGGAACGATCACCGCGCCGCCGCGCACGGTTTTCGGCATCATGGTCGCGGGGCCCAGGGCGACGGCGGAGGTCCGCTATTTCATCTCCCTCACCTTCCTCGTCATCTTCGCGCTGCTGGCCAAGAACCTGGTGCGTGGGCGCATCGGGCGGTCGTGGATGGCCATCCGCGACATGGATGTGGCCGCCGAGATCATCGGCATCCGTCCGCTGCAGACCAAGCTTCTGGCGTTCGCCATCAGCTCGTTCTATTGCGGCGTGGCCGGCGCCCTTTACGTCTTCGCCTACCTCGGCAGCGCCGAGACCGAGGCCTTCGACCTGTTGCAGGTGTCGTTCCCGGTGCTGTTCATGATCATCATCGGCGGCCTGGGCTCGATCCTGGGCTCCATCCTGGGGGCGGCGTTCATTATCCTGATGCCCATCTTCCTGACCAACGCGCCGGCGCTGTTCAACCTGCCCATGCCCACCGACCTGTCGAAGCACATCGAGGAAATCATCCTGGGCGGCCTGATCGTTTTCCTCCTGATCGTGGAACCGAAGGGGTTCGCCCGGCTGTGGCAGATCGCCAAGGAGAAACTGAGACGCTGGCCGTTCCCCTATTGAGGCGCAAATGGGGATTTTCGAAAGCGCGTTGGCCGATGGGGGCCCGCGTGTTACAGTCACCAACCCAAAGAAGCCAACCAATGGACGTTTCATCAAAGGGAGGAGAACGATGAAGTTCCGACATTTGTTATTGGCCACCATTGCCGTCGCCGTCGGCGTGACCGGCGTTTTCGCGGCCAAGGTGGCGGCGGCGGCCGAGCAGTTCATTCCCATGCTCGTCTACCGCACCGGACCGTACGCCCCGAGCGGCATCCCGGTAGCCAACGGGTTCCGCGATTATTACACCCTGGTCAACAAGCGCGATGGCGGCATCAACGGCGTCAAGGTCACCTTCGAGGAGTGCGAGACCAAGTACAACACCAAGCTGGGCGTCGAGTGCTACGAGAAGCTGAAGAACAAGGGCCCGACCGGGGCCTCCCTGGTCAACCCGTTCAGCACCGGCATCACGTATCAGCTGATCCCCAAGGCGCCGGTGGACAAGGTTCCGATCCTGTCCATGGGCTACGGGCGCACCGCGGCCGCCGACGGCCGGGTCTTCAAGTGGATCTTCAACTTCCCGTTGTCGTATTGGAGCCAGGCCTCGGCCTTCATCAAGTACGTGAGCCGGAAGGAAGGCGGGTGGGACAAACTCCAGGGCGTCAAGATCGCCCATGTCTACCACAACAGCGCCTACGGCAAGGAGGCCAACCCGACCCTCAAGGTCCTGGCCAAGAAGTACGGCTTCAAGCTGACCCTGCTGGCCGTCGACCACCCGGGTCAGGAACAGAAGGCGACGTGGCTGCAGATTCGCCGGCTCAAGCCCAACTGGATCTTCATGTCGGGATGGGGCGTCATGAACTCGGTGGCGGTCAAGGAAGCCGCTGCCATCAACTATCAAATGGACCACTTTGTCGGCAACTGGTGGTCGGGGACCGACGCCGACGTGATTCCGGCCGGCAAAAGGGCCATCGGCTACACGTCCACCGCCTTCCATGCCGCCGGCACCGGCTTCAAGGTACATGATGACATCATCACG
>JACZQZ010000133.1 GCA_022545455.1 Pseudomonadota bacterium
AAGCCGCCGTTGCGGTCGCGTATGCGGCCCGTCGGAGGGCGTCGAAAAGTTTTGACGATGCACCGCATCGCCTGCAACTTTCCTCCTACCCGACGAGCCGCCTACGCGATCTCTATGAGCCATGATCAGCGCTCCTTGGTATCAGGCCGCGATGGTGGCGGACTCGCCCGCCCGGAGCTTTTCCTCGGCCAGGCGGTCGGCGATGACGCTGGTGGCCACGTTCTCGGCGTCGGCGCGGGCAAAGATCCGTTTTAGGGTTTCGCTGATGGATTCCACCATTTTCAGGATCGTCTGCTGGCTGTGCCCGGCGTTCTCGTAGGCCACGTCGATGAGGCCGCCCGCGTTGGCGACGTAGTCGGGCGCATACAGGATGTTCCGGCGCCTGAGGGCTTCGCCGTGGCGGGCTTCCGCCAGTTGGTTGTTGGCGGAACCGGCGACCACCGTGGCATGCAGCCGGCCCAGGGTGTCGTCGTTGATCACGGCGCCCAATGCGCAGGGGGCGAACACGTCCACATCCAGGTCGTAGATGTCGTCCGGGGCCACGGCGTGGGCGCCGAATTCCCGCACCGCGCGCCGCACCGGCTCGTCCCGGAGGTCGGTGACGAATACCTGCGCCCCGGCCGCGGCGAGGTAGTCGCACAGGCGGTATCCCACGTTGCCCAGTCCCTGCGCGGCGACCCGGACCCCGCGGAGGTCGCCGCGTCCCAGCCTGTGTTCGACGGCCGCCCGGATGGCATTGAAGACACCGAAAGCGGTGGCCGGCGAAGGGTTTCCGCTACCATCGGAGAAACCGCGGGCGAAACGGGTTTCCCGGCGCACCACGTCCATGTCCGCCACCGTGGTGCCCATGTCCTCGGCGGTGATGTAGCGTCCGTCCAGGGATTCGAGGAACCGGCCGAAGGCGCGCAGCAGCGCCTCGGTCTTTTGGGTGCGGGGATCGCCGATGATCACCGCCTTGCCGCCGCCGAAGGGGAGGTCGGCGATGGCCGCCTTATAGGTCATTCCGCGCGACAGCCTGAGCGCATCCCGCACGGCTTCGTCCTCGGAGGCGTAGGCCCGCATGCGGCAGCCGCCCAGGGCCGGGCCGCGCCGGGTGCTGTGAATGGCGATAATGCACCTGAGCCCGGACTCTCCGTCGGAGCCGAAGATGATCTGTTCGTGATTGTCGAAATCGGGTTGCGAAAAAACCGGCATTTGCGGCATTCCCGGGATATAGAGAGGCGCCTCCGTATGGTAGACGCCTTTTTAATATTATAGTTCTTTTTCGTCCCGATTTCAATAACTTGTGATAATGACAGTATACTTTCGTATATTGCTTAAGTTTTATTAAAATCTTTCTTTTTCGGTGCCTTCCGCGAAACCGAATTTCGCCGATCGGACGGCCCCGGCCGGCCGCCGGCCGTGGCCCGGGGAAACTCCGGCCGCGAAGACAGGGGAAAGGGGGTATCTAGTGTCCTGTCCCAGGGACAGGACACTAAGCGTACAGGGCGTCGCGAAACTCGGCCAGCCAGGCGAGGCGGCGTTGCAGCAGGCCGATGTCGTGGTCCAGCCATTGGATCAGGAAACCGGCGTCCCCGGCGTGGTGCCCGCGCAGATCGTCCAGGCGCGCCAGTTCGCTCTCGCAGACCTCGACCAGCAGATCGGCCTGGGTGCGCTGGTCCGTCTTGTCCAGCAGGTGCAGGAAGCGGAACTTCAACGCCACGATCAGCTT
Source organism: Pseudomonadota bacterium (assembly GCA_022545455.1). Taxonomy (GTDB): domain Bacteria; phylum Pseudomonadota; class Alphaproteobacteria; order Rhodospirillales; family 2-02-FULL-58-16; genus JACZQZ01. The sequence continues at coordinate 1,712 of JACZQZ010000133.1, forward strand.
GTTCAGCTCGGTTGCCCCGAGGCGGATGTTGGCGGTCAGCAGGGCGCGAAGCTCGGCGCGTCCGGCTTCGGTAATGGCCAGCTCGGTGCCGTTGTCGATGTCGGCCCCGTCCGCCGCCTCGATCAGGCCTTCGTACTTCAACAACTCCACGGACGTACCCATGACGTCGAGGGAGGGTCCCAGCACGCGGCTGACGAAATGGCGGATGGCGTCGGCGAGGGCGCTGTAGCGCATGGGCCGCAGGGCCAGGGTGCCGAGGGCGCACAGGCGGACCGCTTCCTTGGGTGTCAGGGTGTTGTCGGCATACATTCCACGGCTTCCCTTGCCGCCGGGATGCCACGGGGGCGCCCCGGCCACACCCAATTTAGGGGTGTTTCCCGGTCCCCGCAAGGGCCGGCGGGGGACATGGCCCCGCGCCCGCGGCGGGCCGCCGGCGGTCGCCTAAGCCGCCGCCTTCAGACCGAGCCGGCTCCACACCTCCTTGAGGGCGGCGATCAGGTGGTCCATGTCGGAGTCCGTGTGCAGCGGGCCCGGCGTGAACCGCAGGCGTTCGCTGCCGCGCTCCACCGTCGGATAGTTGATGGGCTGGACGTAGATTGCGTGGCGGTCCATGAGTTCGTCGCTGGCCGCCTTGCACAGGCGCGCATCCCCGACCATCACCGGAACGATGTGGCTGGCCGTGGGCAGGAACGGGATGCCGGCTTCGCGCAGGCGCCGCTTCAACGCCGCCGCGCGCTCCTGGTGCTTTTCGCGCAGATCGTTGTGCTCCTTGAGGTAGCGCACGCTGGCCAGGGCCGCGGCGGCGACGCCGGGCGGCACGGCGGTGGAGAAGATGAAACCGGAGCCGTAGGAGCGGATGAAATCGCACATGGCGGCGGAGCCGGCGATATAGCCGCCGACCACGCCGAAGGCCTTGGCCAGCGTCCCCTGGATGACGGTGATGCGGTGCATGTGTCCGTCGCGCTCGGCGATGCCGGCGCCGCGCTCGCCGTACAGGCCGACCGCGTGGACCTCGTCCAGGAACGTCATCGCGTTGTGTTTCTCGGCGACATCGATCATCTCTCCGATGGGCGCGATGTCGCCGTCCATGGAATAGACCGATTCGAACGCCACCAGCTTGGCCCGCCCGGGCTCGTATTCGCCCAGCAGGCGGTCCAGGTGCGCCACGTCGTTGTGCTTGAAGATCCTCTTTTCGGCCTTGGAGTGGCGGATGCCCTCGATCATCGAGTTGTGGTTTTTTTCGTCCGACAGGATGACGCACTCGGGCACCATGGCGCCGATGGTGCTGAGGGTGGTCATGTTCGCCATCCATCCGGAGCCGAACAAAAGGGCTTCCTCCGTGCGGTGGAGATCGGCCAGCTCCCGCTCCAACAGGACGTGATAGTGATTGGTGCCCGAGATGTTGCGGGTGCCGCCGGCGCCGGCGCCGCATCTGTCGAGCGCCTCGTGCATGGCGGCGAGCACCACGGGATGCTGACCCATGCCCAGGTAATCGTTGGCGCACCAGACGGTGACTTCCGAGACCTGGCCGTCGCGGTAGCTCCTGGCCCGCGGGAAATCGCCTGCCTTGCGTTCCAGATCGGCGAAGACGCGGTAGCGGCCTTCCGTTTTGAGGACGGCGATCTTGTCGGCGAAGAACTTCTCAAAATCCATAACGCGACCCTTCCCGGCACCGTCCTGCATTACTTAGTGTCCCGGCGTATTTGCAATTATTCTAATGGATTAAGCCCGGCCGCCGCAACCTTGGCGCGGCCGGGCACCGTTTTCGCATTTCCTCATACCAGACCCCGCTTGGCGGCCCAGGCCTCGGTTTCATCGAGCGCGCGGCCGAAAATTGCCAGCATTTCCTCGATTTCGCCCACCGTGATGACCAGGGGCGGCGAGAACGCGATGCTATCGCCCAGCGCCCGCGTGATCAGGCCGTGCCGTTGGGCGCGCTTGACCAGATAGGGGCCGGCGCCGGCGCCGGGGTCGAAGGGCTCGCCGGTTTCCTTCTGCCTGACCAGCTCCACGGCGCCCAGCAGGCCGACGCCGCGCACCTCGCCCACCAGCGGGTGGCCGGCGAAGCGCCTGAGGCCGTCCTGCAGGTGGGGGCTGACGGCGCGCACCTGGCGGACGATGTCCCGTTCCTGGTAGATCTTCAGGGTCTCCAGCGCCACCGCCGCGGCCACCGGGTGGCCCGAGTAGGTGAAACCGTGGCCGAAGACCCCGATCTTCTCGCTTTCCGCCACCGCGGCCTGATAGATGGGCTCGGAAACCAACAGCGCCGAGATCGGCACGTAGCCCGACGACAGCGCCTTGGCGACGGTGATCATGTCGGGACGGAGATCGAAGGTCTCCGACCCCCACATGTTGCCGGTGCGCCCGAAGCCGCAGATCACCTCGTCGGCGATGAACAGCACGTCGTATTTCTTCAGCACCGACTGGATCTTCTCGAAGTAGGTGGGCGGCGGCACGATGACGCCGCCGGCGCCCATCACCGGTTCGGCGATGAAGGCGGCGACCGTCTCCGGGTCTTCCTCGACGATCAGTTTCTCCAGGTTCTCGGCGCAGCGGGTGGCGAAGGCCTCCTCGCTCTCGCCGGCCCGGGCGAAGCGGTAGTAATGGGGGCAGTCGGTGTGCAGGATGCGCGGGATCGGCAGGTCGAAGTCCTCGTGGGCGGTGGGCAGGCCGGTGAGGCTGGCGGCGGCCACGGAGACCCCGTGATACGCCTTGTGGCGCGAGATGATCTTCTTTTTGTTCGGCCGGCCGAGGGCGTTGTTGTAGTACCAGACCAGCTTGACCGCGGTGTCGTTGGCCTCCGAGCCCGAGTTGGCGAAGAACGCCTTGGACATGGGCACCGGGGCCATGCCGACAAGCTTCTCGGCCAGGTCGATGATGGTGTCGGAGACGTTGCCGCCGAAACCGTGGTAGAACGACAACCGGCGCATCTGGTCCGCGGCGGCCTCGACCAGTCGCTCTTCGCCGAACCCGAGGGACGCGCACCACAGCCCCGCCAGACCCTCGATGTAGCCCTTGCCGGTCTCGTCGAACACGCGCACGCCCTTGCCCCGGGTGATGACCAGCGGGCCTTCCGTCTGCAGGAGCTTCAGGTTGGTGAACGGATGCAGGTGGTACGCCACGTCCCGGCTGGCCGCCGATGTGCCAATGCGATTCACGGCATTACTCTCCTCGCCCGCGGCGCGCGGGGCGCCCATGTTTCCCGGAAGTCGGGGTCCGTACTTTGACGGAGGTCAACCGCGGTTGCAATTTTCATCGGCTCCGGCGGGGAAAGGAAAACATCGAAGACCGGGCCTTGTATCAGGAAAGCCGTCCCCCGCCTCGGCCCGGGAGGGACGGGGGACTCCCGATACCCAACCACCAGGACACAAAGGCACCGAGACGTCTTCGCCCGCCTTCTCCCTTGGTGTCTGTGTGGTGAACGAAACCTCTCATAGCAATGTGGGTCGGTCCCTCCTTTCTTTGCTATGTGCCCGTCTGCGTCCCTTTGAGTCCTCCGCGTTGAAATTCGAAACGCAAAGGACGCAGAGGACCGCAGAGGGTTCTCTTTTCCTTGGCGTCCTTGGTGTCTTGGTGGTGAACAGGGTCTATCTTTTCCTCCGCGTCCCATTGCCTCCTCCGCGTTAAGATTCCCCACGCGGAGGGCGCGGAGGATCGGCGGGGCGTTTTTCGCCCACCCCCTGGGTTCGCCGGATTCCCGGTGCCCCCGTTCCAGACTCGCATTGCGCGCCGCCCCTTTGACGGCCTAGTACCCTCTATCACAATAGGATGACACGTGTGACGGCCATGGGTGGCCATTCGGCGAGGAGCGCGGTTCGAAGTGATGCGGCCCATCACAAGAGCCGCGCGACGACGTCCGATGGCCGCCCATGGCCGCCCGAAGGGTCGCTTTTCGCGCCTTTTGGGGGCGTCAGCGCCGCTTGACGATGCCCCGCATCGCCGGCGCGACGCTTCCTACCCAAAAGACGCGAAAAGACGATCACACGTACCATCCTATTGTGATAGAGGGTACTAGCTTCTTGGCGCACATCCCTTGGGGGGCCGCCCATGGCCAAGATCCTGGTGGTGGACGACGAACTGGACGCCGAGGCGCGCCGGCGCCTGGGCAACCCCGGCACCGCGGACGCGCACCAATTCCTGTTCGTCGGGGACGCCGGCGAGGCGGCGCGCCGCTGGGCGTCCGACGCGGATTTTCCCCTGGCGCTGGTCGCCGTCGGCGGGCGCGCCGGAATGGAGGGATTTAGCCGGCTCCGGGACACGGCCCCGGGGCTGGCCTTGATCGCGCTGGCGCCCGAGGGCGACCTGGCGGCGATCCGCCGGGCCATGAACGAGGGCGCCGTGGACTTCCTGACCAGGCCCATCGATTTCGAAGACCTGTCCCGCACCGTGACCCGGGTCCTGGCCGACCTCGAGGAACGGCGCCGGGCCCGGGAAGGCGCCCGGGAACTGGCAACCATCCGCAAGGAACTGGGCATCGCCGAGGCCATCCAGCAGGGCATCCTGCCCGGCCGCTTCCAGGGGCGCGACGACCTGGACATCTTCGCCCAGATGACGCCGGCCCGGGAGATGGGCGGCGATTTCTACGACTTCTTCGAGATCGGCGCCGAGACCCTGGGGTTCGTCGTCGCCGACGTGGCGGGCAAGGGCGTTCCCGCCGCCTTCTTCATGGCCGTGGCCCACACCCTGATGCGGGCGGCGACGTCGACCGGGGCCGCGCCCGGGGACTGTCTGGCCCGGGTCAACACGCTGCTGTGCCGCGAAAGCATCCCCGGCATCCTGGTGTCGGTGTTCTACAGCATCCTCGATACCTCCACCTGGGAACTCACCTACGCCAACGGCGGCCACCCGCCGCCCTTCATGATCGACGGGGAATCCGGCGAGGTGCGCCACCTGGAAGGGGGGGAAGGGGTCGTCCTCGGGGTGGAGGAGGGAGCCGTCTTTGAACAGGCCTCGCTCACCCTGTTTCCCGGGGACACGCTGTTCTATTACACGGACGGTCTGACGGAGGCCTTCGATGCGGACCGCAACCAGTTCACCGAGGAGCGCCTGGCCGCCGCGCTAAGGGAGGGCCGGGACCTTCCCGCCGAGGCCCTGGCGGTGACCGTGTTCTCCGCCCTGGATGTGTTCACCTACGGGGCGCCGCAGCACGACGACATCACCAGCTTGGTGGTCAAGCGCCTTTAATACCAAGGAGCGCTGATCATGACCCATAGAGATCGCGTAGGCGGCTCGTCGGGCAGGAGGAAAGTTGCAGGCGATGCGGTGCATCGTCAAAACTTTTCGACGCCCTCCGACGGGCCGCATACGCGACCGGAACGGCGGCTTACCAAGGCTTTCGGACGGCGTCGCGCACGCTTCGCGATGCCCCGCATCGCCACAGCGCACGCTCCT
>JACZQZ010000134.1 GCA_022545455.1 Pseudomonadota bacterium
TGCGGGCCTCTTGAACCTTAGCGGCGAGCACGGCCAGTTCTCCGGTTTCGAAAGCGAGCGGGTGAAGGCCACCGATAGCGAAGTGCAGAGCCGCTCCAAACTGCGGCTCGACGGCGTCATCCCGGTGCCGCTGCTGCTCCGCATCCCCTACAGCCTGACCGCCGCGCGCGATGTAGAAAGATCGGGGCGCACGGAAACAAGAATTACCAATCGGCTTTCGGCCGCGTTGAACGGGCTGTCGGTGTCCAACAACCTGGCATGGCAGCAGGATCGCGACGATGGGTCAAAGAACACAACCTTGACCGGCGACCTGTTTACCGGAGGGCGCTACGGAAGGTTGGCACTGCGCAGCTCGTTGAGCTACGAACTGAAGCCGGTGAGACAATTGACCACCAGTACGATCACCGCGGACTGGCTGATCAACCGTGATACCAGTGCCCGCTTCGCCATCCAACGCCAACTGAACGGCGACAGGATCACCACCTATACCGCTGGCCTGAACAATCGTTTCGATTGGTTCGCCTTAGGCCTCCTGGGTGACTATTCCACCGACCATTCGCTGAACGCGCGGCTCACGCTGTCCTTCTCGTTCGGCCGCGAACCGCGCACCGGCCGATGGAGCGTCGGCGGGCGGGAAATCGCCGACAAGGGCGCGATGTCGGCCCGCGTGTTCCTCGATGAAAACCAAAACGGCCGGTTCGATGCCGGCGACCAGCCGATCGAGGGGGTGACGTTCATCGCCAACAACCGCAGAATCGCCACGCCTACCGGCGAAGACGGCACGGCGTTCATCACCGGCCTGCCGGCCCACAGGGCCACCAATTTCACCATCTTGCGCAAAAGCCTGGAAGATCCCTTTTGGATTCCGCGGCCCGAGGGAGTAGCCGTCGTCGTGCGACCCGGGGTCGTCGGGCAAGCCGATTTCGCGGTGGTTTCCACCGGCGAAGTAGACGGTACGGTATACCGGCGTCGAGGCACGTCCGAGCAGGAGATCGCCGACGTCGTGGTGCAACTCCTGGACACCGAAGGCAAGCTGGTCACGGAAGTAAAGACCGCCTTCGACGGGTTCTACCTCTTTGAATTCGTGCCCCCGGGCCATTACGTCGTCAGGATAGACCCCGAGCAGATGGCCCGGTTGAAGCTGACGGCATCCCCCGAAAGCGCCGTCGGAATTCATGGCGATAGTACCGTTGTAAACGGCGTGGACTTTACCGTGGAAACCGCCGCAGCCGGGGACAAGAAACGCGCGGCTCGGGCGCCCCTGGACGCGGTGCCGCCGCCGGCTCCCAAGACGCCGGCCAAGGAGGCCGAGACGGCGCCGGCTCCCAAGACGCCGGCCAAGGAGGCCGAGACGGCGCCGGCTCCCAAGACGCCGGCCAAGGAGGCCGAGACGGCGCCGGCCTACAAGGTCCAGTTGGCCGCCGAGCGGTCCCTGGAGGGGGCGCGGGGCGAATGGGAACGCTTGCGGCGCAAGAATTTGGACCTGCTGGGGAGACTAACCCTTTCCATCACCAAGGCCGATCTCGGGCCGGAAAAGGGGGTGTTCTACCGCCTGCGCGCCGGCCCCGTAGGCGACAAAGCCGCGGCGCGCGCCCTGTGCGCGAAACTGGCCAGGCGCGAGATGGGGTGTCTGGTCGTCCGTCCCGGGGGATGAGGCGCGGGGCGCGGCGGCGCGATTGGATGCCGCGGGAGGGCCGGGGCCGGGATCGTCGTCACGGTGATCGTGGTCGCCATCGGCGCCGCCGCATCATAAGAATCGTCAGCGATATTATTTAGAAGCGGACTCTCCTTAAACGGTATTTGCCCCTTCCGGCATCTGACAGCGCCCGCCCGCCACGCCCGAAACCGTTAGCCTCCCCGCGCCCCGTTGGGTGGCATCTTGGAAATCCAACGGGCCTCACGCCGTTCAGCGGACGAGCGCCGCCGGTTCCCCCCAGGTCCGCGAGAACACGAAATCCCCGAGAGGCTTGCGCCGGCGCGGCGCCAGGGCCTTTTGGCGCGCCTCGTCGGGCAGATCGTCGATCTTCGCGTGATAGCCGAGGGCGGCCGCGGCGCCCGGCTCGAAGCCGTCCGGTATGGCGAAGGCCTTTCGCGCCAGCGCCCCGTCGAAGCCGGCCATGAAATGCACGGCCAGGCCGAGGGCCGTGGCCTGGAGGGCCAGCTGGGCGGACGCCAGCCCGACGTCGTGCAGGGCATGGCGGTTGGGCTTGCCGGTGCGCGCGAAGGCCAGTTTCGCCACCGAAAGCATGAGCACCGGCGCATGGCGCGCCCAGGACTGGTTGCCCGGCACCAGGCAGGCGAGCAGGCGCTCGAAGTCCTCGGGGCTCTCGCGGGTGGCGACGATCAGGGACCAGGGCTGCTCGTTGAACGACGACGGCGCCCAGCGGGCGGCCTCGAGGACGGTGAGAAGCGTCGCCGCCTCGACCGGCCGGTCCGAAAACACCCGTGGGCTCCACCGCCGCTGGATGAGTTCGTGCACCGGGTGATCGACGGGTGCGGGGTTGTGCATGGCTTTTTTTCCGATGTTTGGCGGATGGACCGTTCGCGTACCGCCACGCTACCACACTACCGGCGGCCGGCGCGATCCGGCGGCGGGTCCGTGGCGGCAAAGCAAAACCGCCCGGCGGCGACGCCCCCGGGCGGTCGGTTTCCGTGCCTGCCGCCGAGCTTACCGGCGCGAGCCGAACAGGCGCAGCAGCATGATGAACAGGTTGATGAAGTCCAGATACAGCCTGAGCGCCCCCATGACGGCCTTCTTGCTGTAAACCTCGTCCGAATCGGACTCGGAATACATGTTCTTGATGGCCTGGGTGTCATAGGCGGTCAGCCCGACGAACACGAGAACGCCGATCACCGAAATGACGAAGTGCATGACCGTGCTTTGGAGGAACATGTTCACCACGCTGGCGATGATGACGCCGATCAGCCCCATGAACAGGAACGAGCCCCAGCCCGAAAGATCCCGCTTCGTCGTGTAGCCGTACAGGCTCATGCCGGCGAACGTCCCGGCGGTGATGAAAAACACCCGCGCGATGCTGGTGCCGGTATAGACGATGAAAATGAAGGACAGCGACAGCCCCATCAGGCCCGCGTACACCCAGAACAGGGTCTGGGCGGTGCTCGCCTGCATGGAGTTGATGCGCGCGCTCAGGTAAAACACCAGGCCCAGTGGCGCCAGGGCGATAACCCAGAACAGCATGCCGCCGCCGAAGATCACCTGCATGGCCGCCTCCGAGGTGGAGACGCCGTAGGCGACGATCCCGGTGAGCGCCAGGCCCGAGGCCATGTAGTTGTAAACCTTGAGCATGTACGCGCGCAGGCCGACGTCGATCTCCGCGGCTTCGGCCTCAGCCCGGGTCATTGGCTGGGTGCGCAGTTCAAATCGTTTCTCGGGTCCGAGAGCCATTTGAAAACCCCCTTCAACCTGCTGATGTCAAAACTTGCCGCTAATATGGCAGCAAACCGGCCGGAATCAATAGGCCCGGGGGTTAACTTTCGGTAACCTTGACCCCCGCCGAAGGGGCATCCATCGACCCCGGCGACCCCTTGGCGAACGCCGTCCCGTCCCGCCGACGGGCGTTTTTTTGGTGGGGCCCGGGCGCCGCCCCACCTATGATGGAATCCGGGGCCGTCCGGGCGCCGAGCCGACAGCAAAGAGAACGCAGGGACCGATCGCCCATGACTCCGTTCAGGGTCGCCCATGCCGCGGCCGACGACTGGGCCCATGCCGCCAAGGCCTGCGCCGACGGGCTGGGCCCGGCGCCGGTCAAGGCCAACCTGGGGTTCGTGTACGTCACCGACGCCCTGGCCGAAGACCTGGGCAGTATCCTTGCGTACCTCAGGCGAAAGACCGGGATAGAGCACTGGGTCGGCGGCGTCGGCATGGGCATCTGCGCGGACTCGGAGGAATATTTCGACCGTCCGGCGGTGGCGGTCATGGCGGCGGACCTGCCCGACGACGGCTTTTCCGTGATCCCCACCATAAGCAAGGGGACCGACGAGCTGTCCGCCGGTCACCGGGAATGGATGGCACGGGTCTCGCCCAGGTTCGGCATCGTTCACGTCGACCCGAGCAATCCCGACAGCCTCGGTCTGATCGAGGAGCTGGCCCTGGCCACCTCGGGCTTCCTGGTCGGCGGCCTGACGTCGTCGCGGGCGGAAGGCCAGCACGTGGCCGAAGAGGTTACCGGCGGCGGCCTTTCGGGAATACTTTTCGCGCCCGAGGTGGAGGTGGCGACGGGACTGAGCCAGGGATGCACGCCGGTCGCGCCAAGCCACGTGATCTCGGACTGTGTGGACAACGTTATTCTCGGCCTGGACGGGCGGCGCGCGCTGGACGTGTTCAAGGAGGACGTGGGCGACCTCCTGGCCGGTGACCTGGACCGGGTGGCCGGCTACATCCATGCGGCGATCCCGATCGAGGGGTCCGACACCGGCGACTACATGGTGCGCAACCTGGTCGGCATCGATCCGGTGCGCGGCTGGCTGGCCGTGGGCGGCGAAATCCGTCCCGGCGATCGGGTGATGTTCGTGCGCCGCGATCCCGAAAGCGCCGAGGCCGACCTTGTCGCCATGCTGGAAAAGCTGAAGCGCCGCCTGGCCGGGCCGCCCAGGGGCGGCCTTTATATCAGTTGCGTCGCGCGCGGCCCCAACATGTTCGGCGAGGAAGGCCGGGAAATGGCGCTGATCCGCGCCGGTCTGGGCGCGGTTCCCCTGGTCGGTTTCTATGCCGGCGGGGAGATTTCCAACAACCGTCTCTATGCCTATACCGGCGTGCTTGTCCTGTTTCTCTAGAAGGACGGGGGAACGGGGGAAACGATGGAATACAGCCGCCTGGGCCGAACCGACATCATGGTCAGCCGCGTCTGTCTCGGCACCATGACGTTCGGCGAACAGAACTCGGAAGCCGAGGCCCACCAGCAGCTGGATATGGCCGTCGCCGCCGGCGTCACCTTCATCGACACCGCCGAGATGTATTCCTTTCCGGCCCGCGCCGAGACCTTCGGGCGCAGCGAAACCATCATCGGCACCTGGCTGAAGGCGCGCGCGATGCGGGACAAGGTGATCGTCGCCACCAAGATCACCGGGCCGGCGCCGCGCTTCCCCTACATCCGCGGCGGCGACCTCAGGTTCGACCGCGCCCACATCGAAGCGGCCGTGGACGGCAGCCTCGAACGGCTGCAGACCGACTACGTGGACCTCTATCAGCTCCATTGGCCCGAGCGGAACACCAACTTCTTCGGGCGGCTCGGCTACGAACACGAAGACGACGACGCCTTCACCCCCCTGGAAGACGTTCTCGGTGTCCTGGCGGACCTGGTGCGGGCGGGAAAGGTGCGCTGCATCGGCCTTTCCAACGAGACGCCGTGGGGCGTCATGAAATTCCTCGCCCTGGCGGAGGCCAACGGGCTGCCCCGGATGGTGAGCGTGCAGAACCCGTACAACCTGCTCAACCGGGTCTTCGACGTGGGACTGGCCGAGGCGGCGATTCGCGAGGACTGCGGCCTGCTCGCCTATTCGCCGCTCGCCTTCGGGGTCCTGTCCGGCAAGTATCTGGGCGGCGCCAAGCCCGCGGCGGCGCGCCTCACCCTTTTCCCCCGGTTCGCCCGCTACGAGAAGGCCAACGGCGTCGCCGCCACCGAAGCTTACGTGGCTCTGGCCCGCCGCCACGGGCTGGATCCGGCACGGATGGCCCTGGCCTATGTGAATTCACGCCGTTTCCTGACCAGCACGATCATCGGCGCCACGACGTCGGCGCAGCTCGAGAGCAACCTGGCGTCGGTCGACGTGAGATTGGCCCCGGACGTCGTCGACGGCATCGAGGCCATCCACCGGGAAAACCCCAACCCGGCGCCGTGAGCGGGAGAAAGGGTCCGTGATGCGTCTCTTCGTCGGCGTCCCGTTGCCCGCCGAGGTGCGCGAAAGCCTGGGGAGCTTGTGTTCCGGCGTGCCCGGCGCCCGCTGGGTGGACACCGACACCATCCATATCACCCTCAGGTTCATCGGCGAGGTGGACGCCATCCAGGCCGAGGACATCGACGCCGCGCTGGGCGACGTGCGCCAGCCGGCCTTCCGCCTCGCGCTCGGCGGGGTGGGGTGTTTCGCTTCGGGACGCAAGGTGCGCGCGGTGTGGGCCGGGGTGGCGCAATCGGACGGATTGGCGCACCTGAGGGACAAGGTCGAATCGGCCATCGTCCGCGCCGGGTTCGAGCCCGAGCGCCGCAAGTTCAAGCCCCATGTCACCCTGGCCCGCTTCAGGAACACGGCGAGCGCGCGGGTCGGCCCCTATCTCGAGACCCACAACGCCTTTGCCGCCGGACCGTTCCCGGTGGACCGCTTCGATCTGCTGCGCAGCTATCTGAGCCACACCGGCGCCCGCTACCAGACCATCGCCGACTATCCCCTGGGGGATCAGGGTGTGTTCTCATAAAGAGCGGCGGCGTCGGGTCTGGAGCTTAGCCCGCCGGTGTCCGCGTGTGACCCTTCTCTGACATTGGCCACACACGGGCATTGGCCCGGCCGGGCCTTCCCATCGCAACCGGTTCTAACTTAAAAATGGTATCGTTCGTGGGGGTAGGTCAGTCCGCTCCGTCGGACGGTGCCCCTGCGCATCGCTCCGGCTGCCGGCCGACGGGTCGGCGGGGAAGCGTGTGGCCGCCCGGGGCGCCGTTCGCGCACATCCGGGCGAGGACGCCGTCCCAGTCGTTCTCGCGCGCGAAATCCATGGCCGCCTCGATGCCGAGCCCGGCGACCAGGGTTTCCGCCAGCCGGCGCTGGTAATTCAGGTTGGTTTCCATCCGCCCCTCCTTTGGTGGGGTGTGGGGGGTCACATGAGTCGAGGTTGGCCGCGGAACGGCGATCAGATCTTGGTGCCGGCCAGCCGCTTCGGCAGATCTTCCCAGTTCTCGCCCGCCGCCATCACGCAGCTGAGACCATTCGGCCGCGTCAGGACGATGGTGAAGGTGCGGAACGGCGAGGCGAAGACCTCGATGATGGCG